>DAYJ01000039.1 GCA_002506875.1 Euryarchaeota archaeon UBA40 | reverse complement strand
CACGTTGTCTTCAGGTCAGGCAATCTACAATGTAACAGCAGGCAATAACACTGATGACACGATAACAATCGATGATTGGGCGAGTCATGGCTTCGTGGTTTGTTATGATCATGATTCCGATGCCAATACATTTCGAGCCTGTGGTGTTGCAACAGTGACTATCCAAGGATCAGCAATCGGCCAACTAATCCGTGAAAAACTGATTTCAGATGTCTCGGTCCTCATCGATGACATCGGACGTACGGGACAGAAGGCCCACCGAGCGATCAGATTCTGAAGAATTTCCTCTGAGACGTCGATCGGTTTCAACAATACGTTCCGCTACTTCGTCGATTATCTCCTCATTTACGAGGTTGTAGGCTCGCCATCCAATCCATCCTATTCCGGTCAATAGGACGATTGTAATCAACGCACCAAAGAATAGGACACTTGCCCCAGTTCCTCCGCTAACTTGGGTGCCTCGTTGATCCTCTAGCGAATATGTCCAATCAGTCAACTGAAGTGTTGCTAAGAGTACACCATCTTCTCTGAATTCATTGCGCACTACGTATCCTTCTTCATCAAGCCAATACGTATTGTTTCGAAAGCCACCTGCTTCTAGAATCTGAACTCGTGTTGCCTCTTCTTTGATATCCGCATTTTCTCCGAGATAGACATTCACCTCGTCCATTACTGTCCAAGACCAAGTGGATGCTTCAGATATCGACTGTATTTCTGTTTCATTCCATACTCCTCCGTTAGAACGTGATCGATGATTATATTCTCGATCGACATTCTCCTCAGTAGTCCATGAATCACCAATGCGAAAGGTCTCTGGCCAATCCCCTGAATAGGTGACATTGTTCCATTGAACTGCCTCAAATTCTACTGTATTGTCCTCTGGTCCTACAGTAAAGGAGATCAGGTAATTCCAGTTGTATTTACAGTCCGCAAACGCAGGAATGATTCCGATTCGGTCCACTGGCTCCCAGCATTCAACGTTCATTTCAATGGTGATGTTGAGTAAATCAGATTCAAACATGGTTGAACCATTTTCCCACATGGTCTCCATAACGATCCTATGGCTTTGCTGAGCATATCCACAGTTTCCCTCCCAAGCTGAACGTGTGCATTCTCTTTCACTTCCATACACAATTGTCAGTCGTTGCCCATCTGTCTTGTCCACAGAAATCGGCTTAGTACCATTGAAGACGAAGTTCTCAAAATTTCTAATTGCGAAAGTGTCGTATCCCATGTATTCGAACCTATCTCCATCAGTCCATTTGGGTGTTACAACTTCTGCATTTGCGACTGGTATGAAGGTCAAGGTGACCATGATTGAGCCGAGAAGGACAGCAACTATTGCCCTCTTCATGGTTGCGAGATACATCATCACGACTTGATACCAGCGATGTTAGGTCTGGTTATGCGCGGGTTTCATTTGGGGGTTTTGAGTCGGTCAAAGCATGAGCACTGGCCGGCCGCATATTCTTCGGTTCATCTTGTTCCTGACTATCGCAGTGATGCTTACTCCTATTGCAGCACCTATGGCCATGGAATCTACTACGGAATCTCATGCTGGGGAGGAGCCTTGGTGGGAGACCACGAATATGGATCAGGATCGTGATCGTATCCACGATGCAGTGTGGATGGCAGTCGCTGGGATGAGCGGTGGAGATTGGGTAGATGAGAACGGCCGCATTGGTGTCATTATCGATTTCGATCATACACCGATAGCTGAGGACGAAATTCTTCTCTCAGAATCGGTCGACATTGTAATCTCGTGGCGGTACCATCTTATCGATTCCATTGCCGGTCGAATCGCAGTCGGTGATCTCTTCGATGTGCTTGATGTTCCCGGGGTTGTCTTTGTCGAGCTTGATGGCCGTCTTGAGGTTCAGATGGAGGATGTCGTGCCATATCACGGTGTAGACACTGTATGGGATGATACTGGTTACACTGGCGCAGGCTCCGTAGTCGCTATTATCGATACGGGTATCGATTCTGATCATGCAGGTCTCGATGATCTTGATGATCGCAACGAGACAAATGATCCAAAGGTAATCGCCTTTTATGATCCTGTAAACACGCCCGATCTTTCGAACGGTACTGAGGTTAAGGCCTACGATGACCAAGGACATGGTACACATTGTGCAGGTATTACAGCTGGTACAGGTGCTCCAGACATGGTCCATGTTGGGGTCGCTCCACAAGCGCAGTTGGTAGGTGTCAAGGTTCTCGATTCAGGTGGTTCTGGTTCCTTCTCTACCGTCATGGCAGGAATGGAATGGACCGTCGATAAGAAACACGTTTTCAATATCCGTGCGGCAAGTATGAGCCTTGGTGGACCGGGTGCAATTGAATGGACTTCTTCTGAGGAGGAATCTGTTAATCGCATGGGTAACCGAATGATGGCTGAGGGTATTGCATTGTTCATCGCAGCCGGAAATAACGCGGTTTCCGCACAGATTGGGACGCCTGGTTCAGCTGAGGACGTAATTACAGTAGGTGCGCTCGATAAGAGCGGCTCCATCGCAGTATATTCTAGCCAAGGTCCGACTGAAGAGGGGCGCATTAAACCAAACATTGCTTTCATTGGATCTAATGTGAATGCTCCTGATTACAACACTGGCACCGGCTATGTGTCCCTGTCGGGGACTAGTATGGCTACTCCTGGTGCGGCTGGACTTGCTGCTCTGATGTACCAGGCTAACCCGGATATGTCGCCTTTCGATGTCCGTAATATTATGCAAGAAACTGCAATCTATCGCCCGTGCCATTATGACTTTGCGAACGAGCCTTGTGCAGAGGACCTTATCCCCAAGAATCGTCAGAATAACGTCTACGGGCACGGGGAGACACGTGCGCCCGAATCCGTCGCAGAGGCTGCAAACTATGTATTTGGACTCGACATGGGCATGAATATCTCGTTGCAATCTGAGCCGACGATGGATGACAAGGTCCATGTCGGTCCTGGTGAAGGTATCGATTACTCGCTCACTGGTGATCCTGTCGAGGTCCAGTGGCGGACTTGGGATATGAGGGACACTTGGATGGATTTGGTGGAACACGACATGGGGGAGGAAGAAGTTACTATCACACATACAATGCTCGTGGATCGGTTGAATGAACTCCCTGATGTCGAAATTGAGGGCAATCACACAATTCTCCTTAGATCTATTCGTGGTCCAAACGCTTCAGCTAACATGGTGACTCACATCCATGTCATGGGTTCCGAGCCTCTAATTGAGGTTGAAGGAGGCTCTGGACAAGGGATGGTCGCTGCTCTATCCTTCGTAGTTCTCCTTCTGGCAGGAGTTATTGGTCTCCTGATGTTTATACTCTATCGGAATTCGACATTGGATTCCAATCACCGTATCGGTGATTTCAGTGCTAAAGTCCAAGATTCATCTTCACCTGATGCGAATTTACTGGATACTTTTCAAACTAAATTGAACAATTCTCAGACGAGTTCGGTAGCGGATTATGCGTCAATGACGGTTGCTGAACTGAAGGATGTTCTCAAGTCCAAGGGTTTGCCTTTCTCCGGGCGGAAGGCGGAATTGATTGAGCGCCTTACTAACGAGAAGTGACATGGCTGTCGACGCTGGAGCGGTCCTGATATCTGCTATCATGGCAGGTGCTGTCGCCATTCTAGCGACGCTTGTGATTGAGCGATGGGGAGGAGCTCTCGGGAGCATTGTCGCTATTCCAACTACGATAGTTCCTGCTGCGATTGGGATATGGCATGGAAGTGCCTCTGTAGAGGCTCATGCCGATGCGATGTCTATGGTTCCCATTGGTATGCTACTCAACATTCTTTTTCTCGGTGCATGGCGTGTACTCCCTCCTCGATTGGAACACAAGTGGTCGGGCGGTTCGCTTGTCACCTTGGTCGCTGTTCTTTCAGTTGCAGTTTGGTTAGTTGCTGCAGGTATCTCGACAGTTATCGTCTCAAACACTCTTGATTCGATAGCACCACTCTGGATAGGTTCTCTAGCTACAATGCTGGGTTTCGGTATCGGCCTTCGTGCGTTAAAGGATGCACCAGCGGCTCCAGCGGGGCATAATGCCGTACATCCGTTCTCAGTTCTGATGAGAGGTATTGCCGCAGCAGCCGCAATCGGCCTTTCTGTCCTCATTGCAGGCATGGGTTTGCCGTTCATAAGTGGGGTAATCTCAGTTTTCCCAGCAATATTTCTGACCACTATGGTTAGTTTGTGGATTGCACAAGGATCGGAGGTCCCGGTAGGGGCAACCGGCCCGATGATGCTTGGTGCCACTAGTGTCTCTGTATACAGCCTAATTGCTATCGGCTCCTTCCCAGAGTATGGTCCTTGGGTGGGGTCAGCCCTCGCATGGTTTGGGTCAGTTATTCTCTACAGTTTGCCAATTGGATTCTGGACTAATCACCGAATATCTCATGGGGCAAACGATTGAATCATTTGTCTGTCTCTTCACTTTGTATGGGACCCCGTGGCGATGAGGTTGAGGCTCGCGCAGCCAAGGTCCGCGTGATTCGCGACCCTCTCCATGGTGATATCCGGATTCCTGATGAAGTCAAGGCTCTCATTGATACTGCAACCTTCCAGCGCCTGCATCGGATTAAGCAGCTTTCCACTTGTAACCTCGTATTTCCAGGTGCGACACATTCGAGATTTGCACATTCTCTTGGCGCATATCACCTTTCAACACAACTTCTTTCTCGCCTACGTGATTTGCATCCAGGCGTCATATCTGATGAGGATGCTGAGTTAGTTGGTTATGCTGCCCTCTTGCACGACATAGGGCATCCTCCTTTCTCTCACATGTTAGAGGATCGTGAAATATTCCGTACCTTCCGCGGACACGAGGAGTGGGCCCGATTAATCCTTGAGGATTCAGAGAATGATCTTCGTCAAGCCCTAGTGGAACTAGTTGGCGAACGTGGGATCTCACGATTGATGGATATCTATGCAGGGCGAGTGCATCCTATCGCTCTCTATGAGATTGTCAGCAGCCAATTGGACGTGGATAGGATGGACTATCTTCTCCGCGATCAACATCATTCTGGGGCAGATGTAGGCACCTTCGATGTGCAGCGTATCTTCAGGGCTTTGCGCATTGCCGAGGATGGTTCACTTCGACTTCGTCCCAAGGGTGTTAATGCAGTTGAATCGTATCTACTCACACGTTTACACATGTACGATCTTGTATACTTCCACAAGATGAATATCCTCACGTCAGAGTATCACAAACTACTCCTCCGGAGGGCTAGAGAATTAGCATCGAAGGGTGAGTTGGCTTTGGAACGAACTATGGAATCCATGCTGCTCGATGATGATCTTAGTTCAGAGGATTATTTGCGTTTAGATGACGGAGTTGTTTCAAGCGCTGTAGGTTCATGGCATGGTCACACAGATCCACTACTTTCTCATTGGGTCGACCGTCTGTTGTCACGTGATTCATTCCATAAGCGGTTGAGAATTCCAGGAATCACGCCAGGAATACTCCAACGATGTATGATACCACTCTCAGCAGAGATTACTGCGGCAGGTCATGACCCGATGCGCGACCTTCTCCTCGCGCGCGTGGACAATACCGGATACCGCCCATACATGGGTGGTATCCGTTTGACAGATGGGAGGGATATCGCGGATGTATCTGCAGTAGCGGCCGCGATATCCAAGACGGTGCACGATACTATGGTTTTCGTCCCTGTAAATGTACGAGAAGCCTGTGAGGAAATTGTCCGAAATACCTTGTCGTGAATACCCAACAGATTCATCATGGCGGCCGAGGAGGCCCCACCCGGACCCGTAGCTTAGTTGGTTAGAGCGCCGCGCTCATAACGCGGTGGTCGCAGGTTCAAATCCTGCCGGGTCCACCTTTTGTATCGAAACCGCTTCAAAACAAGTCCTACTCGTCGTAGCATGAGGGGGCGGATGAATTGGGCAATTTTACTCTGTATGGTCACCTTACTTTCGTTGTCAACACCTTCATTGTCGGCCCAAGGCCCCCTGCCGAGTATTGTTCTGGAGTGCGATCAACAATCGATTACGATTGAGGTTCATCCTGGTTCTAGTAAAGTAGCTAATGTGGATTGCACTTTATCCAATCCATCTGCTTACTCTATGTCGGCCGATATTGCCGTCTCCTCGGGAAGCCTCTCTAATGCTGCTCCTGGTTCAGTCACCATCGCTGCCGGTGATGAGCAGACATTCCAGGTTGCTTTACGTGGAGAATCCACGATGTCTCCTTCTATGATTGACGTGGCAATCAATGCCTCAGTTACTACAATCAATGGTGTACCTTGCACATTCGGATGCCCCGAGGATTCCGCTGATGTGGATGTGGAGGTAGTCCAGTTTGCACGCATTTCTGCACAGACTCGGGCGGGAGAATTGAATCTCGGTGTTGACCAATCTGCTGAAGTGGTAATTGATCTCCAGAATCTCGGGAATGGTCAGGATATCTTCGAGATTGAGATTGAGAACCAGTCAGGTCTCGAATCTCTCGGTTTTAGTTTCGATATACAGAGTACAGGAAATCTTGACCCCCAAGAGAAGGTACCTCACAACTTTACAGTCATGACTGGAGGAGATATTCCGACTGACACTTTCGAGATTCAAGTGTATATCCGTTCCTCCTTCGACCCTGAAATTGAGGTGATGGAGGTATTCATCATTCAAGCAGAAGGCCCTCCTGAGCCCCTTGTCACCCTTGGTTCTGATGAGACGGCCCTCGTAATGGGTGGGATTTCAGTCGCGGGGCTAATCCTCGTCTTTCTCATTGTGTTCATGGGTGTCCGTTCCGCTCGACGTCGTCGATTATCCCGCGCCCCTAGTGAGGAAGATGAATGGAGTGAGGTGGATGAATACGATGACTTTGACGATCTTGACGACTTCATGTGAATGTCTTCTTACTGTGTTCATCCGGGGGCTAACCTCTTAATACGGGGCCGGGTAGAGAAAACCGTAGGTGTCCGTAATGAAGTCAGTCCGTACTGTTATTGTCTTCCTGACGATTTATGCTCTCAGCATGTGGGTAGGTGCCGCATATACCGTCAATGCACAGGCATCTCCTAACCCTGACATTGGTATTGTTTGCTCTCCTGCGAACTTCCCAATCGAGGTATACCCTGGTGCGACTCGAACCGGCACCACCTATTGCACTCTCAACAATCCTACTGCGTACTCTGAGAACGTGGCAATTACCGTGACAGCAGGTGGGCTAGCCTACGCTGCCCCTGGCACAGTTACTGTTGGCGCAGGCCAAGAAGTGACTTTCGAAGTATCAGTCCGTGGTGATCAAAGAATGGCTGAGGGTCAGCGTACTGTATCCATTACAGCCCGTGTTGACACTGCGACTGGTGTCCCTTGTGGAACCTGCACCCCGAAGACCACCTCCGTACTCGTCGTGATCAAGCAGTTCAGTCGCCTCCGTGTCGAAGCAGATGAGCCATTCAAGCAACTCCGCCCTAAGGTAGATTACACATTCAATTTCAAGGTCTACAATGACGGTAATGCATATGATCGATTCAATATCGATGTTGCGAATCGTGAAGATTTAGAGGATGCAGGTTTCCAGATCTCGCTCCCGCAGGTTTCCACTGAGATTGAAGCACAGGCTCCTCCAGACAATGTGCGTGTGATTATGCGTACTCCGAAGGTTCAGGGTTGGTCCGATATCTATTACCAGTTGCAGTTCCAAGCAACCAGTGATTATTCAGTTCGAACGGAAGGCGTGCCTAATTACCAAGTTCAGATGGTTACGATTTACATCCGTGGTGTATATCTCCCCGGCTTCGAAATGATTGGATCAGTGATGATGCTTGGACTAGCTGCAGCGGCAATTGCTCGAAGACACAGCGATGATGAGGAGATTTCCGAAGATGACGATGATCTCCCGATTTTGATGCTCTAGGTTCGGCGCAAAGCGGTAGGCGGGCCAAACTGCTTCATCCTGACTGTTTAGTCAACGGTTTGATAACCTCCGAGCCGCGACTAATCTCTAATGTCAGGTGGATTGTTAGACAGAGTAGAGGTTGAAGCGGATGAAGAACCAGAGTTGGAGGAAGAGGAAACTACTGTTTCTGCGACCCCAATATCGGAAGATGTAGGAGATTCAATCGAGGGTCTTTTGGGCCGGACATTTACTGCAATCTTAGCGATGATTATCGTCCCGTTTTTCCTTGTAATGTGGTTCGACGAATATATCCCCATATCGTTGAACGCTCTAATGCCACTGATTTTACTCGGTGGAGCCGGTGTAAGTTGGTTCTGGTTAGGTCTGCAGAATCCTCTAGAACAAGGCCCTACAGCAATTATGTCGGCTACAATCGTCATTCTCGTTGCGCTCATGCTCGCCGTCACACCAACCCTTCTTGGAACCGTTCTCACAGGATCAATGTCTTTCGGTGGTATCGAGGCTAGTGAGGATGGCTCGGAGTTTGAGGTTAAGATTCGTCAAAACGGTGGGAGTGGAAGTCATGATGCAGTCGTCAGTATCGTTCGTAACGGTGCGACAGTATACGATTCTACTCATGCATTCTCTATCGATAAGAGCGATGGTCTTGGTGACTATGGCTTATTCACAATCCCTGTTGATTCAGTATATTCAGGCAATGCTCTGGGATCTTCTGGAGGAGAATACACGATTGATATCGGCGTAGGGGGGCAGACCTGGAGTAATACACTCGATTCGAACTTCATGACGCGAACTGTGACAGAGGGGCAGACTGACGTCACTCCTGTATTCATTGGAGAAGGAACCGGTCAAAGTTGTGATGATGGCTCCGTACGTTGTGTAAGTGGTGTATCATTAAGCGTCTGGGCAGGCCTCGAGTCGCAAAATTCACCGCTCGCACTTCCATGGGCGAACTTCAATTTCACCGCATCTATGACTGGTCCAAGTGGAACTGTCGTGACCTATCCAACTGTGGAGGTCAGCATGACATCAGCCTCATGGGATTCAGAAGGTGGACTCTATGGGGATGGTACTGCGATTATGGGAGATGAGGGGTACGCTATCCTTCAACTCGAAGGGGATGCTGAGCAGGAAACCCTCTCCATCGTGTCCCGTGACATGTGGCAGGGTGACGAGAAGGGCTGCTATACCTTCACCGTGACTATCACGCAGGATTCATTCTGGGGCGAGGATACCGTGACAGCGTCGAGTGAGCATTCATTCCAATCGCAAGATGGAAGTGAAACCTGGTTGGCAGGTTGCTGACTAATCGTCTGAATCAGGGCCCCTTTGCTTACTAGGATTACCTAATTCGGCTTTATCCTCATTGTTTCCTTCCATCTTACTTCGATCACGCTCTTTCTGGAGGTTCGCAGAGTACTGAAGTGCTGCGATTCCC
>DAYJ01000019.1:2033-3066 GCA_002506875.1 Euryarchaeota archaeon UBA40 | reverse complement strand
TGGAGGAGTTATCCCCGGGTATTCTGGGGCTTTGAGGCCCTCGACCCTAATAGCCCCAACAGAGTAGTCATTCCCATCCTTGAGAATGGATATGGCTCCTTGGATATCGTTCAGAGGGATTCCTATTGCTCTCGCAAAGTCGTCCCCGTTGCCCATTGGGATAATCCCAAGACGTTTCGATGAGTCTCTTATTCCATTTGCGACCTCATGAACAGTCCCATCGCCGCCAACGGCAACCACCAAATCATAGTCACTATCTCTCAAGCTGCTAGCGATTTCAATGGCATGGCCGGTACCTTGCGTCATGTACGTGTCGTACTCTATTCCCGATGTCTCAAGTGCCTTCTCGATCTTATGGAAATTCTTCCCGAGCTTTCCGTCTCTGGCATTTGGATTCACTATGCATGCGACTCGCATCATGTTGACGACGTGGGGGTGAAGACTTCAAGGGCGCGATGCGAGATATGATGTGGAAGACATGGAGACGAGGGGGTATGGATGCAGCTGATTGCATGCGGAGAGCGATAGAAATCGCTTATCGCGGCAAGGGCAGCGTACACCCCAACCCATTAGTCGGGTGCGTTCTTGTCAGAGATGGCGAAATCATAGCAGAAGGCTGGCATGGCCATCTTGGTGGTCTTCATGCAGAGCAAGCTGCCATTGCTGATGCAGAGGAAAGAGGGGTTTCGACAAGCGGGTGTACTGCATATGTTACACTAGAACCTTGTAATCACCATGGAAGGACTCCGCCCTGTACTGAAGCACTCCTTTGGGCTGGGGTCGAGAAAGTGGTGATAGGGGCCCTGGATCCGAATCCAACGGTGAGGGGGGGTGGAATGAAAGCCCTCGAGGAACAGGGCATACATGTTGAATCAGGACTTATGGAAGAAGACTGTGTCCTCCAGATGCGTCCCTTCATGCACTGGTGTATGGAAAGAAGACCGCTTGTCCTACTGAAAGCGGCAGTAGACTTCGATGGCAGAGTCGATGTGGATGATTCCTCACCTTCAGAACGATTTACTTCTGATTCCTC
>DAYJ01000019.1:0-1634 GCA_002506875.1 Euryarchaeota archaeon UBA40 | reverse complement strand
CCAGAATTGACAGCAAGGGGGGTTGATGCTAGAATTCAGCCAATCAGGGTTGTTATAGATCCGAATGCGAGAATCCCGGAAAATAGCAAGGTGCTTTGTGATGGTTTAGCGCCTACCATACTTATCCATTCAAAACCAGTATTATCCGAGGATATGCCACACGTTACAAGATATGTGTTACCTTCGGAAGATCGTGAAATCGAAGTTGAGAAGATTCTTGATTTACTAGGCGATCTTCGAATTCAATCACTAATTGTCGAAGGCGGGCCCTTGACTTGGAAGAGATTCTTGATGGCAGGCGTTGTTGATGATGCTGTTCTAATTCGTAGTCAAATC
This sequence comes from Euryarchaeota archaeon UBA40, assembly GCA_002506875.1. Classification (GTDB taxonomy): domain Archaea; phylum Thermoplasmatota; class Poseidoniia; order Poseidoniales; family Thalassarchaeaceae; genus MGIIb-N2. The sequence continues at coordinate 1,298 of DAYJ01000019.1, read as the reverse complement.
AACCTGTCAAGCGGTGAGTCGAATGCTTTCGGAGAGTCGTATCTCCTTGAAGCTGGCATGGAACGGATTTCACAAGAGGACTGTGGTGGAGACATCATGACTGTGTGGAGTCGTCGTCGTTGACAATTTCAGCTTCGAACTCGCCTTCTTCTCTACGTGTCCACAAGAATATGCCAACAGCGATCGCTGAAATAAGAATTGTAGAAATCACCATTACGAATAGGAAGGATATTCCTGACTTAGAAAGGAATGTTGTCTCTTCCTTGAAAGCCGGTATGACGCTCTCATCGTAAACAGGACGGGTCATGATCAAATCGAATGCTGACGATGGATCATACAGATCAGATGGTTGAGCAGGATCGAGATCTGAATAGCCGTCAGTTCTGATGGGGACTTCTACGATCACTTCAGAGCTCACATCGATAGTGAGCAGTACATCGACGGTGTATGGGACTCTGGGTTCCAAGAATTCAGAACCGGATAATATCGAATTGAATGGTAGAGAGACTGCAGTCCCGGTGACATCGAACTCAGCCCATTTACCCCAATGTTCGGTATCGACGTCGAGTTGAATGTAGATTGTGTCTCCGACTGCTGTTCCTTGGCCCTGTGCATCGTCATTTCCATCCGATCCAAGATCTACATTGGGCCTGATCTGTGCTGCTTGGGCTGTATTGATGTCCCAACCCAAGGAGCTGAATGATATCTGCATCTCAAAGGTTCCATTTGGGACCCACACATAGTGTCGATCGTCAGTAGAGAATGTGCCGAATGTACTGGTGGGACCGTTGTTAAAGTGACTCCACTCGCCTTTCCACGCGTGTCTGAGCTGATCTGTCTTCAGAGGTATGTTTCGGATGTCCATTACATCCTCATAATGATCTAATGCATCCCATACCGTGGCACTCGGGTGATCGACGAAGCCATCCTCATCAGGGTCTCTCATCACCTGAAGCGTCCTTGCGAGGGCGAGTGCCTTGTCCGTATCTACAAGACCGTGGCCTACCCTCCAATCATGGCATCTTCCTGTGTTCTCAGAGACATGGCAATCCTCAGGGATATTGCTGCATGCATCGTCGTCATTTCCTTCTTCACACGAGTTTCGAAGTAAATCATAGTTTGATGTCAACTCGAGGATGAGTTCGACTTCATGAACTCTCGACTCATTTCTTTCCCTCCAGTTCTCGAATTGAATACCCTTTGCTGTGCCATTAAAGTAGAGGCTTTCCCCCTCGTCGTGATCTTCAATCTGATAGTCAGCAGCCCCCAACGATGGTGCTGCTGCAAGTAACAATGTG
>DAYJ01000090.1 GCA_002506875.1 Euryarchaeota archaeon UBA40 | reverse complement strand
ACCGGAGCCTGTTGAGGAACCGGAACCTGAGCCATTGGACCTCCCATCAGCCCCCGATTTGGGTGATGAAGAAGAGGTGATTGGAGAGGAAGTTGAAGAAGTCCAGGAAGATCTCTTCGCAGAACGGCTAGGACGCGAGGGTGCGAAAACAGGTGAAGTCCAGATAAGCTTGATTTGGTTCAACAAAAACGATCTCGACCTCTCAGTCGTCTGCCCATCTGGGGAACGTATTTCCTTCGACAACAAGATTTCGAACTGCGGTGGCCGCCTCGACATCGACATGAATGAAAGTGGCAAGTCAGATGAGCCAGTTGAGAATGTATTCTGGGAGAAGGATGCTCCGAAGGGGCGTTACCGCGTATTCGTTGAACACTTCGAGAAGCACGACTCTACCGACGTTACTGAATTCAGTATTCTTGTTACCGTCGATGGCGAACCACGCGAATTCAAGGGCCAGATCAGTAACAAGGACCCACCACAAGAAGTATGCTTCTTCGATGTCGAATGATTTCGAATCAAAAACGATTCAATAAATCGTTTTCTATCCATTATTGATTCAATTTCAAAAAAAAGGAATTTGAAATTTGAAATACATATTTCAGTAATTCGTTATTGACATGATTAATTCAATATAATTAATATTAATCAATATAGTAGAATGAGTTAATAATGAATTACTACAGCGCGTAAAGTGGTGGAATTCAAACTCGAAGTGAGCGAATCCGTCGCAATTCGATGGATGCAAGAAGCAATTGCATCAGGTACAAGCGTGGAAGATTGGCTCATTCAATGCGCTAATCGATTGGATTCCAGAACCAGCACCCTAAGTAACGAAAATCCACACCCTACAACATCTGCATCCGAAGATACAGTTACTCCTGGGCTGAGAGGTTTGGCAGATAGAGCCTGGAATCGCCGGGCGAGAGCTGCAGATGCTTTGCTAGAATCGAAATTCGGCGACCGAGAAACTCTCCAACTAACATCAATTCGAACCGATGCACCCACTGGACCAAACATTGGGCGACTAGATGATGAACTCCTACCTCCAGGGCTCCTACGATTGCTCCCATTGAAGCACACTTTGAGATTAATCTGGACTATGACCGGGGTAACCAAAGATTCAGTCCCAGATGGGGAGTTACGAGAAAAGGTATCAAGTATGCTTGAACTCAATGGAACACGTCTTTCAAATGAAGATGATCGCGATGGAAGGGGGCGTGGTGAGCGACTATCTACTGGATTCAGCCATCTCGATGATACTGCAAGGAATCGGACAGTATCGTGGATTATAGGCAGTGGACAAGGGTCGTCGAAAAGGTCTGCAATGGAGATTGTGGGCTGGACCACAAAGGATACATCCGGACACAGACTAACATCGCATGGCCTTGATTTAGCACGACTTCCAAACCCAGTCATCGATCAGGAAGAGGGGCATCGGGGGGCATTCAGTAATCTTGAGAGAGGGCTCATACTCACCTCAATCTGCCATCGTCTCCCATTGGAATGGAAAATCATGAGGACGATTATCGATGGAATGCGCAATGGTGCAGTAGGGAATGATCGTTTGGATTCCCGTATGATGAGACGATTTGGAGAATCAACGGAATATGGTTGGTCGAATTCTACGCTTCAGATACGAAGAGTAGCAGCAGTCACTAGGATGTGTGAGCTTGGGCTAGTAGTCCGGCAACGCAACGGTAGAAAATCTGTGACTCACCTAGTAGAGAATGTAGATGAGATCCTTCAATTCTCTGAATCTGATGATTAATGATGGAAACCAAGCATTCATGCCATCGACACCCACCCTCAGACCATGTTCTCTGAAGGAGATGCTGCACCAGACTTCACCGCAATACTACAGGATGGAAGCCCTTTTCACCTTCAGAAAGCCCTTGAAGAGTCAGGAATAATCCTCTACTTCTATCCAAAGGACAGCACCCCCGGATGCACTACACAGGCCTGTGACTTCCGAGACGCAAAAGATACGTTCGATGGAGCAGGTTGGAGGGTTATCGGAGTATCACGTGACTCAGAAGCGAGCCATCAAAGGTTCATCAATGCCCAAGGACTGAATTTTGATTTGATTGTGGACGATGATGCCTCATTGCACGAACTCTACGGCGCCTGGGGTGAAAAAACGAATTACGGCAAGACATACATGGGTGCAATTCGCTCCACATTTGTCATCTCCCAAGATGGGATATTACAATGGATTGGCCAAAATGTGCGCGCAAAGGGCCACGTTTCTCGCGTCCTGAAAGAACTCGATTTGGAGTGAGGAAATACGATGGACGCGGACGCTAAGGAGCACGTCCTCCGCTTCCTCAAACGTTGCGTCACCTATGCAGATGAATCGATCCAGCGGAAGAAAGATCGAGGAGAAAATGAAGAAATTATCGCCCAATGGGAGACATATCGTGAATTCACAGCGTATGCTGCATCCGAAGTTCAGCGAGGTGACCTAAACGATTGGTTCGGAGCGCCAGAGAACACATCAAACTTGGACCTCTCAGGAGATGTACATCGATTAGATCCTACTTCATTCGACCATCGCGAACGATCTGCTTGGCTTGGAGCAGTGGTCACACCTCGGCCACTCCACCTCGTGTCTACAATTTCGAAGGATGGCATTAGGAACATCGCTCCAATGTCATCAATATCCGTCGTTTCAAACTCGCCGCCTCTCATCGGCATGAGTCTATCCAAGGACAGAAAGGGGCGTAGTAGGGATACCCTACTGAATCTCATCGAGACAGAACGAGCGACACTTTCGGTTCTACCCCCTCAGATGGACATTGTCCGATGGATCGAATCGAGTGCTCAGCCTCTTCCCAGTAACGAATCAGAATGGATGGAGCATGCTGCGATTACCAACGAAGGGTGGCCAGACGCTCCAGCGGCCTCCTTGGTTGCCCTTCAAACAACCCTCGTTGCTCGCCACCCCCTCCCCGAAGATGCAATCGCAGAATGGGTTGTTCTCAGGGTAGACGGGATTCTAAGTCCAACCCTCGATCGAGAAATTATCGAAAAAGAGAGTATTCTAACAATGCTTACAGATAACGAAGTTAGTGATATTCGCGCCTCAGATTCTTGGCGTCATAAGATGGAGAAATCCGATTAAATTGGCTCGGATTCTAGCCCGAGAACATGACGATCCACATCGACAGCAACTCCATTTCCTGGAATGAGAATTAGGTCTTCATCTGCATCAAGGACAAAGGCATTGAGACCTTGATCTTGAGCAATCTCAAGCAGGCGACGTCTACAAGCACCCTTCTGCGCCTCCATATGAGCAAGCATGCGCAAATCAACAATGACTACATCCCCTTGCAGGAGATGCTCGGAAATCTTTCGATGAGGGACTGAATGGCGATCATCAGGAACGATATATCTGAGAAAGCGAGAGATATCAACAGCATCCTCGCGTCGTGCCCATTCTACCTCGCCTAGGTCTTCAAACCCTGGAGAATTCGAATCAGGGACGGTCGTAGGTCCGACCGGAGGAGGGGTTCGAACAGCCTGCTCTTCCGCTTCCATTCGACCAGAAGGTGGTTGAGGAAGGCCAAGAAGTCGGAATATGTTCACCATATAATCACAAATCGAAATCTAGAATATCAGTTCCTTGAGACGGAGATGGAACAGATGGAGCTGGCTCTGGAGCCGGCATCTGAACTTCAGCTGCAGAAGGAGCGAACGGGTCGATAGTGGGAGATACCTCCGAGACAACTGGAGAACTCACGGAAGGAGCCGGAGCATAGGGATTGGGCGCCTGTATTGGTGCACTCTGAACCACTGCCTGACGATCAAGCCATTCTTGACCAAAATGCTCCCATTGCTCCATTGTCCAACCTTGAGGAAGACCTTGCGCGGGGATGGGGGGTCCGCTTGGCACCCCTGGCTCTGCAAAGGCATGTACCGGAGGAGGAGCCTGAGGGGACGGAGCTGCCCCTATTCCGTAACTATCCACCTGACCATAATTGAATGCAATATCATTTCCACGTGACCCCCGGCGCATGAAACCGATTCCGATGAGGATTAGTAGAAGGAAGAGAACTGCACCCAGTGCAAGAACGACCGTTCCAGATCCTGAATTGAATCCAATATCAAGCACCCCTAGGAGCCTAGTATCCTCAACCGTAATCTGAATATCAACCACATCCTCTTCTTCCCCATCAAAGGCAGTCAATCGAACAATGTATGTTCCAGGCTCATCGAATACGTGAGTGACATTGAACCCCTCATCTTGGATATCGTTAGCAGAGTAACCATCATCATCAAAATCGAATGCAGTGTTGAAGTCCCAACGATACTTGAGCCTGAAAAGGTCTAGGGATGAATCGGTAGTTCCATCTGCACTAAACTCGATTGGGTCTCCCACGGCGTAGGGGCCAGGTGTAGTGACATTAGCCATTGCACGAGGCTTGACATTACGAACAGTGATGTTAACCATCTCAAACACGCGTTCACCATCATCATCGGTTACATGAAAGACGACCATGGATGGGGCTGTAGCCGAATCTGGCCAAGACCACGCAAGGTCCGCACCCTCAACATCACAATCATCTTCTGCAGAACCCTCTGAATCAGAATTCATGGAAGGATCGACATCCCAACATGCATGTAATGTCTCAATATCAGAGGCAGTATCCTGATATTCGCCTGTAATACTCAGTACTTGATCCTCAGCGACTGGTAACAAGGACCCAAACGGCTGAATCTCAGGTGGCACATTCTGAACCATCAACCATCCATTTGCTCTCCGAGTTCGGAGGCCATCATCATCGATGGCTTCCATTGCAACGACATGCATGCCATGGGTTTCGTAAGCATGGGTAAAGTCGGAGGAGGATCCATCATTCTCTTGCAAGACGGACCAAGTAGCATTTTCCTCGACATCTGGCCACCACTCATACGACAGAGTATCCAAATCATTGATTGAATCTTCAGCCATTCCAGTGAAGGTGATCGGGTCATCTTCGTTTACATGCCAAACCATCTGTGAATCCATCGAAATTTCGGTACCATTAGCATCCTTGGCCATAATAGTCGAATTCCAAGGTGCGATATTGGTTACTTCCACCGAATGCTCGGCCATAGTGAGGGCTCCATCATCATCTGTTGCAGTTGCTTGAATTGTGTATATTCCTTCAACCATAGGAGTCACAGTGCACACCTGAGTGACTTTTCCTTCTTCACAGTCATCCGCCCATAGGAAATCCACAGGAGCTTGTGGATTCATTGTATCAATATCGCCATGCTGGAACGCATCAAAAGTGACCCTACCCATTACTTCTACCGTATCAGTATTCGATGAAAGAACCAATTCAGGTGCACGATTGAGAACCTCTACTGTCATGTTAGTCACTGTTGTATCGCCCTCATCATCAACAATGCTCAATCCAATTTCGTATTCGCCATCATCATCCCATGACCATTCAACAACACAATCCTCTGTTGTATCAGTATAGATCACTTGCTCAATGAAACCATCCGTAGGATTACCATCATTATCGTCGACTGCAAGAGGATCTTCAATCATAAAATAACAATATATGTCAGTAAAACCATCTGGGTCATCGGAAGAGGATGCATCAAGTACAACAGTTGTAAATGTGTAGAAACTATTCATCTGAGTCAAATCTGCAACAGGAAGTCGACCAACGAAAATATTGAACACATCTGCATTATTGATTCTGTTTGCATC
>DAYJ01000049.1:1074-16977 GCA_002506875.1 Euryarchaeota archaeon UBA40 | reverse complement strand
GCCTTTTTGAGTTCCTTCTGATCGAGATATCGATTCTCATTTTCATCAAAGGCACGCGCGAACTGGATGAAAGCATCTGCATCAGATATATCGTGCTTCTTCATTACGCGATTTAGAACGGATTCCGCATACTGCATGGAACCACTGGAAAGGATGAATTGTAGTTCACCAAGCTCAATTTCACCATTGTTATCTTGATCTATTTCTGCAACAAGGCGGTCAACTTCGACTGGTGGTAACGCTGCGATTTTGAGAGCAATCAACCCGGTGCGCAATTCCTCAGTGTCGATGTGACCATTCCCATCAGTATCCAAACGTCCGAACAGGGTCTCAACATCAAGGCCTGTAGAAGTCATCCAATCTGCAAGAACTGCAACCACATCATCATGCACGAAAAGTACACCGCACTGAGGGCAGGTCTTCGAATCGAGTGGGACAAGGGCAGAACATGCACCACACTCGCCTAAGTTGTCCTCGACGACACCAGAGAAAGAGACGCCACAGTTTGGACAACTCTCGGAATCCGCGGGAACTTCGGTCTGGCAAGCGCCACAGGTGGCCATATCTTTCTCATCATCAGCCAACTTATCTTCCCCTCGACCTTACGGCCGCATGCTTAGGAGTCCTATTCTCGCTATAACGGTTCACGCTTGAATCGGTTCGATTTAGCGGCTAGGAACCATTCCATTGATGAACCCAGTGAACAGGAAACTGAAACCATGAGTGACGGAGTTCTGGAACCTGGAACGGTCCGACTCGCACCCTCCATTGACCCTGTGACCTCTTTGATAACACTTCACAGAACACATGGAAAGCTGACGCCTATACGTGCATTCACGCGTACGAATCCAAAACAAATTCCAGATACTGCAAGAACCACGCCTCATTCCATACAGTGGATTACGGATCGCGATGTAGACCAAGCTATTCGTCCAACTTTAGAGAACCTCTTCTCAATTATCGAACGAACCATCCAAGAAGGTAGAGGCATCCTTTGGCAGGAAGGTGTTGAACTCCTTGTGAGAACGAATGGATTCGAATCTGTCCTGAAGTTTGTTCGTGGAGTGGTAGACATCTGTCGAACGAGCGAATGGACCGTTATCATCGTCGGCGCCCCTGGCACAATGAGCGATTCAGAATGGGCGAGATTGCGTAGGGAAGCGCCATCTCTAACAATTGGCGATGCAGATATAATCGAATCAGAACGAATTGAAGATACGATACAGGAACCCGAGATTGGAATCCATTCCGATGGCCCTGTGAAGGATGTGCCGCCAATGCTTGCACGCCTACCTATCGAATCAATGGACTATCCATCCCTATTACGACGAGCTGAAGCATGGGCTTCATTCGGTTTTGATGTGGCTTCACTAATCGATGCGATTTCTATTGATCTCGACCTTGCTAGAGAAGTATACCAACGAATTGAACAAGACATCCGTACAGCAACCGAATGTCTTGCACGAATTGAAGAGGCAGAATACATTTCAAGCCCAGTTCGCATGAAGATGCGTTTCCGATGTATGCAGTTGACTAGCCTAGAGGATATTGTTTCGATTCTCGACCGCATCGAGAAAGAGAACCTCAGCGCTATCAAATGAAACGTCCTTCAAGGATGATTGGTACAAGGGCTGCGATACCTTCGTCACGTCTTGAATCGCCTGGATTCAGAGGAACAACATCACGAATCATCTGAAGATGCGATATTAGATTGGGGCCTACATCTTCACTTCTGTGACTCATCGCCTCAGATGCAGTAATCATCTCGGCTGCGAGCACTGCCGCACAGTTATCGATTGATTGCAGAAGCATCCAAGATGCGGTCGCACCCATACTCACGTGATCTTCCTGCTGTGCTGATACGACGATGTTAGTGGCCGTCGCTGGACCGATTCGTGCACGAATCTCCGCCACCGATGCTGCCGCAGCATACTGTAAAATCATCAGACCGCTATTCAATCCAGGATCCGCAGCGAGAAACGCGGTCAATCCTGTGGTGGCAGGATCCAGCAACTTAGCGATACGACGCTCGGAAATTGATGATGTCTCGTGGACTGCTAGATGAAGGGCGTCAGCGGCCATTCCGAGTACCTCTCCATGGAAATTCCCTCCCGAGATTACCTCTGTATCACCTGAATCTGTGAATATAAGTGGATTATCAGTGGTGCTGTTCAATTCAATCGAGATAGTAGAACGAACACGATCGAGTGACTCTTGGATTGCCCCTAGCACCTGGGGAGAGCATCGGAAGGAATAGGCGTCCTGAACCTTTTCACAACCTTCGTGAGATGCCATGTTAGGACTGTCAGATAATAGGTAACGCATCTGAGAGGCGACCTTCAGTTGCCCCGGATGTGGACGGGCCTGGTGTAATCGCTCATGGAATGGAGTCATTGAAGCGTGGGCACCCTCGATTGAGAGTGCAAGGGCAACCTCAGCAGCAGCTATCAAACCACTCATACGTTGTTCTGCGAGAGAAATCCACAAGCACATTTGTGAGGTCCCATTGATGAGCGAAAGACCTTCTTTTGCTTCAAGAACGACCGGTTCGATACCTGCTGTGCGAAGAGCATTTTCGGCTGTTTCCTTCTGCCAGATTCCATTGTTTCGAACATTTACCATGCCTTCACCCATCAGGCCCAATGCCATGTGAGAAAGAGGAGCAAGATCACCAGATGCCCCAAGCGACCCGATACGAGGGACAACAGGGGAAATGCCTGCACGAATCATGGATACAAGGCTCTGTATCGTAGACCATCGAATTCCGCTATGTCCAGTAACGAGAGAATTCGCACGGATTGCCATCATTCCGAGAACCTCGCTAGGTGGCATTTCCTCTCCGATTCCGCACGCATGACTGCGAACTAAATTACTCTGTAAGTCCTTCAGATCAGAGTCAGGGATGGCGACACGAACCAGGTCTCCAAAACCAGTATTGATTCCATATGCAGGCCGCCCGGATGCAACAATCTCTTCCACTGCTCGCCGAGAACTTTCGACTGCTTCGCGGCAAGTATCATCGAGGTGCACGTCATAATCACCCCTCACGATGGCCGCCACATCCGACGGAGAGAGACTGGAGCCATCGAGACTAATCATGATTCGCCACCTAACAGGTCATCCATGAGTTCATCGCTCACATGGTTCGGAAGATTGACCTTGAGACGAGGTTCGTTGGCCATGGCTCGTTCGATTGCCTCCTCAGCAGGTCGGTTCCTTGCCCATGCCCGACGTGCAATACCATTGTTGACATCCCAATGGAGCATTGATTCGATGCGTTCACGACTCGATTTCGAGCCATCTATTACCATACCAAATCCGCCATTCATCACTTCACCCCAGCCGACTCCGCCCCCGTTATGAAGGCTGACCCAGGTGGCACCACGAAATGCATCTCCAACGAAATTCTGTACAGCCATATCAGCTGTAAAACGAGATCCGTCCCTGATGTTAGCAGTTTCACGATATGGAGAATCAGTGCCGCTAACGTCGTGATGGTCTCTACCTAGAACAATAGGAGATGATATCCGACCATCAGCAATCGCTTGATTAAACGCGAGAGCGATAGAACGCCGCCCTACATCGTCAGCATAGAGGATACGCGCTTGGGAGCCAACAACGAGAGCGTTTTCCTGTGCATGTTCAATCCAGCGAAGATTATCGGCAATCTGCTGTTTGATAGATGGGGCTGCGGAATCCATCATCGAACGCAAAACATTAGCCGCAATGCGATCTGATTCCTGAAGATCGGCTGGATTCGCGGAAGTGACTACCCACCGAAACGGACCGAATCCTAGATCAAAGCATAACGGACCCATGATATCCTCCACATAAGAGGGGTAAATCGGCCCCCCCTGCTCATCTGTTATGGAGGCCCCTGCCCTCTCTGCTTCGAGTAGGAAAGCGTTGCCGTAATCCCAGAAATGCATACCTCGTTCTACCATTGTATTGACTGCATCCACATGCCTCACCAACGAAATACGCACAAGTTCTGCAAAACCCTCTGGATTGGAAGACATCATCGTCGTAGCATCATCAAAATCTAGGCCTGCAGGGAAATAGCCACCCTGGAAGGGATTGTGAAGAGAGGTTTGATCTGAACCGAGATGGACATCAACCTCACGTTCAACGAGACGTTCCCACAATGTGACAATATTGCCCACATATCCGATAGATATCGGTTCACCAGAATCACTTGATTCGACCATTGCATCGATAGCCAAATCCACATCGTGGAACAAAAGATCAACCCAACCTTGCTGATGTCTTTTCTCTGCGGCAACAGGATTTGATTCAGCAACAATGCAGGATGCCCCGGCAATCACTGCCGCCTTTGCCTGAGCCCCAGACATCCCACCTAGTCCACTGGTTACGAAACGGATGCCAGAGAGATTCTCGCCAACAGGAAGATCGAGATATAGCCGAGCCGCATTCAGGAGGGTAATTGTCGTACCGTGGACAATTCCTTGCGGCCCTATATACATGTAAGAACCGGCGGTCATCTGACCATACTGGCTCACTCCAAGAGCATTCATACGATCATAATCTTCCTTAGAACTATGATTAGGGATAACCATCCCATTTGTCACCACAACTAGAGGAGCCGCCTCACTGCTAGGGAAGAGGCCTAAGGGATGTCCAGAGTACATCACTAGGGTTTGATGGTCAGTCATCTCACAGAGATGCTTCATAGTAATACGATACTGTGCCCAGTTCTGAAACACAGCACCATTGCCACCGTATGTGATTAATTCATGTGGGAACTGAGCAACTGCTGGGTCGAGGTTGTTCTGAATCATATGCATAATTGCTGCTGCATGAGAGGAACGTGCAGGATATAGGTCGATAGGATGAGCCCGCATTGGCACATCAAGTGGCCTAAATCGATGCATGTAGATACGGCCGAACGTTCTCAATTCCTCAAGGAACTCGGGGGCTAGAGTTGGGTGCCATTCGCTAGGAAAGTAGCGCAATGCATTACGGATTGCAAGTTTCTCCTCAGCCGAGTCAAGAATTGAACGCCGTGGAGGTGCATGATCGACCGTTTCGTCGAGGATTGCAAGAGGTGGGAGGTGCTTGGGAATCCCCTCAGCCAATGAACTGAGGTCGACGTGCATGGCACTCCATCGTGCATCTGGATATGGAGGTTGTCAACCCTCAATTGCTTTATTCACGAGTCCCATAACGGCTCGAGAATGGTTGCTGCATGCACTTCGAATCTCTTCAATACGGGACTTCATCTCCTGAGCCTCCTCTGAATCGTCTCCAACCACATTGATTTGTGCATTGAACAAACCCCCACGACATGCTGCACTGGCTAGTAGAGATGAAACACCGACATCAGTGATAGCATTCTGATTCCCCACGCGAGCGAGTTCAGGTAATGTCTCAAGAAGACTGAGAGCAAGTTCAGCAATCTCCATTGGGGGCCCAGCTGCGGCGATACTAGCAGAAGCGATTGCTTCTCTCCGTATCGCTTTCTCGTCATCTGTATCCTTCGAGAGTTTGAACGCAGCCACTACAGCATCGTATCCAGAAGCATCTCTGTCGGCTAAATCATGGCCATGCAACATCGCTTGTAGTCCGACGCTCTTTGCTTCATTCGCAGCATTATGGCCATCCGAATATCGTTCACGACCAATAGTCAGATCAGCGACCATTACCGCGAGAGCACCTGCTTGAGAGAGTGCAACTCCGGAGGCGGAACCTCCTCCAGGAGTGGGAGCATCCGACGCGAGTTCGAGTGCGAATTCTGACAATGTTGAATCCTTGAACGAAGTCATTGGAGTGCCGCCTCCACTGCATATTCGATGATTCGTTCATTCGGATTAAACAAACCGAGTCTATCCAAACCCAACCCTTGCACCGCCGCTTCTATGAGCGCCGCCTCCTCCGCCTCGTTGGGAGAATACCATCGCCCTGCAGCAAGAAAACTCGAGAGAGGAGCAAGTCCAACCAATTCCGAACCATCCACATCTACGCCATGATCCGAGGCCAGCGACTTCACTGCCTCAAATGCCTGATGCATGTCTGTGACTCCCACATCTTGGAGATTCATCGATACCTGCGAAATGCCGTGAGCCTCCAAAGGGACACCCATACCCTGCACTTTTTCCAACATACCACTTACCCTCATGCGTTCGTCTCCATTGCGAATTAAACGACCACTTGATCGAACAATTGTACCTACCTTCTTTGCAACAGCCGCATCGGATTCAGTAAGGTTGACGTTGTAGGCAACCAAAATGGGGCGAACGCCAATTGCAACTGCGCCGAAACGTGCATGACGCACATTCCATCCGCTCCCGTAGTCCGGATCACGTGTAATAGAAGCCTCTACTTCGCCAGTCATTCTCTCTTCGAGTGATTCATATTCACCTCGTCTTAGCGCGCTCAAAGCCGTCCTATCTGGATGACTGGCAGCACTACCATAGTAGAAAACTGGTAAACTGAGTTCTGCATCCACCTTTGAACCAAGGGAAGCAGCTAATTCCTCACAAAGAGTCGCATCAGCATTCTTGATTGGAACAAATGGACAGACATCCACTGCACCCATCCGCGGATGGTTTCCAGTGTGCACCCTCATATCGATTAATTCGGCGGCGGCGGCGATTAGACGGAATGCGGCTTCACGAACACTGTCGGGACGCCCTGCGAGTGTGATGACTGTACGATTGTAGTCAGGATCGGGTTCAGATCCGATGAGCGCACACCCATCGATCCCGGAGGCAGCGTCGCATATCGCATCTATGATGGATGCGTCTTGACCTTCGGAGATGTTGGGGATGCATGCTACCAGTGGCTCGCTCATGGGCACTCCGTGCGCCATGAAGCCCTTGAATCAGACCGTTAACCGTAGTGCACTAAGTCCGTATCCTTCGGCTTATTCCGGTTCTTACGAACGACATCAACCGCTTCCGATATATCATCTGGAATGACGTTCTTACGTTCATCCTTGATTGCTCGAATGCCGGCTTCAATACACAACGCCTTGATTTCAGCACCACTGAAACCATCGGTCTGATCAATCACATTAGACACCTTGACCTTCTTGTCCAAAGGCATCTTTCCAAGATGAAGGGCTAAGATTGCCTTACGACCCTCTTCATCTGGAAGTGGAATCTCGATAATCCGATCGAATCGCCCTGGTCGGAGAAGTGCCTCATCGAGGAGTTCCGGCCGATTCGTTGCTGCGATAATCTTGACATCATTGACCTCAGAGAAGCCATCCATCTCAGCAAGAAGTTGCATGAGGGTCCTCTGGACTTCTCGATCGCCACTAGTGGCTGCATCGAGTCGCTTCGCACCGATGGCATCAATCTCATCAATGAAGATGATTGACGGTGCACGTTGACGTGCGAGATCAAACAATTCGCGAACAAGCCGACCGCCTTCACCGATGTACTTCTGAGCCAACTCACTACCAACCATACCTAGGAAAGTTGCCTTGGTCTGATTTGCAACAGCCTTCGCAAGCATGGTCTTCCCAGTTCCAGGTGGACCACAGAGAAGGACACCCTTTGGAGGCGATATACCGAATCTTGTGAAGGCCTCGGGTTGCATCAATGGTAATTCAATTGCGTCTTTGAGACGTTCAATCTGATCGTCAAGACCTCCCAAATCAGAGTACAGAACCTCAGGTGCATCAATAATCTCAGCAGCTGCGACCAATGGGTCGTGAGCATCCGTCAATACATCGATAATAGACAAACTATCCTGATTAAGCGCAACCCTTGTTCCTGGCTTCAACTCCTCCTCGCTGAGACGGAGATTTCGCGAAACAAGGAACACTGTTCCATTCGATGAGCGAACAATCGCACGCTCATCATCGAGAATATCCTGGACATTACCAATGATGAACGGAGGACTACGAAGGTGGCGTAATTCCTCTTCTAATCTTGCGGAACGCTTCTTGAGTTGTCCAACCTCATTCTCAAGATATGTCTTGTCAACCAGAAGTTGTTGGGCATGCTCCCGAAGATTCCGGACCTCCGTATCGACATCGGTGAGATCTGGGCGTTGAATGATGTCCTTGTCATCGTCGCCAGGACGCTCCGCACCGCTCTCCGCCATGCCTCTTGGGTCCTCACCGACGCTATTTGAATTGAACCACGGAATGTCAGCATCACTCATTGGGTTCATGGATTGGTTCAAAGGAGAGGCGATACTGGAACCCATCGACGAAGATGGTTAGTTGCGAAATCTGCGGTTCTAATCGAGTATCAACTCGTCGTTCGACCTCCGGCGGGCGAACTGTAAATGCCTGCGACCGCTGCATGAAAGCTGCAGGCTTGCGACCAGATCTCACCAGTACAGGAGCGAGCCCGTCAGATCAAGTACGAACCTTCGGAGGATACGGTGGGCTCGGTAAAGCAGGCAAGGACATCATGGTTCGCGGTGAGAAAGAGCTCGCCGACGATTGGTCAAAGCGTGTCGTCGATGCCAGACGTAATCGGAACATCGACCAGCGTGGTCTCGCACGACTTATTTCTGAAAGGGTCAATGTGATCCAACGTATAGAGAAGGGACAGACCGTTAGTGATCAGATTATCAAGAAACTTGAGCGCGCACTCGATATCGAACTCATGATTGAGAGAGAACCTTCCGAGACTAGAACGCTGGGATCAAAATCAGGTCGATCGATGACCCTTGGAGACTATCTTCAGGACGCGCTCCGAAAGGAGTGAATTGAATGGTCGAAGACGTGCCCATGCACATTATCCATCTCGATCAAGATGACCCGAAGAAGTGTACTGCTCGTGCGATGCATCGTATAGGGGAAGCAATTCTCCACCATGATGTTCGAGGGGCACCTCGACGGGGATTCCTACTAGACCCATCTGCCGGAATCGTCCTAGGCCCGGATGATCGGACAATGATTGACAGAGGGGCTGCCATCGTTGGCCTTGATTGCAGTTGGAAACACCTCGATACTTCGATGGCCTCAATTCTCAACAACACCAGATTAGAACCACGAACTCTTCCATTAGCACTCCCTGCTAACCCGGTATCATGGGGGAAACCAGGCCGCCTATCTACTGCTGAGGCGATGGCTCTCTGTGCCGCAATTATGGGACGTATGAATCAAGCAGAACGCATGTTACGACCTTTTCGATTTGGTGAGGAATTTCTTGAACTCAATGCTGAACCCATCGCAGCATATCAGGAATGCTCGAACAATGCTGAGGTTGTGGAAACCCAGTGGTCGTTCTTTGATCGACCTGAGTAATACTGTGAACAATGGATATTCGCTACCTGAGAGAATGGAATTAGTCAGGCATACTTCAGAATCTCAACGGACTTCTGAACCTGGAGCCATCTTTGAATCCACGGTGAGAAGACAAACACCACCCTCACCATCATCAGCAGCGAGCATCATCCCCTCTGACATGACTCCACGTAACTTTCGAGGTTTCAGGTTCGCGACGAAGGCGACGTGAAGTCCAGTCATCTGCTCAGGCTGATAGAATTCCTTGAGCCCTGCACATACTGTACGACCCCCTTCACTGCCGTCATCTATGTGGACAACGTAGAGCTTGTCAGCATCAGGATGGTCCTCGACTGAGTCGATCCTACCAATCCGGATATCCACTGCCATAAACTGGTCAAACTCGATGAACTTCACACCCTCGGGCTCGTCAGACATGGCACTACCGTTCTTCTTTGGACGGCTACTGCCCTTGACGCTATGGGTAGATGGTCCTGATTCGTCCACGTGTTCCTCTGCAACTACCCCTTCTTGAGCGAGTATCTCATCAAGGTCAAGACGCTGGAATAGAGGCTTGGCTGCCTCCCCTGTCCACGTCATTGGAACTGACCAATCGATGGCATTGTCCCAATGGGATGCTGCCACATCACCGTCCTGCCCTAGCATCACCCATAGCCTCTGAGCAGAAAATGGAAGGAAAGGTTGAGTGACAATGGACAGGAAACGGGCGATGCGCCAACCAAAGGCAAGGGTCGAAAGGGAGGTTTGTCTCTCTACCTCATCTCCGTCCTCCGATAGATGAGCCCATGGAGCTGCTGCTTGAATCATCTGATTCCCATACTGAGCAGCGGACATCACTGTACGAAGGGCCTCCTTGTACCGGTGGCGTTCCAATGAATCCGTAATCGACGAATGGAAATCTTCGAGCTTCTCCGCATGCTCCCGATTGTTTGCGACATCATCGAAGGGGAGTAATGGTGAGTGACCTTCGGATGGCAGCCTAGCTGCGAGAGTCATGATTCGGTGGACAAAGTTCCCATACGCAGCGATTAGTTCAGTATTGATCTTCTCAACAAAATCGCTCCAATTGAAATCAGTATCGTGGGCTTCAGGCATGTTGATTGTCAGAACATATCTCAAAGTATCTGGATCGTGTTTCTCAAGAAACGAGGGTAGCCAGATTGCATGCTTACGAGATTTACTGAACTGCCCACCTGCGAGCATCAGATACTCCATAGCTGGAACATTATCCTCAAGATGGAGGTCCCCGGGACCTGGAAGTTGTGCAGAATCCTTTCCATTCTTTGCCATGTTGAGACCCATGATGAGAGCTGGCCAAATCACCGTATGGAAGGGAATGTTGTCCTTGCCAAGGAAATAGAGGTGACGAGGGGTATTACCTTCTTCATCGACACACCACCAACGCTTCCAAGATTCGACACCATCTGGATGATTCTGACCATAACGTTCTGACCAAATCTGAGCACATGTCAGGTATCCCTGAACTGCTTCAAACCAGACATAAACACATTTTCCATCAAACTCCTCATCCTCGATTGGGACTGGAACTCCCCATTCAAGGTCACGAGTAACGGCCCTAGGCCGAAGACCCATGTCCAACCATTGTTTGGTCATAGCACGCACGTTGTTCTTCCAGACCGGCCAACGGGATTCCGCATGCTCCTCTAAGGTATTCTGGAACAAATCCAGACGGTAGAACATATGCTGTGTTTGCCGTATTTCGATTGCAGCATCTGGATTCATCTTTGATCGCGGATTC
The DNA here is from genome assembly GCA_002506875.1 of Euryarchaeota archaeon UBA40. GTDB lineage: Archaea > Thermoplasmatota > Poseidoniia > Poseidoniales > Thalassarchaeaceae > MGIIb-N2. The sequence continues at coordinate 5,989 of DAYJ01000049.1, read as the reverse complement.
TCAAGATCAGAGGATTCGTAAGTCGTTCCACAAGCATCGCATTGATCGCCACGAGCATCATTGTCGCCGCAATTCGGACAAGTGCCCTCAACATAGCGATCCGGGAGGAAACGACCTTTGCCATCTGGTCGAACCTCATAGTACTGGTCCATCGTCCGCTTCTCAAAGAGCCCTGCATCGAGAAGCGATGCAAAGTTCTCTTGGACCCGCTTGATGTGAGATGAATCGGATGTCCGGTTGAACAGCGCACCGCCATATTCCGTTCCACGCGAATCGATGTTAGGTTCCCAGACACATCCAAGATCCAACAGGGCTTGTTTGTTGATGGCGTGATATCGATCCACGATGTCCTGCGGATCAACACCTTCCATCTCAGCTGTGACTGTGATTGGTGTCCCGTGCTCATCTGAACCAGATACCATCAGGACACTGTTGCCTCTTGCACGCTCAAATCGAGCGGTAATATCTGGAGGAAGATAGCAGCCTGCAACATGGCCAAGATGAAGCGGCCCGTTGGCATATGGCCAGGCTACGCATACTAGCACGTGCTCCCCGGTCATGCTCTGCGCTGGTCTGACCCGCAATTCAATGTGGCGTTCAACTATGACTCTCACTTCACGAACCCTTTAGACCTAGAAGCACTTGAGAGAGATGCACATGACTAGGACCTCAAACCAATCTGGTCCAGTTACACATCCGGAGTGAGTCCTAAGTGGATGTCCATACCTTGGTTGGCCAAACCTCCGTAGCAGGCGAAGGCGATTACACATTGCTCATACTGTATGCTACACTGGCTCTCGGAGCTTCCTTCCTTTGTAGTGTCCTTGAAGCAGTGCTACTCAGCACTTCGATTTCACACGTCAAGGTACTTGAACAGAAAGGCAGCCGAGTCGCACATCTTTGGTCACGATTCAAAGACGAACCAGAACGGCCTCTAACTGCGATACTTACTCTCAACACCATCGCACATACAGTTGGAGCTCTCGGCGTTGGTGCTGAAGTGGCAGCAATGGTCGAGGGTACTGAATCTGAAGCAATGGTAATGGCGGTAGCATCCGCTGTGCTGACTCTAGGCATCCTAGTCCTATCCGAAATAATCCCGAAGACACTAGGGGCATTGTATTGGAAGAATCTCAGTGTCTTTTCAGCCTACACTCTGCGCGGCCTAATCCTGATTCTACTCCCTATCGTCATCCCGATGGAGTGGATGAGAAACCTATTCCCTGCGAAGTCAGAAAGTGCAGTAACTCGAGATGAACTGGCCGCCATGGTTGAGGTTGCAGAGGATGAACGTGTCATCGAGACAGACGAAGAGAAGGCAATCAGAAACTTGCTGAGCCTTCGTGACCAAAACGTCACCTCTGTGATGACGCCTCGGACTGTAATGTCCTTCGTGCTTGTAGATGATACCGTTCAGGCCGCTATGGACAAAAATCCGGTCATGGTCCATGGTCGCCTCCCTGTATTCGATGGAGAAATCGATCAACCAGTTGGACTCGTACTCCGGTCCGAGATATATCGTAAAGCCGCCGCAGATGAGCATCAAATCACGATGTCATCATTGATGCGAGATATCGTCCGCGTACGTGAGGAGACAAACCTCGATGATCTACTCGATATCTTCCTCTCTCGCAAGGAACAGTTGGCTCTTGTGCAAGACGAATTTGGAGCGACACTTGGATTAGTCACGATGGAGGATGTGATTGAGACAATTCTAGGTGTTGAGATTGTGGATGAAAAGGACATCGAAGGTATCGAAGAAGGTGTTACTGGAGAAGACCTACGTAAGTTCGCTATCGAACGTCGTCAAGAGGAATCTGAATGATTCAGAATCCCCAATCGACGATGCTCACGAATCATGTTCAATCCACAACTCAATCATCAATCCATCTAAGATAGATCGAATATGCATCGCCTCTTGAAGGTCCGAAATGTTTCAAATCCTTGTCAATGACAATTTCCCAATCACCATTAGCATGAGGTCGAAGTAACTCAAGGTGTTGTAATCCCAATGCAATATCCTCCTTGGCTTGGAGAACTCGTACTTCCATTGATGGGATGCCCCATTTTGGTACGCTAAAATGTGACCAGTTAAGCTCCGGGTCAGGACCACGACGAAGATATGCCCATTGAAGATCTAATCTAGAGACATGGCGGCCAATAAGACCTAGACCAGTAGTTCGTTGATTGAATACCATCGGGAAAGATGTCATTGGTGATTCCAAGTATACTCGTTCGATTGGTTGAGGAAGTATCTCGCTAAAACGATCAGCAAATCTCAATGAAACAAATCCACCCATACTATGTCCCAAGAGAACAACCGAAGTAATCTGTGTCCAATCCCATACTTTGACAAGATCTTGAATCATCTCCAAGACATATCTACCACTTTCTACAGCAGTCCATATGGCCAAGCCATCAGAACTACCATGTCCAGGAAGATCAATCAAAACTGCATGATGCCCTCGTTCAAGGAACGGACTGATTCGCTTCTCTGTGGAACTTGAATCCGACTGCCAACCATGGATTGCGATGATGAGTGGTGCGGGCTTGTCGAGCCACCGTTCGAAACGAGCAATTGTACAACCGTTCGCACCAGTCCATCGATGCTGAGTGAAATCACTAGTCGGACCACGTTCTTTCCGAATTGGGCGAACGAAACCTGTGAATATCTTGTGCGAAACGAGACCAACGACTAGAATAAATGAAGAGAGAACCCCCAAAAAAAACTCAAGTTGGAGGATTCCCCCCACTATGCCCATGATAGACAACAGAATCAGGACGCGTGCCAGTACTGGACGTGTGACTTGTGGGTCACTAGGGGGATTACTCATGAGATGTGGATCCTTCAGGATTCATCCGTTTCGTCATCGCCTTCACCATCGACACCCCATCCTCGCTGCTCGAAGAAGTCACCCGACGACTCCAGGCGTTTGAGCCAGCCACTGGATTCACCGGTGCTGATATGCTTAGTTAACCAGACACCAAGGAACGCGGTTTCCCAGAGACCCATTCGGTCCTCCTTACGAACCCGAGAAATGATCGTATCTGCAAGGAAGATAAGCAGCGAGATTATGCAGATTACCAAGACAATAATGTTCGAATCCTTGCTATATTCTAAAGCAAGCTGAACCCCGAACAAACCGAGAAGCAAGAACGGGAAGTAGAATGTCTTCATCAAGAAGAACATGAACATTGGAGGCTTCCCAGTGTGCCGGACAAACATCGTACGTGTTGTGAAATTCCCCAACGTCCTACCGAACTGATAAGGCAGGAAAATATTGTTCAACAACATTAGAGCCAAACCACCGATGATGAACCATGTAAAATCGGAATTAGTTCCAAGGAGACTGAGTCCTAAGATTGGAATGGCCCAGCCGTAGTTGACAATGAAGTCAACAATCCGGCGAAAGGAGAACGCAGCCATTCCAGCAACTTCTCGATCTTCGCCAATCTTTCGAACGACTCGTTCCTTCTTCTCTCGAGGTTTACGCTCTCGACGACCTCGCCCTCGACGGCGTGGCGCCTCCTCATCTTCTTCAATATCATCTACAGGAATCTCTTCCTTCGCCTTAGCACGTCGGCCTCGACGGCTCGTCTTCTTGGCCTCGGACTTCTTGACATCCTTAGCAGGGGCAGTCTCAATCGAAGCAGCCTCATCGGCATCGCTCGCATCATCATCCAATCGGTCTAAGAGTCCCATATCATTCACCCGTATCTTATCTTAATCCGCTTCGCCAATTCAATGTCTTGGAGAAGACGGTCCGTAACCGCGTCAGGAGCTGATCCAAGTTCGCGATTTATCATCTCTACAAAGGCACTACGATCGTCCTTACTAGCGGCTGCAGGATCATTGAACACTGAAGAGAAGAATTCGATATCTGGTCCGGAAATAAACTCCTTCTGGAAGTCCTCTGGCATTAGACCTAGGAGTTCATTGGCCAAATCAGTGAAGGCACGGAAGTCCTCATCACCACTATCATCCTCGTCTCTGGAAGCAGAATCTTCTGGAGCCTCCTCCATGACATGCTCTTCTTCATCTTCATCCTCAGGAGGTATTTCACCGAGATATTCATCCATGAGAGGAGTGATATCAACGAAATCTCGCTCGCCATCAATGACCTCAATGACCATCTTACGGTCCTCAACAAGTGCCTTCAGACGTGGTTGAATCTTACGAATTAGGGATGTATCCCGTTCCTTCTTAGCCTTATCAAAGCGCTTCTTAAGTGGGCGGATTGCGTCCTCAATCGCAGCCTTGAGGTCTTCTGCATCATCCATCTGATCATCAACATCTACTGCTTCTGATTGGCCACCACTGATTAGTTCAACCGTAGGATTAACCTCGCGCATTGCCTGCTGCTCCTTCTTGCGCAACACAATGATTTCACGGTCGAGATCAGAACCGAAACGATTTGAGAAGCGATCGAGCAAAGTACCGACTTGGCCCGAAGCGATGCGATCGATATGCCCATACATCTGGTCGTGATTCTGTACCGTCTCATCAGAGCCCTCACGAAGACTACGGAGATCGATTCTGTCATTGGATGACAATGTGGACTGAGGTTCTGGCGCGGCTGAAGATTCTGGGGTCGCTGCAGGAGGAGGGAGATCGGCAGGGGGAGCGGGAGCTGTTGCCGGAGGCGGAGGAGGCATCTCAGCAGGGGGAGCGGGAGCTAGTGCTGGAGGTGGTGGTGGCATCTCAGCAGGGGGCGCAGGAGGAGCAGAAGCAGGAGGCATGGGGGCCTCTGTAGGTAGAGGTGGAGGCGGCATTTCAGCAGGAGGAGGAGGCATGCCTGCAGGGGGTGGAGGAGGCATCATACCACCCGGAGGAGGAGGTGGAGGCATAGCCCCTGGTGGCAAAGGTGGATTCTCTTCATCCGATGTCATCCCGGCCACCCTGTATTGGATTCAG
>DAYJ01000049.1:0-669 GCA_002506875.1 Euryarchaeota archaeon UBA40 | reverse complement strand
CGTTTCAAACCGAGGAATATACTCATTGCTTCTGTCACCTCGATTTCGTCACCTCGATTTCCTTCGACGACCTCATCGGCGATTCTCGCAGTAACATCATCATGTAGAATGCGGACTTTCTCCATTGTCTGCATCGAAAACGGCACTGCCTCAGTGAGCGAATCAAACGCATCTGAACCATCAGGGTCAAGACGCGATAGAGGGAACTCAGTCACTCGAAGTCCAGCCTTACCATGAAGGCTCCCAACCCAACGGATTACACGTCGTATATCGACAGTTACATTGTCATCATTCTCTGCAGCCTGATCGAGAACCACACTCTGATCACCGAGAATTAAGGAAGTGAACAATTCACCATTCTTCCCAAACTGCTTACCCATATTATTGAGAGAATTCTTCAATCGTCTCCGACGATCGGCATCGACAGACATTGCCGCCAACATTTCCATAGCTTTCTCACTCATTGTAGGCCTCCTTGACATATTCGCTGAACCTAAGACGGCAGTAGAGCGGAGTTTTCGATAAATTCGACTACGTTCCGCGTCAGAGGACTCGTGGTAAATCTGCAACCTATCAAGGACGGAATCAACGCCACGGGCAACACGCCTCCCCCAGCCTACTCGTGGCCCTGCGAGGGCCATCTCAATATTCAGATTGGCACCCGAGATA
>DAYJ01000137.1:1288-23318 GCA_002506875.1 Euryarchaeota archaeon UBA40 | reverse complement strand
CCCGGTCAGACCGGGCAATTGCAAAACAGTTGGAAGAGGTCATCGCTGAATTCCAACCTGACTGTGCGATATTGGTGACTGATGGAGCAGAAGATGAAGCAGTGATGCCTATTCTGCAGAGTCGGGTTCGAATCGATTATGTCGAGAAAATTATCGTACGTCAAAGCAAGGGTATCGAAGGGACGTTTTACTACATCATGAAGGCAATCGAGGACCCAAAATGGCGGGCTCGCTTGCTAGTTCCGCTCTCTGTATTCATGATGATTATTGGGCTAGGCATGATCATTCCAGGCGGAGGTGTCCTGATTGGTGCTATGCCATTATTCGTTGGGCTGTGGCTACTCGCCAAGGGCCTCGGTGCAGAAACACAATTCGAACGCCTCATTGTCGATATGCGAGAAAGTGCAATGGGTGGCATTGTTTCCTCTCTATTGTGGGCCTTTGCGTCGTTTGCAAGCTTACTCGCTATTCTTGAGGTATATCGAGAGATTGCTCAAGCTAGTTCCGAGATGAGTGGATTTGAGATTGGCGTGGAAGCAATGGATAGTGGTTTACAGTGGATTGTGCTAGCCTCCCTTGCTGTAGCTATGTCCATGGTTGTCCTACGCTGGAGACGTGGTACGCTATCGGGGCGAATCTTCCAACTTGTTGCAGGAGGGGCTGTAATCTACGCATTTGCAGAAGCGAGTCTCGATGTAGCACGTAAAATTGCTCAAGGCGAAACCTACGAGCTTGACCCTGGAGTAATTTACAGCGATTGGGGGCTCGTTCTAGTGACTATTGTCGTGTGGTGGATGGTTCGGACTGGTGTACGCTCTTGGTCCACTCGACAAGAGATTCAAGGCAAGTTCTGGGGAGTCTGATCAGGACTCAAATAATGTCTCAGTCATACACTGTGGGCATGTCACCTTAATCGGTCTAACCGAGGGGATACCGAGTGGTGATCGGCAAGCAGGACAGACAATGGCTTGCTCGACCTGCGACTGACGTGACCGCCCCTCACTACTCGGGTCATACCCCATACGGTATCGGTGGGCTTCAGAAAGCGCTTCGGCTCCTGTTTGAGGAGGGGGGCTGGTTTCCATCATTGGGTCAATACCTCCTTTGGATCTCGAAATTGACATATCCCATTCTGGTTCACTAGCGCTCATTGTCGTTCCAGATGATGCCATTTCCATAAGACGAAGGAGTTCATCTGATGATACTCCATGCTCGACCGTTACACGATCTATTGCAAGCATTTTCTCATATCCATCTAATGCGTTCAATTCTGCGATGACAGAGGCAGGCACGTCGCTCATGGGGGTCACTCATACCCGTCTCACTTGAGGGTTGAGGGTGGACGAGTACTCATCTATACGAATCATCCTCGGATTACACATGCACCCATCAGTCAATGTCCTCGGTACCCCACTAAAGACTTGCAACGAAGAACCTCTCACTGGCTGGTTCCGTGACGGATGTTGCAACACTGACGATTCAGATAGAGGCATGCATACCGTCTGTGTAGTGGTCGATGAAGCCTTCTTGACATTCAGTGCTAATGTGGGTAACGACCTTTCGACACCACGACCAGAATTTCGATTTCCAGGACTCAATCCAGGAGACAGATGGTGCCTGTGTGCAACGCGATGGAAGGAAGCATGGGCTGAGGGATGTGCTCCTCCTGTCGATCTTGAAGCCACGCATGTAAAGACGCTTGAAGTGGTTGATTTGTCTGTGCTTGAAATGTACGCTATGTGAAGGAAACGAACCGTTCACAAAGGATGAGGGAGACGATGGATTATGTCTGATGCTACTGCCAATGTCGGCACATTGTACATGCTCAACACTTGCCCCTTTACCTGGAAGGTTCGGGCCCTGCTCGATTATCTCGATCTCCCTCACGACCGAGTACAAGTTAATCCCATGCGGATCAAGAAAAGTGTCTCCTTTGCAGGGGACTGGGGCAAGACGCCTGTCTGGAAGATGCATGATGGTGAAGTGGTTGTCGACTCCACTCCTATCATGAAACGTATCGATGAGATTCACAACGATGGTCAATTAGCTTCTTCTTCAGATCTAGCCCGGCGTGATGAATGGATTGAATGGGCAGATCTTCACGTCAAGAATGCCACTATTCCTATTCTATACGGTAGCATTGGATCGGCTCTGAGCACCACACGTTCAGTATCACGGCATGAGAAGTTTGGACTGATGACTGGACGATTGTACGCGTGGGCAGGGTTTCCAATAATGTGGGGTATAATCGCACGGAAACGAACGAAAAACACCGGTATGAATCCTAAACAACTCTGGCATCACCTTCTAGATCAATGGACCGGCGAGATTGGAGATCAGCAATTTTTCGGTGGCGACGAGCCCGATCTTGTTGACCTCATTGTCTATGGTTACATGCGATCAATTGAGATGCATCCGAAAGCATTCCGCCACATTGAAGATCATGAAAATGGGATGGTTTGGTTCAAACGCATGAAAGGCGTTGCTGCTTGATTATCCATCACTGATATTGAGACCGTAGGTGGAAATCATCGCAAGCATACCAAGGCAACAAGCTGAGTAGAAGTGGCCTTGGCTAAAGAAGACGAGTCCCCCGGCAGTCCGGAGAAGTAAAGCACTCTTGGCTTTCCAACCCATGATGCCGAGAACAATCGCAATCAATCCAATACCAAAGAAAATTGTACCTACGATATCGTATACTGCTGCTGCAGTAGGATCATACAATTCACGACCACGCTGCTCTTCAGATAAGTCAATCCAGCGCATCAATCCATTATTTTCCTCTTCAACAGCATCGAATACTGCAGGAGATTCGTAATCAACGTCCAAGTGTGTAAATCCATACGGTTCAAACAAAGCACCGGGTGACAGAATAATCCGATGCGTCATACCTTCTGAATCGTGGGTGTTATTCACCACAAACATCGTCATGAGACCTGGATTCAAACCCTCAAGACGGAAGCGGCCTTCCGCGTCAGTCACATTTGATGGGCGAGTGATTCTCTGAGTTCCATTCTCTACGACTGTCGTTACAACCTCGATTGTGAAGTTGGATCCTGGGCTACCATCATGCAGGGTCAAGGTACCTGTGAGGATTGCTGATCCAGGTAAGGATTGACTGATGATGGAGGCAGTCTGTGTTTGACTGTAAATGAAGCCTCGATCGGTGACAAGACCACGGTCTCCCTCAATAAAATCAAGGCCGTTGATAACACCGAATATTCCCGCGACGAGGATGAACAGGAGGGCCACGTGCATCCGAGGGTCTCTTGGAGCGTCCTTCGGTAACTGAAGTGTTGCTCCTGTAGAGGAAAATACTGGTTCCTCCTCAGGAATCATGACAATTGGAGGATCCGAGGAGTCCTCTTTTCTGTCCCCCATGAGTATGGATAGAAGGTGTCCTTTATTCCGCTTGCGAGGGCTGATCTACTTCTCTGTGAATCCTATCGCCCAACGAACGGTTGAGGCGTACCCAATCGGCTGGATCTATCCATGCAACTAGATGCAGGCCTTCATCACTCATCCTCCGTTCTCCAACCATCGAATTGCGACGGATTTCGGACTCGATAGCTGCGATTGGGCGATCGGATGCACTATTGGGTGGCGAAACCAAAAACGAAATTGGAGGGCCATGTAAACGTGTCAAGATGTTAGAACGAAGGTGTTCAATGCCTTCAGACGAAGTTGAAGATGTTAGAATTGTCTCAGAAACCCCGAAAGAATCCAACGCATGATTCACTGCAACAACGTGAGATTCACTGCACGAATCCTGCTTGGTCAAAACCACAAGCAAATCGTACGAACCCGCATCTGGATCACTACGATCGAAGAGTTCTCGGCGTGAAGTCTCAAACTTCCGGATCACTTCCTCCACGGGATCCGAGCAATCCAACAAAAGGAGCAGGAGGTCACATTCGAGGCTCTCTTTGAGAGTTGCAGAAAACGCATCAAGGAGATCTGAAGGGATATCGTCGATGAACCCAATTGTGTCAACGAGCAGTACACGAGGGCTGAACTGCATCCGGCCAACTGTTGTCTCCAACGTCGAGAAATAACGATCCTCAACAATGACTGGTTTTCCACAGAGGGAAGCGAATAAACTCGATTTCCCAGCGTTGGTATATCCAGCTAACCCCACCGTTCGGGCCCCGCTTGCTCGACGCTGTCTTTGGCGCTCCTTGATTGCTCGACTATATCTTCGCTGACGTCCACGAAGTGTCTTCAGTTCTCTATTTAGGGCATTCAATGCAACATTCCAACCAGTTCGACCGCCGGCCCCGTAACCGAGGCGTTCTCCGGTTGTCTCTCGATTCACCAATTCACGCAAAACGTTACGATCAGCGTTCAAACGGGCAATGCGCACTTGATTGCGTGCTTCAACCGATGAGGCATGTTGAGTAAAGAGTTCTAGAAGAAGGCGAACTCGATCCCAAGTCTCACATTGTAACATGTCAGTCATATTCACTAATTGACGAGCACTTAGATTCGCATTCACAAGGACGAGATCTATTCCAAACCAAGGATGACTTTCAGGAGCCATGCGCAATTCATCACGAATTGCTTCAAGTCGGCCACGGCCTAGATGTGTTCGTTTGTCCGATCGACCTCGCTGAGCAACGATTTCAACAACTTGGATATCCATTGTATCCGCAAGTGCAAGGAACTCCGTCGGATTTTCATTGCGAGTCAGCATCAATGCTCGGCGACCCGCATGAGAGGTCCGCAATTCTTCGGTCAGAACTCCTCCCGAACCTGCTATCAAAGGGACTGGGTCCCAATCTGGATCTTTCATGCTCGAATCCACCCCGCGGTTTCGAGGATGCGTTCATCCAATTTTGAAATAGGAACTGAAGCCGGATCTAACCCACCATCGTTTCGTTCCGCGACCCATACCTCAAGGTTCCAGTCTCTGTGACTGAAAGCATGTCTGACCCTACCTACAGATCTGTGTTTTTCGACATGGTGATTATCGCATAGCACATCTATTCCCTTAGGATCCTCGGTTATTGGTACACCCCACAACCCACCCAGCCTCGAGCCTTTTCTTTTGGTCAGATGAATTCCAAATGGTGTTCGAATTACGAGAGCGTGTCCCTCAATTCTCTTTGAATTCCGTTTACGTGATGCAGGAAATTTCGTTGGCTCATCGGTTTTTACTGCAAGACATACATCTTCAGCAGGACATCTGCCGCATAAGGGGCGACGAGGCGTACAAACAGTTGCACCAAGTTCCATTAAAGCCTGATTCCAATCCCCTGGCCGATTTCGATAAAGGGATTCGTCAGCCCATGTTTGAGTGTCACGATCTTTGGGTCGTTCCTCTGCTGATATACGAGCATGGATACGACGAATATTACCGTCCACAGCTGCAACAGGGTAACCGAATGCAATGGAAGATACGGCTGCTGATGTGTATGGACCGATTCCAGGCAAATTCTGTAAATCTCGAGGATTAGAAGGTAGAGAAGGAGGTTTTCGAGAGACGATTTCAACAGAGAGAGCATGCAGATTACGTGCCCTTGCGTAATACCCGCAACCCTGCCAAGCTTCTAGGACATCCTCGACGGGGGCAGCAGCCATGGATTCTATTGTCGGAAAGCGTTCCATCATTCGGTACCAATGTGCAAGACCGACTTTCATCTGTGTCTGTTGTAGCACAAACTCGGAGACAAGGACTGCCCATGGATCTGGATCGCTCCGCCATGGAAGATCGCGTGCCTCGACATCGTACCACTCCAGAATACGCCCCTGAACGGATTCGGACAGCCCGCTCATCGTTTGTCTCCTTAGCCGGAGCATCCATAGCGATTGCCTCCGAAGTAGAACTGATGACAGCACATGAAGCGGTTCTCGTGCTAAGGGGCGAATCAATCGAGCGTCTCTCAACTCTGAAGGCCTCGATATCTGTAGATGACCCTGAAAGTTTCTCTATCAAAATGGACCACGAAGCCGTAGAAATGCACATTATCGTCCAGAGTAACAACATGCGAACACTGCGGAACACCATGGATGACATTCTCGCATGCATCGCTGCAGTTGAAACCACCCTTGAACAAATTGAATGAGTGAAATCCACAATCCTTCAAGTGCAATGGGCGAGTCCGCGGCTCAGTGACGGAATTCGGAGACTCCGAAACCCCCGACGTCGGGGAGGAGGCGCTCACCACAACGGCTCACCGAGTTCGTCTCCCGCATGACCGGGCTTCCGATCTTTGGATAGACGACTCACCCAGTCCCATTCTAACCGAAAGTATGGAGCGATGGACGAGGACTTTGTTAGAAGATGATGGGTACCACCCAATCGGTCAGACAAGAGTCCTGGTGCGAGCACGGGTCATCGCGAAACAAGAAGGTGTGCTGTGCGGAAGTCATGTCGTCAACCATCTACTAAGGACACGACTTCCTGATGTGCAAAAGTCTTGGCATAAACGAGAAGGTGAGCGATTTGAAATTGATGACACTCTCCTGGTACTCGATGGTGCCGCCTTGGAGATTCTTGCCGTCGAACGTGTCCTAATCAACCTCATCGGACGGATGTCGGGCATAGCAACAGAGACCGAACGTTGGGTAAATCGATTAAATGGACTGCGAGTTGCTTCTACTCGTAAGACTGCATGGGGAATCTTAGACAAATGGGCAGTCCACATCGGTGGCGGCCTGACACATCGGCTGCGCAAAAGTGATGCTTGGATGATCAAAGAGAATGACCAGAATGTTCTCAAGATGAATCTTGAAGAATCAAAGAAAGAAACTATGCAAAAATGGATTACAACAACGGATCTCAACAAACACGGTGCCTTCACAGTCATCGAAGTAGATTCCATATCAATGGCAAATGTGATTGCAAAAGCTTGGTGTAATCGAATGATGGAAACTGGGGAGGATCGGGTCCTTGTTATCATGCTAGATAACATGGGACCAGCCAAGACAAAGGAAGCCGTGCTCGACATTCAGTCCCACGGTTACAATCAATGGATTTGCACAGAAGCAAGTGGGAATATCCGTTTCGAAGATCTCGATAATTGGATGACAACTGGAGTTGACGTTCTATCTACGAGTTCGATGAATATGGGCGTACGATCGATCGATATCAGCATGCTCATCGATGAATCTGGAGTCAGAACTCTACCCTCGGAAGACTGATGGTGTACTTCACGGTCGAATGACCATGGGTGAGGTACCCGAATCTCATCCACGTCATGCCTCCCTTATGTCACGACAGCGACTTGTCGATGCTATGAAAGAGGGGCTCCTTGCTGATTCTGCTCTCATTGCTCACGGCCGTGGGGAGGCCTTCGACTATCTACTCGGAGAACAAACCATGCCTGGTGCGACTATGGCTATCGATGAAGTTGCAGCGAGGCTCCTTATCGCTAAACAGCCGGTAATCTCTGTGAATGGCAACACTGTTGCTCTCGCCTGTGATGAACTTCTACAAATCGCCGATACACTCGGATGTCCCCTCGAAGTCAACATCTACTATCGGACACCAGAACGAATGACGGCACTTCTCGGAAGAATTAGATCTCGTGCTACTGCTCTTAATCTGAATCATGTTGAGATTCTTGGTGCCAATCCAAATGGACGGATTCCCGGTCTTGATGGACCGCGAGCAAATTGCTGCCAAGAGGGGATACTTGGAGCAGATGTAGTTCTCGTCCCGCTTGAAGATGGGGATCGATGCGAGGCGTTAGTAGCGATGGGGAAGCAAGTATTCGTGATTGATTTGAATCCACTATCAAGAACTGCGAAAACAGCGACGATATGTATCGTAGATGAAGTGCAACGTACATCATCGGCTCTTCTCTCTCGACTCAGAAATCCAAAGGATTCTGACCCTCACTTCGATGCAGATGCTTCACGACGTGCCGTCCTTGAAGTGATGCTCGGCGCATTAGAGCGGGATTAGGCCGAAGTATAGTGCGTTGCCAACATAGAAGCAACACGTGCACAGATGGCTTCGGAAACCTCGGATGTTGACGCTTCTCCGCCGAGATCATAGGTTAGGGTTCCTCCTTCACTAACCTGATTTTCGATGGCTGATTCAACAATTTCAGCTGCGACTGTTGCATCAGCATCACCACTGCGCCGGCCAAGCCAATCGAGCATCATTTGCACACTACTCAACATAGCGATTGGATTTACCACACCTTTGCCAGCGTACTTTGGACTTGACCCATGCACTGGTTCGAACATCATATGGTCATCACCAATGTTTGCACTCGCAGCCATACCCATACCACCCTGAAGTGTGCTTGCAAGATCAGTAGCGATGTCGCCAAACATGTTTGATGTCACAACCACATCGTAAAACTCCGGTTGACGAACCAACCACATGGTGAAGGCATCGATGTACGCCATATCTGTCTCGATGTCTGGATGATTTTCTGCAATTTCCAAATAGATAGAACGGAAAAGTTGGCAACCACGCGTAACATTGCTCTTGTCAATGCAACTCACTCTGGATGTTCCATCAGAAGGAGTCCCCGAGCGACGTTCCGCGATATCGAAGGCAAAACGGATTACACGTTCAGAGCCCTTTCGGCTGATTGGACGGGGGTCCCAAGCAAACTCGCCATCCATACCTGGAATCTCAATTTCAGGCACACTAGGATACGGAATACCCTGAGCCGCATGTGAAGACCTAGACAGAAGCGTCTGGTACAGGCCTTCGGTGTTCTCACGGACAACGACCATGTCCACAAGGCCCGGAGACCAAACCTGTTTGAAATCCCCATGGATCTTGTGTTGTATGCCCTTGTACAGTTTGATTGGACGGACATTGGCGTAGAGGTCTAAGCCAGAACGGAGGCCGAGAATAACCTGCCCACCAGCTAGGTCACCATTTGGCATCGTGGCGCCGGGCCAACCAATCGCTCCGAGAAGGATTGCATCTGATTGATCTCGACAATATTCGAAGGAGCCCTCTGGCCACTCTTCTCCTGTCTCAAGATAATGCTGACCACCACATTGAATCTCTGTAATTTGAAAAGTCATCGGAGAGTTCGATTCAATCGTCTGAAGCAACTTCATGGCTTCGGTCATGACCTCTCGGCCGGTCCCGTCCCCGGGCAGAGTCGTAATCCGATGAAGGGCCATGTGAGGGGCATCCGGTCCACCTTGATGAATGCCCCTGTCAGAGATTTGAATCAAAGTCAAGGGTGCAACCTAACAGGGGAATCGTTCATAGACGGAGATATCAAGTCGACTGGGTATGGATGAACTCGGTTCCTCAGAGGATTCAACCTCTGGGAGGATTAATCCTTCATCCCTACCCCAAGTGGTCCGAGATCTTTGGGAGAGTATGCTCAGAATCGATCCTAACTGGAGTTTTGAAGATTGGCTCATTTCTCGTGCAGAAGAGGAATCAGAACTACTTGTATCAAAACTCAATGATGAGGCACTTAGGCTAGAACATCGTCGGCACAGAGTTGAGCGTCTTATCGAGCGTGTCCAACGCCAGATTAGTGAGCCTAAACGCATCTCTGACCCTCATCAGAAGAATCTTTTCGAGGCATACAACGAGCCAGTGAAGATTCCTATTGAGATTCAGAAGGCTGAGATACCAATCGACGAGACAATCGATGATATCGAAGACGGGATTGATGATCCTATTCTCCACATTTGCTGTGAACACATCCTTCAGGAAATGGAAGAGACGGGCGATGGGGCGGCACACGAAGATGACCTTATGGAAATCTGTGCAGCTGTTGGATTCGATGAATCTGAAGTCCGTGAAGCGATTGAACACCTAGTTGTTGCAAATCAGATTTCTCACCTAGGTGATGGGCTCTACGGCTTCGCAGATTGATGGGGCCCGG
Organism: Euryarchaeota archaeon UBA40; assembly: GCA_002506875.1. Classification (GTDB taxonomy): domain Archaea; phylum Thermoplasmatota; class Poseidoniia; order Poseidoniales; family Thalassarchaeaceae; genus MGIIb-N2. Next base: position 13,497 of record DAYJ01000137.1, on the reverse strand, counting down.
GGCGTCCCCATCGACTGGTCATATACCATGAGGCACGAATGTAAATCATGCCGCGGACTCGAGCGCTCCTAATCGGAATCGCTGGGGCTGGACTTCTCATTCAAGAGTACCCTCGTGGCCATTTCGCAGCTGTAACATTTGGAATTGTGTTGATGATTTTAGCCGACGCTCCTCATCACGCAAGTCGGCATCGACATTTCAGGAAAATGTCCTCGATGCAATCTAAGGATATGGAGCGCCTGAATAGACAATTGCGATCTAACCGTCGAGCTTACATCGATCTTGAGCTTTCAGCCCAGACAATGCAAGCGGAATTAGAGCGCAGAGATGCTGTTGGCGCTCCTGAAGCTCGTCGCCTATTAGATGAACAAAGACGTGCAATGTCGCTTCAATCCGAGGCATTGAAGGAAGCAAAACGGATGCTGTCCCAACAGCATCGAGTCATGCAACAGAATCAATCGCTCCTTGATCGTATTAGCACAACCCAAGACAATGGAGTGGAACGTTGGGAGCAGATGATGGTAAGTATCGAACGGCTCCTTGATGGTCAAGCACGACGGACAGAAACGGTTCACGCGCGTGTAATGGCGGATACCCGTCGTTCTAACGATGAGGTTACACGAAATAATCGAACCATCCAAGATATTCTCTCTGAAATCGTGACACAGATGGCTCGTATTCCTCGTGAACAAACGATCCAATTGAACGATTCTGTTCTAATGTCGGAAGCAAAGGATGCTATCGGAATTCGGCTCCCTGAACTTCCCACACAAAATATTGACTCATGGGTCCGAGCACTTGAAGAGGACTTGGGCTGAATTCAGTGGACATGAGCGACATCGATGAGGGCATCGGTGAGGGCTTGGCATCCTTAGAAGATAGGGCCAGAAACGCAGAATTTGAGTTCGCAAGGACGATGCGTCGCCTCGTTATTGGTATTGTCACTCAGATTGTGCTTGTCGGTCTAATCATCATGATGTTCGACATTGGTCCACTTATCGATGCAGTTGGAGTTCCAGTTGCTTTCCTCATCGGCTTCCTTTTCCCAATGCTCCTCATTATCGCATGGGCTGGTGCGGATCACCAAGTGCGAATGGAGCCTATGGTTGAAGATCAAGAACACGAAGTTGAGACGGTTGTCGATCAGATTATCGAAGAAGCCCCAGACAACCCTCTACAGAAGACTATGTCGCCATCAGGAGGGGCTGTCTACATGACTCGAGGACGAGACCCCAAGGGTGTCGCTGAAGGTGGAGGAGCTGATACCTTCGACCCCAGAAACCCCCAAATTGATGGAATGGATTTGCGACCAGAGCATGAAGGGTTAGAAGGGGAACTAAGAAAGAGTCACGAAGTGAAAATCGAGGCTGACGAAATTGTTGCAGAAGAAGCACAGAAATCTTGGGAAGAGGCAGAGAAGAATGATCCAGACCTCATAGAAGCGGGAGTGGAGCGTTTAGGTGATCTCGTCGGCACTGGACATTTCGGTGGACGCACTCCTGAAAACTGATTAGAACGCCATGAAAGTCCATTTACCAGAGTCAGGTGAAGAATACCATGGCCCCCCCTCCAATGAAGGCCGTACTCGTGGCAGGTGGACTCGGTTCCCGCATGCTTCCTTTCACACGGTATATGCACAAAGCAATGCTCCCGCTATACCATCGCCCTGTGATCGATTTTGCTCTCGGATTCATCCGACGAGCGGGCATCAAGGATATCACAATCATTGGAAATCGTTTCATCGGTCAAATTGCTCAACATGTTGGTGTCGGACTTCCTGGAGAGAATATTCACTATGTGATCGAGGAAAGCCCGCAAGGTGTAGCATATGCTCTGAATCTCGCACGACCTCATATCGAAGGAAGTCGGCTAATGGTCTACTTCTCTGACAATATCACCACCGCAGAACTCACCGAAGAGGTAAGACATTGGAAAACCTCAGAGGAACCCCCTGGATGTTTACTCCTTGGACGCTCGGTTGAAGATCCCCGCGCCTTCGGAGTAGCAGTGCTCGATGAAGAAGGAAAGCTCACAGATATCGTCGAAAAACCGGAAAATCCCCCTAGTGACCTTGCAATAGGAGGCATTTACCTCTATGACGAACGCTTTTGGGAACTGCTCGACGAATGCTATGGCACTGAGAACGAAGGTTTCTCAATTACCGATCTAAATCGGAAATACATCGAGCTTGGCGCGGCAGAATTGAAGGATTTGGGCGATGAAGAATGGCTCGATTGTGGGACTGCTGATGCTCTGTTAAGGGCGTCTGGACTTGCAAAAGAAGGGCGTCTATCACCTGAACCGTGTAATCGTCGTGAAAATGACCCAACATCATGAAAGTGACATGCTAGAACTTACAAGATAGAGAAGGAGGATTTGTGCATGAAAGTGGGTATAATTGGAGCAGGGATTGTTGGAGGAGCTATCGAACACTGGTTCGGACCCGTCCACGATTTATTCATCCATGATCCGGTTAGAGGAACAACACTTGCCGATGTAACCAATCATGTGGATATGGCTTACATCGCGGTCCCAACACCAATGTCAGATACAGACGGATCTTGTGATCTCTCGATTGTAACTTCCATCCTCAGCGATCTACCTGATGGCTTCACGGCTGTAATCAAAAGCACAGTTGTACCTGGTACAACACAACGTTTCCATGAAGAGTATCCACACCTCAAGATTGCTTATTCCCCTGAATTCCTTGTCGAAAGGAGGCATCTGGAAGATTTCGGGAATCAGGATATCCTTGTCTGTGGAACACATCATGCAGATGTAGCTGAACGTGTTTTCCAACAGCATCGCGAAGCAGGCGTTATCAAATCAGATCAGACCTTTCATGTCGAGCCGGCAGTCGCAGAGATGGTGAAGTATTCGAAAAACACCTTTTACGCACTGAAGGTCATCTTTGCAAACCAGATGTACGACATTTGTCAGGGTCTTAATGCGGATTGGTACAAAGTAAGTGAAATCATCACGGCACCCCAAGCTCAACCGATTGGACCATCTCATCTCGATCCTATCTTTGGTCTGAATCGAGGGTTTGGGGGGAAGTGCCTTCCAAAGGATAGCAATGCGCTCCGTGTACTTGCTGGTAATCTCGACGTGAAGTATGATTGGATGGAGGCGATTCAATCGGACAATGCCCGCTTACGTTCTATTCTCACGGGGAAACCATCAGATGTCACGACCAACGATGATTGAGATACATTCGACGGCAGATTGATGGGGAGCAACACGAAGCCGGTCGCATGCTTCCGGACACGCTGCACACCCTCCCTCAGAATGAGAGGTTCGCTTACGCCAAACTCTTGGCCTATATCACAAAGGTCGATGATGAAGTCACAGTCGACGAAATGGCCATGTTTGAACAACGAATGGGGACTGCGCTCCTCTCTCCAAATCAGCGGTCAGCAATCCGAGACTACCTCAAAAATCCACCAACGCTAAAAGAATGCATTAGCGATCTAAAGGATTCCACAGATGGGCGTGCGGGTAAGCTCGCACTACGTGATGCAATCATGATGTCCGCTGCTGATGGAACCGTAGACGAAGATGAATTCGAAGTCCTTGGTAAGATTGCCACAGGTCTTGGGATGAAGGAAAGCGTTGTCGATGATCTCCTCGACTGGGTGATGGAAGGCTACGATTGGATGGATCGGGGTCTTACGATCCTCAATGCTTCCTGAGGTGGACGATTGCTGCCGGATGTCATCGATCGGCTCGATGAGCACGATCGAGAAGGCTATGTTCGGATCCTTATCTCTCTAGCCGGTGCAGATGGTACTCTTGTCCGTGAAGAGACCGCTGCAATCGAGGCTGCGATGGGACGAGCACTAATCCCTCCACATCGCCGGAACGTGTTCCGACAAGAGCTGAAGAGAAGCATAGATCTCTCAGAGATAATCGATGGTATGGGAGTCCCTGCATTGCGCTTAGCGCTGAGAGATGCTGCTATCGTCGGGGCTTGTGATGGTGAGTTCCAAGAAGAAGAGATCGAATTTCTGAAGCGTCTCGCGGTTCATGCAGATGTGGACGAGGATACCCTGGCTAAGGTTCTCAAATGGGTAGATCAAGGCTGGACTTGGATTGAAAAATCTCGGCGGCTCCTTGGAATCAGAAATCGAGATTTAGGAAAATATGCAGAAAATGACGATGATTAGGATTCAACTGCTAAAATAACTGAGAGTACAAAGAAATAATTCCGATTTCCGCGAATCCAATTTCATTTCTTAGAGGTTGCATAACCCTCCAATAAGGCAGATTCTTCATAGGGTAGAACTTCACATCGCGACACCTAGCACGAGCAATTCGGGGTGAGCGGTAGTATGGGAGTTCACCCGAAGATTGGAATCACAGGTCTTCCGCGTAGTGGGAAATCTGCTGTGATGCAGAAAGTAATCGAAATGCTCGTCAACGAAAGGACGGGTGAAATCCGTGCACGTGGTGAAAACCCGGATACAATTCGAATTATTGCTGGAATGCGAACAGAGCCTCTCATTGAAGATGGTGAACGCAAAGGATACCGGTGTATCGATATCGTTACTGGAGAAGAAGCCATCATGGCTCACAAAGACATCGACACCCGAACACGCGTATTCGGATTCGGCATCGATAAGGAGACCATGAACACCGTCGCGATCCCTGCAATTCGAACTGCAATGGAAGAGGCCGAAGTCATCGTAATCGACGAGATTGGAAAGTTCAGTGTTGAGTCCGATGAATTTGTCGAGATTGTCCGAGCGGCGCTTGAACTCGACAAGCCGACGGTTATGACACTCGCCAAGAAATCACGACATCCGCTTCTTCAGGACATCCGTAGAAGGGACGATGCACGAATACTTGAGGTGACTCCGGTCAATCGAGCTCTGCTTCCATACAAAATTCACAAGCTGATGCGCGAGACCTACTAACGGCCGTTGACTTCATGCATAGGATAGCGAGTCTAGGGTCATGGATACGCCTGCTCGGACCATTGAGAGGTTGTTCACTCTAGCTGCCGTCGGTTCAGCCTTCAGTGCTGGTTTCCTATTGCTTGAGTCATCCACCTGTAACGACAGTCTCGACGTTGCAATCACTTGTACTGAGTCCGCATCAGGGGACGTCGGGCGTGTTCTTCTTGCAGTCGCAGCTCTACTAGGGCTTCTTGTAACTCAAGCATGGTTCGCACGCTCATCGAATCGAAGTTCATGGATTTCAATGATCTTCGACGACCGTACCGAGGAAGAAGTGCGTCTTGATGCTGATTCGGTAACCGACGATGTCGAAGATATGGGTGAAGGATGGGCAAAACTCGAGGAACAGATGCTCACAAGCCGTATTGAAGAAGAATGAATGGAGCACAGGAGGGGATTCGAACCCCTGTAAAATGGATTTGCAGTCCATCGCGTAACCGGGCTTTGCTACCTGTGCGTTGACCGCTCGTGAGTGCCGTCGTATATCAAAACCACGAGCGTTTTCTACATGTCAGAATTCGACATTCGGCCATCCAGATGAACTTGAGAAATCCATCGGCTTCATATGGGCCCCGAGTGGTTCTCGTTCTCATGACACCTGCTGGGGGCGAAGGTCAACTTCAGGTCCAAGTATTCCTCGATGGTATCTCAGACCTCGATTTGAACACAAAAACCCGTGATTGGTATACAATGGACGTCTCTACAATGATTCAGGATATTGACATCGTTGATCACGAGATCGATGACGAGACCGGGTGCTCCCTTCTATTCTTACGAAACAGCGTCATACATTGCTGTCCAGATTCTCAGCGTATCAAGCACTATCCCAAGCATCTAATCCACTGTTTTGTTGAGAATCGTTCAGGCCGAAAACCGCTTTCTGAAACCAGTAATACCTCGAAAGAACCTGTTTTCTTCGCTGAACTATTCTCCATTTCACCCTGTGAAGAACAGTTGAACTGGAGCGTAGGATCTCATCTTGAAGGCGATGTTCCTCGACTCCAAGCGAGAACTGCACGTTGGCTAAGATACCTCAATTCCTGATTCGCTTGATTCATGAACCCATCACGAGAAGGCCTGCGCATGGATGCCTACATCACCGGCCTCATGGCGCGGGCAATCCTTGATTCAAGAGGAAACCCAACTGTCGAAGTCGAATGCTTCGTGAATGGAGGATTGGCGGGACGTGCAGCTGTGCCATCTGGCGCAAGTACAGGAAGCCACGAGGCAGTCGAATTGAGAGATGGAGGAGACCGTTGGATGGGGAAGGGTGTTGATCTAGCCGTCCAAAACGTCGTCGAAGTCATTCAGGAAGCCTTGGTGGGACTACGAGTTGATGACCAAGCTACCATCGATCAGTGTATTCTCGATCTTGATGATTCACCGAACAAAGCAACGCTTGGTGCTAATGCAACGCTTGGTGCATCACTCGCGTGCCTTCATGCAGGCGCAAACATCCACTCTCAGCCCCTCTGGCGTTACGTCGGCGGGCTATCTGGAGGGAGCCTCCCCGTACCTCTGATGAACATACTCAACGGAGGTGCCCACGCCGCAAGTGATGTGGATGTTCAGGAGTTCATGGTCGTCCCCCATGGCTTTGACGACTTTTCTGAAGCACTTCGCGCAGGAGTCGAAACCTACCATTCTCTTCGGTCAGTCCTCAAGGAGAAGGGGCTCCTCGGTGGCATCGGAGATGAAGGTGGTTTTGCACCAAATCTCCCGAGCAATGCCGAAGGACTTGGGCTATTGACCCAAGCAATCGAGCGTGCAGGATACTCACCAGGAGATGAGCTTGGTATCGCATTAGACGTGGCAGCACAGGAGTTTCTACACGACGATGGCTACCACATTGATGGTGCGGTCCTAAGCGGTGACCAACTCGCTGAAACCTATGCAACTTGGGCTGACGAACATCCCATCGTATCTATCGAGGATCCTTTTGGCGAAGACGATTGGAGTTCTTGGTCGACGTTGACCGCTGAAATCGGAGATCGAGTCCAAATTGTTGGTGATGACCTATTCGTGACAAATGTGAATCGTCTGTCGGATGGGATTGACCGAGCGGCTGCTAATGCGATTCTAATCAAACCCAATCAAATTGGGACCGTGACCGAGACGCTGGAATGTATTGAGATGGCGAAGAGTCACGGCTTCGGGACAGTCATGAGTCATCGTTCCGGTGAAACCAGTGATGATACGATTGCTGATCTCGCAGTAGGTGCGCGAACTGGGCAGATCAAAACCGGGGCCCCTGCACGCTCTGATCGGACCTCAAAGTACAATCAACTTCTACGAATATCTGAATCCTGCACAGAATTCCTGCCACCGTTCTAAATCAAGACAACCAGGCCTTAAGCCGGGCAATGCCTTCACGGATATCTGCCTCATCGGTTGCATATGAAACCCGAACAAAGCCTTCACCGCCCTCGATTAGGGAACCTGGGATGAGTTGAACGCGGGCTTCATCAAGAGCACGATCTGCAAACTCAATCGACGTCATTCCTGAACTTGTGATATCGATGAAGGCGTAGAAGGCCCCTTCAGGTTCTACAAGTTCCATACCAGGAATTGAAGCGATACCTTCCATCAGGATGTTACGTCGTCGGTTGTACTGTATACAGAACTCATCTACGGCTTCATCTTGAGTCAATGCAACAGACGCCGCTGGCATCAAGAAAGTAGGAACATGTGAATTTGCATTAGCCTGACATGCGAAGGCTGCTTTCATCGCTTCCTTGGGCCCTGTGAGGACGCCAAGACGCCAACCTGTCATTGCAAATGACTTCGAGAAGCCAGTGACGACCATTGTTCGCTCTGCTCCACCAGGGATACTCGCTGGAGATATGTGAGGCCAGTCTACCCAGAGAAGACGAGCATAGATCTCGTCACTGATTATCCAAAGATCATGTTCAACCGCAAGAGCGACAATTGCCTGAATCTCCTCAGGTGTGTAAACCGCTCCAGTCGGATTATTGGGAGAGTTCAGCAAGATTGCTTTGGTCTTGTCCGTGATGGATGAGCGCATCGATTCTATCATCGGATGGAAGAGATCGTTGGTCTCAGTGAAAACGATGTTAATTCCAAGAAGGGCGGTTTGACCCTCATAGGTTGGCCAAGCTGGAGCAGGCACAAGCAACTCATCACCAGCTTCCATAGTGACCATCATTGCATACAACAGAGCTTGCTTGGCTCCGGGTGTAACCATCACTGTCTCGGGTGTAGTTTCAAGGTCCCACATACGATTCAGTTGTTCTGAAATTTGGGTACACAACTCCATGGAACCCGGGCCACGCGTGTACTTTGTCTGGCCCGCTTCAAGTGCCTCAATCGCAGCATCAACAACTGGTCGGGGGGTGTCAAATCCGGGTTCTCCGACAGTCCAGCGAATGACGTCTTCAGAGGGCTTGACCAAATATGGCGTGAACCCGATAGCGAGGTTTGAGAATCGCTCCGGTACCTCGGGCATGACGCGCGGAGTCGCGTCCTGCTTATGTCTTTGATGTGAGAATTCGTGCCTATACCTCAAGCGAAACCTTGACCCATCTTCTCGGGCCCCCTGTAATTGAGGAGAGCACATGTCCGACATTCCTGAAGGTCTGAAGTACACAAAAGAACATGAATGGGTGAGAGTCGATGGAGACGAAGTCGTCATCGGTATCACTGATTTTGCTCAGAATGCTCTCACAGATGTTGTGTGGGTCGAGATGGACCCGGATATGGAAGGCTCAACAGTCGCAGAAATGGAGGCTTTCTGTAGTGTGGAATCTGTAAAATCTGTGAGTGAGATTTACGCACCTATTGCTGGAACGATTTCGGCACTAAATCTGGATCTCGAAGATGCCCCTGAAACAATCAACCAATCCCCTTACGAAGATGGGTGGATTGCACGTTTCCGTCCAAACAATATGGCAGATGTCGAAGGTCTCCTTGACGCAGCTGGTTACGCTGCTGTCATCGGAGAGTGAGTTCTGCTGTGGTCGATACCCCTCCGGTTTCAATCTACATTGATGGATCATGTATAGAGAATCGGAACGTGACTGCGGACACTGCTGCCGGTTGGGGTTTTGTCGTCGTAATAGGTGACCGGGGTGTAGGCCGCGGGACAGGTGACCTAATGCACGAATCTTCAGGTCCAGTGATTACTAATCCAAAATCGGATGAATGGTTAGGGGCAGAGGTTGGATCAAACAACACCGGGGAACTATCTGCGATGGTTCATGCCCTTCGATGGATTCTCGTTAATTGTCCAAAGGGTGAAGTTACCATCCGTGCAGATTCAATGTATGCACTTCGGATTACTGACGGATCTTGGTCAGCGAAGGCAAACAAGAAACTGTCTCACCTCTCTCAAGAACTATGGAAAGAAGTCGCACAAGTTGTAGATTTACACAATGCTCACGTCAAAGCACATTCGGGACATCGCTGGAATGAACGAGCCGATCACCTTGCTTACCGCGGTCAGGGAGATGATGATCCTATTCCTCTGCAATTCTGGCGCCCAGGACAGCGATAATCGGTTTAATTCTAGGATGATTTTTCATCTTCCTTGTCTTCTTCATCCTTATCTTTAAGCAAGAAAATCATCGTGTAAAGAGCAATCAAAATCAGGATCAATAGGGGCATCAGGAACCAAATGAATAGGTTTCCTGGGGGGGTATCAGGCCCTGTTAATCCCACCTTACAAGTTGCCAAATCGTCACTCAGAGGATACTCTGCGCTATTTTCTGGATCGGTTCCACATTCCAATTCAAAGTCGTCTTCGTAACCGTCCCCATCCGTATCTGTGATTGGTTCTGGAATCGGAGTAATGTTCCCGACGGAAATCGCATTGGGATCAATCACCTCAATGGTTAGCAGAATAGTAGCTGTTTGACCTGTATCAAGATCTGTTGCTGTGACTGTGAAGATTCTAGCATCGATAGTCTCGGTCGGGATACCTTGGATTGTTCCCTTGTCAAGAACCAAAACACCATTCTGGATTAGACGATTGAACTCTAACCCATCCGGTAATTCGGGTTCTACCGTCCAAGTCTCAACCGTTTGATTGTAAACAGTTGGAATCATTGCAACAACAGATTCGTCGACTGTGAGATTTAGCGTGACTTCTGGATATACCACCTCAAGGACGGCAATGCATGATCCATCATCTTCTGTAGCGGCCGCATTATGATTGAAGGCATCTGGATCTGTACAACCGAAGACCTCGTCGATATCTGGAACTCCGTCTCCATCCGTATCTGTGTAAACGCAGGAATCATCATCCTCAATCGCGATTGGGTCATAATTCTCGGCTAGAGAATCTGTACAGCCCAATGAAGGAAGGACGGTGATGTTCACTGTCGAAACGGATGAACCGCCAGAATTCGTTGCTGTAACCGTGAATGTCATGCGCTCATGTGTGGTATCTGGGATGCCCCAAATTGTACCATTTGTATCTGAGAATTGTAGACCATTGTCTAATTCAGGGCTCACACTGAATCCAATAACGTCTCCACCACTAGAGATTGCCTCGATACTAACCTCTGTAACGTTCGCATACAATACAAACTCCTCTTCGACATACTCGATAATCGGCGGTTCATCCACAACCTCGATTGTAAAGGATACAGATTGTGAGCCGCCACTATTGTTCGCCCAAATTGTGTATGTCTGTTCCTCGGATAGCACCGTCGGTATACCTGAAATTGATCCAGTCTCCTCATTGAAAGTTAGACCCAGAGGTAATTCTGGATGGAGGCCCCATTCGACAACTTCGCCACCGACAATCGTAATGGTAAACGGCGCCATCACCTCATCGATAGTAAGCGTAATCTCAGTGGTTGTGATTGAAGGCGTTGCAGGCACATCGACGATTGTTATGGTGAGTGTTTGTGTCACTGAACCACCTGTGTTGTTTGCCCAGATTGTATAGGACTCTGTGGATTGTGGGGTCGTTGGAGTACCGCTAATCTCACCTGTAACTGAATCCATACTCAGTCCATCTGGTAATGTGGGCTCAATCTCCCAAGACACTACTTCGCCACCATCGCTTGATGGAAGAAGAGGAGACATCGCTTGACCAACGGTCAATGAAAGCGAATTGGAAGGGAGGGTAACATCAGGATTCTCTGCAATAACTGTGAGATCGAAAGTAAACTCAACCGAACCGCCCGAATTATTGGCCCAAACTGTGTACGTTTGCACCGACCAGAGTTCGGTTGGTGTTCCGGATATGATACCGGTGTTCGAATCAAGGTTCACGCCCGAGGGTAGAGTTCCATTGACCTCCCAACTAGTAATCTCACCTGGTCCGGTGATAGATGGGGTTTCAGGAGTCATTACTGTGTTATTTGTGAGAATAATTGAGCCCCCATCATACACAATATTGGTTGGTACTTGGTCAATTACAGCCAGTGTCAAACTGAACGTTCTGTAACCTCCGCTATTGTTCGCCCAAACCGTGTAAGTGGTGGATGGCCAAAGCTCTACAGGAGTGCCATATAGAGAGCCATTGAATGAATTGAAAACAAGACCATTTGGTAATGCCCCACTAATTTGCCAAGTTAGAATCTCGCCAGATCCTGTGAGAGTTGGATTCAGTGGTAAACGAGAATCTGCAGTATTATTCGTCAACACCAATGAGGTGTGATCGTAGTTGATAGTTGGCAATTGATCAACGACGCTTAGGTGAATCTGTATCGAGATTGATCCACCTGTATTGTTTGCCCAGATTGTATAATTCGTCATGGTCCACAGTTCAGTCGGTGTACCCCAGATCGTTCCGTTGTTGGAGCCAAATTCGACTCCTGTCGGCAGGATTCCATCAATCTCCCAAGTTAGAATCTCACCAGGTCCTATGAGAGTGGCTTCTTCGGGAATCATCGCTGTGTTATTGGTAAGAACAATGCTACTGTTCAGGAACGTTAGGCTTGTTGGCACCTGATCGTTGACTGTAATATTCAGAGTTGCGAATACGGAACCACCACTGTTGTTCGCCCAAATCGTATACTGCGCTGTAGGCATCAATTCAGTTGGTGTACCCCATATGGTCTGATTCGAAGAAGTCCATGTGAGTCCAGATGGTAACGTGCCCTCTAACTCCCACGTTACGATTTCTCCAGGTCCGGTTGATATGATGGTAATCGGGGCAATGGCGGTGTTGTTAGTCGCTGTCGTATTCTCTGGGCTGATATTCAAGCCTGGAACCTGATCGTTGACTGTAATATTCAGAGTTGCGAATACGGAACCACCGCTGTTGTTCGCCCAAATCGT
>DAYJ01000137.1:0-898 GCA_002506875.1 Euryarchaeota archaeon UBA40 | reverse complement strand
AGAAGTCCATGTGAGTCCAGATGGCAACGTGCCCTCCAACTCCCACGTTACGATTTCTCCGGGTCCAGTCGGTGTAATGATAATCGGGGCAATGGCGGTGTTGTTAGTCGCTGTCGTGTTTTCTGGACTAATGTTCAATCCGGGCACCTGATCTTCAACAGTGATGTTTAGTGTCGCAGATACGGAGCCTCCAGTATTATTCGCCCAGATTGTGTATTGTGAATTAATCATCAATTCAGTTGGTACACCCCAGATAGTTTGGTTTGAAGAAGTGAAAGTAAGCCCAACTGGGAGAGTTCCTTCAAGTTCCCAAGTGATGATTTGGCCAGGACCATTCGATGAAATGACAATTGGGATAATGGCAGAGTTATTCGTCGCAGTCGTGTTTTCTGGACTAATTGTGAGACTCGTTGGAACCTGATCTACGATGACGATGGTTACCGTGGTTGATGTTGAACCACCGCTATTGTTCGCCCATACTGTGAATGTTGTAGATGACATGGTCCCATTCGGCATCCCCATAATAGTACCATTCGAACTCTCAAAGTAGAGTCCCGGTGGCCATTGACTACCATTGATTTCCCAACTAGTGATCTCCCCCGGTCCTGTGAGAATTGGAACTAGAGGGATATCGGAACTCGTAGTGTTCACTATGAGATTCAACGTGTTTGTCGGATAGGATAGAGTAGGCACCTGATCGTTGACTGTAATGTTCAGAGTTGCTGATACTGTTCCTCCTGAGTTGTTCGCCCACACTGTGAACTGAGTCGTAGACATGAGGGCCGTCGGCGTACCCCATATCGATTGATTTGCTGGCGTCCAAGTCAAGCCGGAAGGTAATGTTCCTTCAAGCTCCCAAGTTACTATCTCGCCTGGACCCACTGTAGTGATGGCAATT
>DAYJ01000037.1:10323-13599 GCA_002506875.1 Euryarchaeota archaeon UBA40 | reverse complement strand
TATCTAGACACAATGCCTCAGTGCGCAGCAAACCACACCCTCGAGGTGTAACCGGCAACTTTGGACAAGCACCTTCACAGGAGCAATCCAACACTGTGATGCGATGGACATCTCCATCAGCATCCAAAATGCTCCTTGGTTGCTTCACTTCTATTCTTGAACTTGTAATCCCTACCGTCATAGATTCCATTAGAATAATTGTGACGACCATCCAAGGTAACCACAAACCAGTCAATGGTCCACTAAGAGAGAGGTAGAGAAGGAACGCTGTGAATAGCAATGTCCTTGCATCGAGTGACATCCTGTTGTCATGTTCCTTGTGATGAGTCATTGAAATTGCGACCCGAGTCATGATTCCTAGGATCGTACTAAGAAATGCCCAAGATATTCCAAGTAATATCTCAAAGATAACTGATACATCATACTGATTTGTCATCCCACTAACAGAATTGATTGAATCTAATTCGATAAGAATGAAAGGGCCGATGAAAAGCCAGAATGTAGGTAATCCAATCCAAAGGAAGAGAATGGTAAACACTGATGCTGTGGACATCAAGATTCGTTCCTTTGGTAGGAGTCCAGGGCGTGTGAATCGATTCAAAACAATTAGAAAATAAGGTGCGACGACAAGCATCCCGACTAAGAGAACAATCCCCCATCTCAATCTAAGCCATCTTTCTGGTGAATAGACAGTACTTCCTTCAATTAAATTACCTAAACTGAACATCCATTGTTCAATTATTTCTTTAGAGAATAATGCAATGATTGTAGTAATGATAACCCATATTCCAAAAACAAGACGGAGGTCCTTTGCAAGGATGCTAAGATGTTCCTCAGCAGGTCTCAGATCATCTAATGATGTACGGACCATGTAACCCTATCACATCACATCATCAGGTGTAGGTTCGGTATTCATTGCTAACCATGTCCGATACACGCCGTATACCGCCCATGCACTGCAAAAGAACGTTACAGACCACAACATTACGTCTCCACCATCAGCCTTCACCGTGACTCCAATGTAAAACAGAACAATGGCAGCAATCCCACGGCGAAGAATCTGAGGATAAGCCAACTCACGTGCAAGATAAGATGGGCCTTCACCACGTTTCCGTTCAGTTACCTCTCTCTGTAGAACCGCTCCTACAATTAGGAACAGTAGACTACTCCAATAGTAGATATTCCCCTTAAGGAATACATCTGCAGATAGAGCCATTTGTCGTTCATGCTCGATTTGATCTTCAGAGATCTCCGCGACAAAGAGATTCTCATAGGTACCAACACTCACAGTACGAGTTGTCAAGTCATCACCATCGGCATTAGTCACGGTGCCTGGTGGATTGATTGAGAAAGATAAGATATTCCAGTAGTCACCCTCGTCAGCTCCTCCACTGTCATCAACAGAGTTACCTGCCACATAGAAGAAAACTGCACCAGAATCCTCGCTTGGTGCAGTCCAAGTGACAACCCACTGTCCATCTGCATCAGTATCTGACTGTGATATGTTGTTGCTGGTAGAACGTGAAGTCGAATCTTCATCAGTCGTCCCGGCTGCAGGTCGGATGTCATATTCTTCAGTCCAAGTGAATGTACCCATATCACCAGATGACATGAGGAAGCCTCCTGCAACATTGCCGGATTCACCTGCAAGGGTGTTGGCATCTTGGACCTTGATTGTCAATTCATAGGCAACATCAATCTCGTATTGGATTGGAACGCCGGATACGCTGACAACTGCACGATCGGAGGGCTGTCCGTTCAAGGGCCCACCGACACCGTGACACGTGCAACCGTAGATCGCAGTAGGATTACCATTATTCTCCACCAAAGGTGGTCCTTGGTGATAAGCAACGGTAGGCGCAGCAATCATGGAGAGCAGAAGGATGACTACAACCAATCGTGTGCCGAGGCGCATAATCCTCAATCCTCAACACTTCTTAGTTCTGGATATCCTTAACCGTTGCCAAATCAATATCAGTCAGGTAGTCAATCGGAATAGTAAGTCTCAGTTGGCACATCGGGCTTCAATCCCTTGCGTTCACGTATCTCTCCGACAGTTTTGTGGAAGAGGCTGGGTGGAACAGGTTCGAAGCCTGCATTCTCTGTATTCCAGGTGGCACGACCTTGACTAGCAGCACGAATATCGTTCGAGAAACCGAATGTTTCAGCAACAGGAACACGCCCGATAACAGTAGTAACACTGCCTTCGACAGGCATGTCCTCGATAACGCCTCGACGAGAAGTAATCTGACGGGTTACACCACCCATCACGTCGTTGGGAGCAGATACCTGGAGTTTCTGCATGGGTTCCATTAGTGAGGACTTAGCACGCACCATAGCTCCCTTGATTGCATTACGAACTGCTGGAATTGTCTGGGCAGGGCCACGGTGGATCGCATCCTCGTGAAGTTTTGCATCAACAAGACGAACCATAACGCCCATAATCGGCTCCTCAGACAGTGGTCCGCGTTTGCAGACATCTTCGAAGGACTGGATAATCAACTCACGTGTCTCATGGATATTCTGAATACCCTTCGTATCATTTACAAGGACATTAGTACCTCCAATCGCGTATATCTTTCTCATGAGATCCTTCTTCATACCGAAGGCAGCGAACTTATCGCCAACTTCCTTTGCATCCTTAGATCGAACTGGACCATCCCCAAATTCACCTTCGCGGAGAGCTTGGACAACATCGAGTGGGAGTGGTTCAACCTCGATGTAGAAGCGGTTGTGCCGATTAGGTGACTTGCCTTCAAACGCGTGACCATTGTTATCGCCTTCGATACATTCCCGATAGACAACAATTGGTTCGGAGACATTGACCTTGATATTCTGCTCTTCTTCAAGACGATATACTGAGATTTCCAGGTGGAGTTCACCCATACCTGCAAGAAGTGCCTCACCAGTTTCCTGATTAGTCGTTACCTGAAGCGAAGCGTCCGACTTAGCAAGTGTCCGAAGAGCATCGACGAACTTGGGAAGATCCTTGAGTGCTTTAGGCTCAATAGCCACTGTAACTACCGGTTCGGAATAGTGTCGAATAGCCTCGAAAGGAGTTGCATCGGCTTCACGAGATATTGTCACACCAGCTGCTGCACTACGGATACCTGTGATAGCGACGATGTTACCAGAAGAAACCTCTGGGACCTGAATCCTGTCACCACCTACCATCATAGCAACCTGCTGTGCACGTTCAGCCTTAGAACCACCAAGTGCCCAGAGTGTCTCTCCCTGCTTTACTGTCCCTGAGAAAATACGTCCAACCGCGACTTC
>DAYJ01000037.1:0-9912 GCA_002506875.1 Euryarchaeota archaeon UBA40 | reverse complement strand
GATTCAAGATCACCTTGCCAGATGTTTGGGATACGATACTTCTGTGCGGTCAACGGACCAGGGAGGCGTTCGACTGCCATGTCGAGAAGCACTTGATGCACAGGTGCTTTCTTTGCAAGGGCTTTCTGCTCATCATTATGGCAGTGCTCAAAAATATCCTTGAAATTCAATCCAGTCTTCTTCATGAATGGGATACTCATACCCCAATTGTAGTAGGCGCTACCAAACGCCACCGTACCCGATTGAACGTCAACCTGCCATTCTTTCTTGTACTTATCAGGAGCAAAAGCTGCAATCAGTTTGTTCACCTTACCAATGATTTTCTCAAAACGCTTCATCATCTCTGGGCCATCAATTTGTAATTCGTTAATGAGGCGGTCGACCTTGTTGATGAAAAGAACAGGTTGTACCCGTTCCTTCAACGCCTGACGAACAACAGTTTCAGTCTGTGGCATAGTTCCTTCTACAGCACATGCGAGAATGATACACCCGTCAACTGCTCTCATTGCACGAGTTACGTCTCCACCAAAGTCGACGTGCCCCGGTGTATCAATGAGATTGATGAGATAGTTGTCCTTATTTCCGTCAGCATCCTCTATTTCGTGCACCATCGAGGCACTTGCTGCGTTAATTGTGATTCCTCGAGCGGACTCTTGCTCATCGAAATCAAGGACTCGACTCTTACCTGCAAGATCTTCGGACATCATCCCTGCACCTGCAATCAGGTTGTCACTGAGTGTTGTCTTACCATGGTCAATGTGAGCTGCAATAGCAAGGTTCCGAATGCGGTTCCTGTCGTGCATCACTTGAGTTGCGATTTTGATGTTGTCTTCCTTGCGGCCCACGGAATCACCCAGTTATTCTTGGCCACCTGAACCGGGTTCTTAAGGAGAACGCAAAGAGAGACACAGTTCGGCGTTCAAACCACTGTGATAAATGGGTAATAACCCAATCATCGTGCAGATGCAGCAATCCGTTCCGTCTCTTCACGCTTTGATACAGCGAAAGAGGAAACATCTCCTTCAGCAGCCTTCAGAACTTCATTGACGATACATTGAGTCAAATTGCGCTTACTCTTCACAGTTGCACTGGTAGCGCCCTGTGTGAGGTTGCGGACAGCCATGTCGACCCTACGCGAAGGAGAAACATCGACTGCCTTTGGTTGCGAGGTTGCTCCGAATCGAATACGTGTAATACCTTCGCAAGGTGCTGAGTTCACAACTGCGTTAACGAGTATCTGAAGAGGGTTCTCTCCAGTCCGATCATGAATCTTGTCGAGAGCCTTGTTCATGGCTGAAACTGTTGCTCCCTTCTTGCCACTGTTAGGGCCCCGGCGCATTAGTCCGTTTGTAAAGCGCTCAATCAGAGAGAGTCGTTGCTTTCCAAACCACTGGTTCGCATGGATTCCTCCGGAAAGCGGGACGCCAATTGTTGTGAGGTTGATGTATGGTGCAATACCAGGATCATCACAAGTAACCTCCGCTGCATCCCACTTGCCGAATACTAGAGTACCAATACCAGCGATTGGAACCTTGGCTGGGCTTTCAGCCTCCACAGAAGGCTCCTCGATGATCTCGTCTTCAGACATATCACATCACCTCAACGGATTGGCTTCTCCTTACGGCCACGTACCATCTCGTCTAGAGACACGCCATTGACCTTGATAACCTTGAATCGTACTCCAGGCAAGTCACCATAGGAACGTCCCATGCGACCACCGATACCTTCGACGAGAACCTCGTCGTGTTCATCAATGAAAGAGATAGCACCATCGCCAGGTGCAAAAGCTGTCAACTTGTTTCCAGATCCCTTGAGGTTGAGTTTTACTGCCTTACGGAGGCCAGAGTTGGGCTGCTTTGCTTCGATATTGACCTTCTCGGTCACGATGCCCTTAGCCTGATGACTGCCACGGAGAGGATCGTGCTTTAGGACACCACCTACACGTGCCTTCTTCTCCATTCGCTTGCGGACGAGGCGGTCCTTCTTTCGGAAGCGCATACGGTCCGCTTTGATCTTTGAT
The DNA here is from genome assembly GCA_002506875.1 of Euryarchaeota archaeon UBA40. Lineage (GTDB taxonomy): Archaea > Thermoplasmatota > Poseidoniia > Poseidoniales > Thalassarchaeaceae > MGIIb-N2. The sequence continues at coordinate 7,892 of DAYJ01000037.1, read as the reverse complement.
CCAGCGAACAGTCCGCGTCCCACGAGTCACTCAGCCCCTTGAAGCAATTCGCCGACCGTCCCCCCGTATATGAGAGTGACGGGGAGACTGTGGTTGATTCACATCTCATTCTCTGCAATATTGAAGGAGCATGAACACACGGCTCAATCCATGTCCTTCCGAGACCATGCTTCACGAGCCACTGTCGTGGACAAGGAGACTTCTGTCAATCATGGCTTCATGGAGGAGTCCGGTAGGACTGGACATGTCCCCTTAATTTTCACAAATATCACTGAGGCTCCGGGCCATCGTGCCATTATGAATATCCTAACACGTACAGAACTCTGCAAACATTGGGGGCTTAGCCCTGGAGATTTAATCGATACACTTGGATGGGCTATGGAGAATCCTATGGAGCCAACGCTTGTCTCTAAAGAAGATGCAGAATGTTTCCAGAACACTATGGAATCTCCAGATCTTACAGCAATACCTGTACCTTGGCACTACCCTGAGGATAGAGGGCGCTACATGTCTGCATCCGTAATCGTCGCAGAGCGGGGACCTGACCGCAACATGAGTTACCATCGTCAGTTTCTTTCAGGGCCAGATCGACTTGTTGCACGTCTTGTTCCTAGACATCTTAGACAATTAACAGATGAAGCCCGCTCTGACGAAGAAGATCTTCAAGTTGCAATCATCAATGGGGCCGACCCCTGTGTCCTCCTCTGTGCTGCAATGTCTTTCGACGAGCGAAAGGATGAGCTTTGTGTTGCTGCAGCACTGCATCAGAAACTGTATGGTGAACCTCTTCGCGTAGTCGAGGTTTCGAACGGAGTCCTAGTCCCTGCAGATTGTGAGTATGTATTCACTGCTAGAATTACAAGCGAAGATGATGATGAAGGGCCTTATGTAGACATCACCGGAACAGTTGATGATGTCCGAAAGCAACCTGTAATTCAGGTTGAGGCAGTACACCATAGAGACAATCCAATATTCCATGCGATCTTACCTGCTGGCAAGGAGCACAAGACACTCATGGGATTGCCTCGCGCCCCTACAATCAAAGCAGCAGTATCCAAAGTAACTGATTGCACCGACGTCCATCTTAGTGAAGGAGGATGTGGCTGGTTATCCTCCGTCGTTGCCATTAACCCAAGATCATCAGAGGATGCACTGAAGGCAATCCAAGCTGCACTGGATGGTCATCGATCAATGAAGGCCGTGACAGTTGTCGATGACGATATTCGCATTGATGACCCCGTTCATGTCGAATGGGCAATGATGACACGTTGGCAGCCTGATCGCGACACTATGATTCTGAGTGCTCAAAAAGGTTCGAGTCTCGATCCTTCAAGATCCGAGGATGGGACCACTTCAAAGGTCGGATTTAATGCAACCATACCTTATGGTGAAGACAGGGAACCCTACTCCGCTGTCAATTGATGGTGGTGAGCGTGGGTCGGAGAAGTGGTGCAGAACTCCAACATCCACGGAGGAGTTTGGGTGATCGACACCGTGCACAAGCTGAGAAGTTCCTTCGAAATTCAGAGAAGGATGAGAATAAACGAATACAATGTTTGAACTGGGCCGAACAATCATCACGTCAATCAGTATTGTATGATTTCACTAATGATGAGAACTGGCGACTCCTCATTCAAATTAAGGTTCTAATCGGTGACAAGCCAGGTATTCATGCCGTGATCGAAGATCTCTTTTTGATTCTCGGCCGAGATCCTGAGCGTTTACGAACACTCCAGGAAGTTGATTTATTGGATCATGGCGTAGACCTCGTTAATGCTGCCTTCGAAGTTGACCCTCTAGATCCAGAACTGTGGTACCATAATGTTGCATCTGATGAAGGACGATTTGAAGAATTCAGCCAGAGAATCAAAAGATTGGACCTTCGCGACCCTAGGACAAACATCGTTTTTGGACGGAGAATCGAACGCCTCTACACAGCTGGACGACATGATGAATTCATCCCTCTTGCCCGTCGAATCGTTGCACAACGTCCACAGAACCATGAAGCATGGATTGGACTAGGACGTCTTCATGAGCGTCGAGAGGAATACGATGAGGCATGGCTCTGCTATGACCAAGCGCAGACACATTTCCCATCTCGCCCCGTTCGAGACGAATATCGTGAACGAATGGATGCGCGCTTGGACGGGGAACGTAAATCTTGGAAGATACCTGATATCTCGACTCGGGAGATCTTCCTCACTAGGATGGAAAGCCTCGCAACGCCTGAATCATCAAATCAAATAGCATTAGAAATTGAAGATGTTGATACTGAAGTTAGTGAAGTCGGAGAATCAGAACAGGATCGACTCAAGAGAATGTTAGATGAGGGAGAGATACAAGCCGCTCTATTCCTTGCTCGTCGCTTAGTCACATCCGGTGAGGAATGGGCACAAGCCTACTACGATTCCGCGATGGAGCAACTACAATGACCACTAAACCAAGATGGGTTATTGTCCTCGCCATTCAACCTGTATCTGGACATTGGTTGATGGTGCAGCATCATGAACGCGGTTGGGAACTTCCCGGTGGCCGTATCGAAAAAGGAGAATCCGTTGAATCAGCCGCATTAAGAGAATTAAGAGAAGAGACTGGGGTGTCTGGAAAAGTCGCTCAAATCCCATTCCTAGATACTCTTGAATCGGGAATGGTTGTCTTTGTAGAAATCAATCATACAGGTGTAAATGATGAATGGGATTCAAAGGATCCAAAAATTCAGCGTGTTTCATTCCACCAAGAAATTCCTGGAAGCCTCTATTGGGGAAATGAAGAACTCAAATCCATACTAGATTACTGGAGGGCATCTAGAACTAAAGTATCCTGAATCGCGTCTTTCACTTCGTTGAATAGTTCTATGGATGCTGAATCTAGTACGCATAATGCTTCGATTACCAACTGCATATCGATACGTTGCTCACCGCTAACATCTCTCAAAACTCGTGGAACTATCCATTCCGTTGCATCACGCAGATCATCTGGATGTATACTCGGTTCAGTTGATTCTTTGCGTGGCTCTGGACGTGCATCTTCAATACGATTTTTCATCCTACTGGAAGCATCGTTGACATTAGCTAGGCCTAGGTCAATGATATGGAGACAGGAGGTCTCAGCAATTACATCCATACCTGAATCACGTGCCATAGACCACGCTGTCCAATGATGGCGAATCGAACCTGCGAGATCGCCTAAATCTGCATGAATGGATGCAACACGTTGTCTCGATACAGCTACAATCTCAGGCACATGTGTCTTCTCCCTAGCAATCTCAGAATGGGTAGCCAACGCCATTACAGGTTCACCATTCTGGCGATGCCAAGCAGCGACGTTTAGCACTGCAATACCATGTGCTTCAGATCCTGAGTCTACAGCATTTAGACGATCCATCGCCCAACGTAGATCAGCAGAAGCCTCGATGGCCTCACCTAAACCAGATCGGCAAAGACCTCGCAACATCCTCGCTCTGGCTTCAAGTACTGGATTCCGAGTAGATGGGGTTCGTGAACGGTTCATACATTCCTCCAACGAGGCAAGTGCACCTTCAATGTCATTTTCAGCCAATGAAATCGCTGATGAGATGAAAGAACCCTTTGCACAAATTGAATCCCCAAGTTTTTCCTTAGCTTCCTCAATCTGATTCGAACCAACGAGGTCTTCTAGATTAGCAAACTCATCATCACTCAATCCAATAGTCAATGTTCGCCACCTCCTATTGCAGAAATCCTAGACAGGATACTAGACACTGCTTCTACTGAATCAATATCAGTAGTCCATCCAGCAGCACCTGGATGTCCACCTCCTTCTGAACCGTGTAATTCAGCAAGTGTGGAGAGGATATCCCCCATGCCTATACCACCTTCAACAGCTCGATGACTTGCACGAGTAGTCACTCGAAGAAGTGGGTTTTTTGGGTTGGTAACGATTGCCACATCAGCTCCAGCGTTGATGAGAGATCCTCCAACTAATCCCTCATGAGTCCCACAGGAAGTAATCGCAACCGTCCATCCCCCGGAAATTTCTACTTCGACCCTAGATAGAGCCCGCAATGTCGCAGTTCTCGTAGAACGTCCGAGCCCAGTGGTACGTAGGAGATCCAAAACATCCCCGTGTTCGATCTCCGAACCTAGAATTGATCCAGCATCAGAAAGTGCTGTCGAATCTGCATGTCTGTAATGCCCAGTATCGGAAATCAATCCAGTCATCAACAACTTTCGTATCCTATCAGTCAGTGTATTCGGCATTTTATCACGAAGATATTCGTAAACAATCTGCGTTGTTGCCTTAACTGGACGATTTACGTGTAATCCAGTATCTCCAACATTCCATGAATCTGAGGAGTGAGCATGATGATCAAGGACGCATAGAGGGATATTTGCTGGAAGTTCGATTCCCATTTGCCCAGGCCCACCAGCATCCACGACAATTATCCCTGCGATAGTTCGGGGCCAAGCAGGACGACTAGCATCCATTCGATGATGATGGAAATTGAGTTTCTGTATGACTTCCCGTGCCACCTTAGACACATGAATACCGACACAACGAGTATTGCTTCCAAGGGCTTCAGCAAGCGCGCAACCACTCGCGATTGTATCCATGTCTCCATTCCGATGGGTTACGATAGCGATTACGCCTTTCGATTCACAAGAGGATATCCACGAGTGAAACTCGTCCGTCCAGGACATGGTAAACTACTCACTCACTGCGCCTCGAAAGCCTTGACTGCTGATTCATAGGCTTCCCTCAATTCCTTCTCTGTACCCTGGATTCGTCCAAGATGTTCATCTAATGTGGACCTCGATTGTTCAAGTTCCTCCTTCAGAGATTTTCTATCATCCACTTCAAGGAGGAGGGGTCCAACCTGACGATACACGGGTCTATTCGGATCTTGTGATTGAAGAGCCCCTATTGTGGTCTCAATCTCTCGGATTTGGGTCTCGACTGTCTGCACTTGCTGCATGATGTTCTGCAACTGAGCAGCGAGCCGCTGAATGGTTTCTCGTGTGTCCTCGCTCATCGCTCAACGCCTCATGGTTCGATGCTATGAATGGTTTGCAACGCTTCGTCGGCACCAATTAGAGCACGCATTACAGTATTCCATCGAGCTCGGACATCAACGGTTGTTGCAGATTCGATAGAGATGCATACTCTACCGTCATTTACAGTGCAAGGAAAAGGTTCAGTGGAGAGTGAGGAACAGAGAGCATCAAGATCGGTAGAAGCGATCTGAATAGTGAGGTCCCGTTCACTCCTCTTCGTCATCGACGGTAGCCTCCTCGGAGACCTCCTCAACGGCAGGTGTGGATTCAGAATCATCCTCTCGCTCGGACAGGGTTTTCTCATACTCTAAAGCGCGTGTCTGAGCGATTACGGCCATATCTGTAGCTGTCGCCCCTTCGACTCCACGGCGAAGAATGCGATGGTTTGCTTCACTAGCGCGTGTGTAGGGTTCCCAAACACCACCTGCGAAAGTGTGGTCACACTTCTTGCAGGTCCAAATACCAGATGCCTTACGTGTTACCTTCTGATACTGACAGGAAGGGCAAGTGTACTTACGCTTGACACGATCGAGAGCCTTACCGGCTCGGTGACGAACTGAAACACCGTACCGGGGCCCATATCGAGCCGTCTTTCCGGTCTTCTGTGTACGCTTCGACATCTCAAATCATCTCCACTTATTCGATCATGTTTCTCAATTCAGCACAACGTTGCCGGGCGTGATCCATGATCTCAGCGAATTCGTCCGCGGTGAACGCTCCCTTTAGACCCTTCTGTAACGAATGGACATGGTCGTCATCACCGAGTGTGATGTGAATACGTTCAGCACCACCAATCTCTTCGCGACGGACAGCATCGTAAACGAAGCGACCACCAACACGGTGATAGGAGCACATCATAGGTTTCTTACTCACCGGTAATGGACGATCTTCTCCGACATCGAAACGCTCACCGGGGATGATAGCGGTTCTCAATGCAGCCATGGCGGCTGTGGCAAATGCATCAAACAGGTTACCATCATCTGAGAGAGCAAAGACATCAAGGATGACTTGCCAAGCCTTCTCACCTGGAAGAATACACAAGTCAGACATATCGAGACATCCGGACTCGCGAATACCACGATCTACAACTCTGCCAAGTTCGATTGCAGCAGGTGAGGGAGGGCCGGCCTCCCAATGAACACCACTGACTGGACGAACCTCAGCGCTAGTCATGAAACCGCCACTTGTAGGTCGATCCGGATATGGTGTCATGATTTGGAACTTGACACCTGCGAGGACGATGGTATCGCCCATGACTACACGAGCGCTGCCTTCTGCTCGTGGTAAGACACCAGTCTCAATCTGAACTTCACGACCTTCGAAACGACCACGTCCATCAAGACGCTCATCGTTCTTAGCAAGCTCAGTAAGGTGAGCCCGAAGGAGTTCTGGAACTGGAGGTGCAGCCATCAGGATTCACCTCCATTAGCCTTCTCAAGAGCTTCAATCATAAGTTCATGAACTGGGCCAATCGACTCCATATTGTAGTCCCAAGCTTGTTGGAACTCTTCAGGTGAAAGGTCGCCATCCATCTGAAGGAAGACGAGATCTCCTGAATTTGCACAAATTCCCATTGGAAGATCAGCTTCACCGTAGTTGTCTTCCTCCTTATTGAGGTCACATACCACTATTCCATTGATCTTACCACTTGCCACGGAGATAACCATGTCAGTCATAGGAATGCCAGCATCAGCAAGTGCTACACTCGCAGCTGTGATTCCAGCGCAACGAGTACCTGCCTCTGCAGTTAGGACTTCGATCTCGACTCGAATCTTAGAGCGAGGGTAAAGTTCTGTGAGAACAACGGTTTCAAGCGCTTCAGCAGTAACCTTGCTAATCTCACGGCTACGACGGTTGAATCCAGGTCGCATACGGTCAGTAGTACTGAATGGAGCCATATTGTAACGGACATCTAGTACTGCTCGATCTTGCTTCTGAATCTTGCGAGGATGTGCCTCCATCGGCCCATAAACTGCAGCAATAACGTGATTTGTACCCCATATTACCTCTGCACTACCGTCAGCAACTGGAATTACACCAGCCCGGATCTCCACAGGTCGAATATCTCCTGCAGTTCTTCCATCCACACGGATTCCATTATCATCAATCATCTGTACGTCTCCATAACCACCCATTCAGGCCACCTCCGTGCTCAGGATCGCAATCATTTCATCGCGATTTGAGATATCTCGAGCCATAGACCGGATTTTTGCAATCCGTGCCACAACCTCAGTGATAGAATCTGAAGACCCATTGACCCACATACGCCCATTCTCAGCGAGAACAACACGGCATTCAGTCGATGCTTTCAGAGCCTTAAGTGCTACACCTCCGTCTGAAAAGAGGGTTTGCATTAGATGAGGAGGGAGGGATTCGACAAGTCCTGAATCGACGCGGCGAAGTCCAAGTCCCTTCATAGTCACAACAGAAGAATGAGTCTCGTCGACTTCTTGAATTCTGCAGAGAACTGTCTGCCCTACATTCAGGACATTGCGCGCGCCTCCGAACTCAGCTTTTCCAGGACCAAGGCTCATTGGAAGTAAGGCGTTGAAAGGGGCATTGATGTCAAGGAACCAAAGATTGCTTTGAACAGCTTCAACAACGCCGATGACAAGGTCACCCGGACGAGGTGTGTATCTAGTATGAGTAGGAAGGACTGAGATCGTTTTCTCATCCGAATATATGACTCCCACCTTTGTGGCAATCAATCCAGTGTCAGTTTCCACAACTCCGTGGCCCAATCGACGGCCCTCTCTGGCTCCCAGCGTCGCGCCGGGAGTGGCGAGGCGGGGACCTCGCCCATCACGCCCACCATGGGCGCTCTGGTCACTCATTTGTTCATCTCCAAACCGCGGGACC
>DAYJ01000072.1 GCA_002506875.1 Euryarchaeota archaeon UBA40 | reverse complement strand
CATGGAAGGAAGAGCACTTCCTGTATACGGTGATGGAATGCAAATAAGGGACTGGATCCATGTTCAAGATCATGCGCGCGGTATTCTCGCAACAATGGATGGCCTATTAGATGGGCGACTCGTATCTGGTGAAGTCGTGAACTTCGGCGCAGATAACGAGATGCCAAATATCGAGATTGTACGCACAATTATCCGATTAACAGGTGCTTCAGAATCTCAAATCGAATATGTGGCTGATCGCCCCGGACATGATCGGAGATATGCCATGGGATTCGAAAAAGCAGAACGTATCCTAGGATGGAAACCAGAAATTGATTGGTCAAACGGAATGAAAGATACAGTAGAATGGTACCGTTCCAACCCGGAATGGGTTGAGTCAGTCCGTTCAGGCGCATACCGCGAATGGATTGAGAAACACTACGGGTGACCTATTTGTCCCTGCGAGAAAAATGGGGAAATCTCCCCGAGAAGTTTCGTTTCATCCTCGTAGGGGGTGGAGGAGTTGCCATTGGATGGGTAATCTACAACCTCATCTACATACTTCTACCAGACATAGATAATCGTGCAACAATTGCTTGGATCTTGGGATATTTCGTCGCAGTTATTAGGCAACACGGGCTACATTACTGGCTCACATTCACCAATTCTACGGACCCTTATCTTCGATCATTAATTGCTGCATTTGCGGCCTACTCTGTTGGAGGTGTATTCACAACTGTGGTAAACTACGTCCTCAATGAATCCGTGGGCCTACACTACCAACTTGCATGGGCAATTTCAGTTGGAAGTAGTGTTGGAATCAATTACGTCCTTTTGTCTCGTTTCGCATTCGGTACCAAGAAAGATGAATCAGATGGCCATACAAGGACTCTCTAGATGATCAAGCATCGTTTTTCTAACAAAGAAAGAAGCCATGATAGAAAGCAATCCTTCAAGGAACGTGTGAACTGCAATCAGGGTAAGGCCACGGCCGGTGATGAGCATGGTTGACCAACTTCCCAACCTTGGACGAGAATCAGAGATGCTTGCAGCCATGGGCCTTACCTCTATGGACGACCTATTCTCTGATATCCCCGAGGCCGTCCGACGAAACTCTCCACTCGACTTACCGCCTCCTCAAACCGAGGAAGAAATATGGAGAGACGCACAGCGGCTCCTTTCTGCTAATGTACCAGTGAATAGCCGACCTTCATTCATTGGAGCAGGACTCTACGCAAACCATGTGCCATCGATGGTTCCGATGATGGCAACCCGGGGTGAATTTCTCACATCATACACTCCATACCAGCCAGAAGTAAGCCAAGGTATGCTACAGGCAATGTGGGAGTTTCAGACAATGATTTCCGAGCTTGTTGGACTTCCCGTTGCGAATGTGAGTATGTATGATGCAAGTACAGCGGCGGCAGAGGCGCTAACAACTGCAGTTCGCGTTCTGAACCGAAAGGTCGAGCAGAAGGATACAGTCTATGTTTCCGATTTGGTACCTGAACATCGATTTAGCGTGATTCAGAACTATACTCAGGGTGGAGGGATTGAGGTCAAGCGACTCCCTCACACAGAGGAAGGATGCCTCGATATGGAGGCAGTGAAGGAAGCTGCTGGTTCATGCGCAGTGTACGTCGAGCAACCAAACGCCTTTGGGATTGCCGACGAAGGAATTGCATCACTCAAAGAAATTCTAGGCGATACCACGGCACTCATTATCGGAGTAAATGTCGTCAGTCTCGGCCTAATGGAAGCACCAGGACACTACGGTGCAGACATTGTTGTAGGCGAAGGGCAGCCGTTTGGGATCGGACCAACAGGGGGTGGCCCAGTCTACGGAATCTTTGCGTGTAAGCTGGACTTCATCCGGCAAATGCCAGGACGCATTGTTGGACTTTCACATGATACAGATGGACAGCGAGCATTCACGCTGACCCTCAGTACAAGAGAACAACATATTCGACGTCATCGAGCGACTTCGAATATTTGTTCTAATGAGACACTAATTGCGCTGATGGGGGCCATGCACATGGCTCTCCTCGGGCCAAGTGGACTTGAGATTCTTTCAACTCGAAATGCTGCTGCTGCTATGCTTACTGAAAAGAAACTCTTGGAAATCGACGGTGTAGAAGCCGCACACCCTCGAGCTTCACACTTCAATGAGTTCGTTATTCGCCTCCCGGGATCTGCCGAGGAACTCTGCCAACACCTAGACCGACGAGGCATTAGCCCCGGGCTACCAATTGAGGCACTCTTCCCAGAGATGGAAAGTAATCTCCTACTCGTATCCTGCACTGACCAGACATCAGACGGAGATGTCACCGCACTCGTAGCCGGTGTTTCTGGATGGGCTGAGGAGGTGAGTGCATGAGCGATATCTTTGCCTTCAGAGGTTCAGAGGATGCTGGTTACGCACAGCCAGCACCGATTGCAGATGCAGAAGCTGCAAAGGAACGGATTCCTGCATCTCTTCGCAGAGCAGAACGTGCCGCTTGGCCTACGGCCAGCGAGCCTGAATTGGTCCGACACTACACCTGGCTCTCACAGAGAAACTTTGGAATCGATACGGGATTCTACCCTCTCGGTTCCTGTACCATGAAGCACAATCCTCGAGTCAATGAACGGATTGTTCAACTCGCAGGTATGAATGATGTACACCCCCTCGCTCCGGCTCATCACCTGCAAGGATTGATGGCAATATTCCATGAAATGCAGGAGATGCTCGGGCACTGTGCCGGAATGGATGCTGTGACACTACAACCTGTGGCTGGCGCTCAAGGCGAGTTCACCGCAATCCGCTGTATTCAGGAATATCATCGCAGTATCGATCAATCACATCGAGACAAGGTCATTGTCCCAGATTCTGCACACGGAACAAATCCTGCCAGCGCCGCAATGTGCGGGTACTCAATCATTGAAATCCCATCGGGCGAGGATGGGCGCCTCGATCTCGATGCACTCCGTGCCGTGGTAGGCGACGATACCGCTGCAATGATGATTACCAACCCAAGCACACTAGGTGTCTTTGAGCCTGATATCGCTGAAGCCGCACAAATTGTTCATGATGCTGGAGGCCAGATGTACTACGATGGTGCAAACTTTAACGCAATTATCGGACGAACAAACCCCGGACTCATGGGCTTTGATGCAGTCCATTACAACCTACACAAAACATTCAGCCAACCTCACGGAGGTGGCGGACCGGGCAGTGGACCTATTGGTGTAAAGTCACATCTCGCGGAATTCCTGCCTTCCCCAATTGTAGGTCGCCGGCCTTCCGAAGAAGGAGAGATAGGTGCAGGCGATGGATGGTGGTACACCTGGGAAGCCCCCGAGAATTCAATCGGAAAAGTCCACCAATGGCATGGAAACGCAGGAGCTGTTGTCCGATCATGGGCATTTTACCGGCGCTACGGTCGCGACCTGAAAACGATGTCTGAACACGCCGTTCTGAATGCAAACTACCTGCGTTATCGCATCATGAATCCGAGTCCGGAGGTACGTGAGAAAATCCACGCGATGCCGGCTGAGGGGTGTCCGGCTGATGTCGTAAAGCATGAGTTCACGCTGTCAATGACTCCGCTTGTCGATGCCATCGGAGTAAACGGTAAGGACGTAGCCAAACGATTACTTGACTACGGATACATGTCGCCGACCCTTTACTTCCCAATGATTGTACCCGAATGCCTCATGATTGAACCTACCGAGACAGAATCCAAGGAGGCATTGGATAAGTTCGCAGATGACTTTCATGCTGTGCTCAGTGAAGATGCTGAGATTCTGACCACTGCACCTCATACTACCGATGTAAAACGAGTCGATGAGGTATGGGCGGCACGCAATCTGATTCTTCGATATCCGAAGGAATGATTTCCATAGCAGCCAAATTAGACACAAGAAACCGACTTTATGATGAGGGAAATTAACGATTTTTGAAAGTCATTCCAACACCAGGATCTCTTTGTGTCCAACGATTACACTGGCAACGGCTACACGGTCCTGATGGCTCGCCTCTTCCGAGAATATTTCCGCAGTCGGCGCAGTAAGAAATTTTTGGCCGAGTGTAATAGTAGATGATTAATCCAAGAATTAGGACACCTATGATTTCCATGTAATATGCCATTACAAACAAATAGATTCCATAAATGGCACATGCAACAAGAAAGAGTATTACGGTAATTGCGGTTCCCTTCTGCACATCTTCGTCTCCAACAAATTCCATCAAGTTGTCAACTACAGCATCGAACCCGTCATCTTCAGGCTGGGCCATCGAAGATATACTGGAGGGGTTGCATCTGTATCTTTCGGTTAATCTTTGAATCCCCTAGATAGATGATGGTTGGAACACACAGTATGAAGAAGGAACGAAGCATTTCCCATCTCATGACTAGGCATCGCGCAGGTTCTCGTGCGGTCCTGCTGGCCTTCTTGATGATGCTGTCTACCACTCTGTGCGTCTTCTCAGCCAGCGCTACGGAAGCAGAGGTTGCTCTCGACCCATGGGCCATCGTAGATTCATCGAAGGATGTGCGTAACACCCAGATTGCAACAGCAGGTGAGGACCTCGTAATGCTAGCCTACATCGAAGACGGAAATCGTCTCGAGGTCCAACTTCTCTCTGCATCTACGACTGGGCTCTCGAATATCCTCATCGATGAATCAACGGGTTCAATCCAGTCATTGGCTACCGCGACAGAGGACTGTGAAAGCACCTCTCCATGCAGGCTCCACATGTCATGGACTACAAAGGATGCTGGCCAGAACGTGGGACTATACTACTCCGTACAATCGATTGACGTCGCCAACAAGACAATCTCGCCTCTAAGTCAAAATCAGCAGATCGT
>DAYJ01000079.1:39847-42820 GCA_002506875.1 Euryarchaeota archaeon UBA40 | reverse complement strand
GTGTTATAGTGAACGGAAATCCCTCACTGGGAAACCACCTGGACTTACCGAATCAGGTCTTCGAGAGTTCCTCGATCCGAGAGTTGCTGATACGGATGGCGACGGGTTACCTGATGGTTACGAGGTCTACATGTGTTTGAATGAGGGTGTTGGATTCCAGAACGCGTCCTTTGCATGGGAATGTTCCGTATTTGATCCACTGGATCCATCGGATGGGCTTCTCGATTCAGACCGTTGCTCTGACTATGAACTTGGATGCGGTGATGGATTCGATGTAAATAGCGATGGCGTCATTGAAGATCAGGAGGCTTACACAAATTCAGAGGAGTACAATTACGGTGCCCCATCTGATTGGGTGACTGAGATTGACGGCCTTCGTTGCTTCGGAGATATGGGTTCTATTGTCGATGGAGCTTGCACTGATTTAGATCGTGGCATTAGAGATCTCAATAGCGGTTGGCTCGGAACTAATCCGTTGCGCAATGATTCAGATGATTACTATTGGTCAGGCGCGCAACTCGAAAGTCAAAGTCGCCGTGGTGATGGTATTATCGATGGCTGGGAAGTCTACTTTGGGCTTGATCCATTGAACAGTAGCGATGCGATTCTAGATGCTGACCTAGATGGTTGGGATGTAGACCGAGATGGCCAGATTACTCCTGATACATCGTTAGGTACAATCGCATTGGGTGAGGCATTTAGCAATCTTCAGGAGTATAGGGTGCATGATGACGACGGATATGGCGTCCGCTCAGGTTTGAAGTCAGTTCTTCATGGCCTTGCCTTGCAACCCATTCGCATCTATGATCAGGGAACTTCTCCGGGTCTCCTCCACCATGATGTGGTCGAAGCCATCAGTGTGGATGAGCGTCAGCAGATTTTACTTGGGACAAGGTATGGTGTTTCAGTATTGAATTTGGATGCTGATCAGACCACTTCATTTGAACTCCCAGCAGGTGTCAATCTCAACGCAATGTATCTCTGGAATCATCCTACGGGGGAACATTTGCTGTTGGGCACAAATATCGGATTCCACACGCTTGCCCTTGATTCCTCAGGACTCGTAGCCGAGAATTCACTCGTATCTGTCGAAATAGGCCCGATTTTAAATCTCAATCCATTGGATTTAGGCGGTTCGATGATGTCCATGATTGGAGGTGGACCAAATGGCGAGGTTTGGGTTATTCCTGTGGAAACAACCGGGCAAATTGGTTCAGCAGAACGCTCCGTTGAACTGGAGTCCAAGCTTTCCGATTTTGGAGGTGCTCGTCTACTCTCTGCCGCTCATGTTTCCGTTACAGGCGCTCCACAGGTTCTCTATGTGGGTAGTAGCCATGGTCTCCTCGCTTGGAATACTAGCGATCTCCAAGGGGGTGCTGAGCCCTATTGGATATTCGATAATGTGACAGCCGAACAGTTTGTTCGACCAGCTGATCCCTTCAATACCTCGAAATCCGCGATTGTGAATGTTCTCGAGATTGATGGGCCTCGTGACGAAGATGGGCAGATTACCAACCAACAGATACTCTGGGTTGGTACTGCTGGAGGGCTTCACGCTTACGATTTAGTGGCTGGCCCGAATGATCCCTTCAACGCTTTCAATCGTGAACGAATGGAAAATGTAGATCTCGATCAGGATGGAGGTAACGATATCCGTTCGATTTTGATTGCCGATAATCAGATCATCGTGGGTTCAGCCGCCGGAACCTGGGTCCTGGAGGGGGGTCACGCAATGATTTTCGGGATTCAAGAGGGCCATACTCGGATTCCAGGGCCGATTCAGAGTCTCGCTCTCGGCACTATGAACAACGTGTCTAAGCTCTATGCAGGCATCAATCCAGGGCGTTTTGCAAATATTGCTCCGATAGATCCACTTTCTAACGATTCTGACGAGGATGGGATGCCAGATGGTTGGGAGTTCGCGTATGATCTAGATCCAACCGATCCATATGACCGTGACTTGGACCGTGACAACGATGGTGTCCGTTTTGATCCATCTTCCAATTACGTTGACCGTCCTTGGACCAATCTCGATGAGTACCGGTTCATTGCAACTACTGCAGAGGGATTCAACGGGACTGACCCACTCAATACTGATACCGATGGGGATGGCCTTTCTGACGGCTCAGAATACTGGGGATGGTTCTACGCTGATACGAACTTCACCTGCTATTACCTGAATGGGGATTACCTCTGTGACGATTCTAAAGGTCAGGCTGCTGCCTCAGTGTATCTTAACGGCTGGATTTCCACCGGAAGTTCTGGCGGTACAGATTTGCCCACTGATCCGAGTAATACGGATACGGATGGCGATGGTATGCCTGACGGTTGGGAAATCCAAAATCGCCGGTGGATTGGTGCAGACTTCACCGGGGGTAACGATTGGTCTCTCGACCCCTTTGATGCGGCCGACGCCGATGAGGACGCCGATGGGGACGGTTTGACGAATCTCTGTGAATACAATTGGCAAATTATCCTTAATCAGATACGTCTCGAGGGCGATCCACTACGTGGAGAGACTGCTGAGGCAGCAGCCAACTGGACTGCAGTCGATCCGAATAATGTTGATTCGGATGGCGATGGGCTACCTGATGGTTGGGAAGCACGTTACAGCTGTCAATGGCTTCCGAGTAATGCTGGTATCAACCCCATGAATGGTTCTGATGCACTAAATAATCCGGATGGAGATGGATACGATGTCAATCGTGATGGAATTATTGGGCCGGATGAGGCCCTCAATAATTGGATGGAGTACCATATTATTGATCGAATCCTACTCGCTAATGCGAGTACGGATGGTCGACCACATCCTGATGGTTTCGTAACTACATTGTTTGATTCTAGTTGGGCTTCCGGTCCGACAACATCCTTTGGGCAGCAATCTTCCGATGGTGTTCAGGCTATGGTGCCTGTACCTGCAGATCAGGGGTCCTTAGACCCCTTACTATCGGACTCAGATAACGATGGTATGCC
>DAYJ01000079.1:0-39456 GCA_002506875.1 Euryarchaeota archaeon UBA40 | reverse complement strand
AATGAAGAGGATGCAGCAGGTGACCCCGATGGAGATGGTTTGACCAATTGGGAAGAGTACGCGAGTATCAAAAATGAGGATAACGAGGTTAGTACTATTGTATCCTCTCCACAGTTTTACCTCCTAGTTACACCGTCTGTGACTACTCCTCAGGCTTGGAGTAGTGCGGGCGGGAATCTCTCCTTTGGTTCGTTCATGTCTGATGAACAGTACAACCTTACCGGGCCAACAACGGATCCGAATAATGCGGATACAGATGGCGATGGCCTTCTTGATGGCATCGAACTCCTGTTCACCGCTTGGAATGAGACAAACGAGGAGTGGACATTGAATCCTCTTGTCGCAGGAGATGGGGGGTACGACGGAGATCAGGATGCTGTAACGGATTTAGAGGAACTGAACCTTACTCGTTCCAACCCTGTTAATGGCGGACTTGCTCCACCCGATGCTCCCAAGATGTGGGAAGAGGCAGCTATTGTTGATCCAAATGAAGCCACGAGTCGAATTTATCGGATTTTGTTTAGTAAGGAAGGTCGCGCATCAATCGCAATATCGCAATATAATGATTGGCAGACTAGTGGATTTGCACCACCTCTACTCGCGACCTTACTGGGGATTACTGACCCCAACGATCCTGACACCGATGATGATGGTATGTTGGATGGGTATGAGTATTGGTTTACCGAGTGGGACCTTGATGCTAATATTTGGAGTATGAATCCCTTGACTGGTACGGATATTGATGCGGACTCAGATGAGGATTCTTACGACTGTAATGGCAACGGTGGAATCGATGATGAGGAACGATTTACCAACCTACGTGAGTATGAATCTCGCAGCTACGGGAAGTTCTCAGAAATCAACAATATCGATGCTGGTGTCACGTTGAGAACCTTCGGCCAGGATGCGCTCGATGCGATGGTGCAGGAAGGGGGAATGACAGAGGAGCAGGCTACTCAGGCTCTCTACAATGCCTTTGTTTCAAAGGACATCAAATCGTCTGAGCGTGTTCAGAGAATCAACACTGCTTATGCGGATAATTTCAATCTCAGTCTTCTGGGAATCTCGGACCCAACTCATCCGGACTCAGATGGTGACGGTTTACCTGACGGTTGGGAATTCTGTTACGCGCTGTACCGAAACACTATGCCTGCTAATGACTACAGGTGGACGACGAATCCAGTCAATCCTCTCGATGTTGATTATGATGCAGATGAAGATGGTTGGTTTGACCGAGATAGTACAAAGCCAGTTGCCGCACAGGGTTCATGGCAGGACCGTGTATTCACCGAGGGGTCGGTCGAGGACCAGATGTCTCCCGGTAACTCCTACCTCTGGTTCACTAATGCGATGGAATACCGTAATCAGACAAATCCAATCCTCTCGGATTCTGATGGGGACGACCGTCGTCGGATCTTCATGGACGTCGATGGAAACCAAATCTACGACTTTGATGGTAATTTCTCGGATGGTCGTGAGGTGTTCAAGTATGGTAGTAATCCAATAGACAATGATACAGATGGCGACATGCTACCTGATTGGTATGAGTATGCTCATGGTTGGAATGAAACTAACAGTAATTGGTCTTCATATCAACAGGTTAGTGTAATCTGGCAAGAGATAGGTCAAGACAATTGGAAACCATTGACCGTGTCTACAGATTCCCAAGGTGATCAATCAATTCAGAGGGCAACTTTGGATTGGACTTGGGTTAGTATGGATCCGACTAATCCAAATGATGCAATGGAAGACCCAGATAATGATGGAGGGTGGGACTGTAGTGGCGCAGTATGCGTGTATATTCGTTACAATAATTTCCAGGAATTCTTTGGAATTACTAACGTCAGTCTCTCGAATGCGGCTCTAGTCCGTCAGACACCCCTGCTTGATTGTGATGGGTCTCCAATCGAGGAATGGTGGCAGTTCAGAGAGTATCTTTTGGGCTTCTGTCTGCAAAATCCAGTCAATACAAATTACATGCGGATGAATAAGGTCAATACAACCGATCAACTCTATGCTCATATTGTGTTAGATAATGATCCAGATTACATGGAGCAGACCTACGAGGACAACATCAAGCTTGTATTTGGAGAGTGGACTGACCCTTGGAATCGAACCTTTGGTGATGAGAACCATCTCCCCAATCTGGGTAATGGGGAGTTTGTTTGGGGATGGTATCTCTTGGATATCGACGGAGACCAAGTAGCGGACGGTACTCATCCGTTCAACTATGATACGGATGGCGATTGGTTGAATGATCACTTCGAGATTGAGGATGATCTTCTCGATGGCATTCGGGGTAACGGTGGCTCCCCTATCAGATACGACGATCGTGCAACGACATGACTGTCCTGGCATGGTGATATTCAAGTTGCATGAGGCTCATCGAGTAGCATGAGTGGGAACGCTGGATGGAGTGTTGGCCGGGGGCGCATAAGCGCCATTGGCCTCGTCTGTCTTTTTGTTCTCGCATCGATGGTGCCACTGTTAGGGTCCACGACAGAGGTTAGTGCAGATCCTGCTGCTCGTCACATCTACACCTTCTCTGATGGCAGTACGAGCACGATTGCTCTTGCATCTCCGGGCTCCCCTGCACGCAATATCATGGTGACTTTGCCCAATGGTGCAGAGGTCCTCGATGCAGAGGTCACACTTTCCGGTGCATCATCTACAGGTTGGAACCAGGTTATTTCACAGAATCGTGCAGACTGGGCAGAAGGAACATCAAACGGTGTTGATCCGAGAGCAGATGACCTTGCTTTGGGCATGGCTTCTCCGGACATGGAGTTCGATGGTTATGGTCTGGATTCGATGACGACCACCTCTGTCTCTTCCGCTTGGTCAGACAATTCTTCGTTCACGATACGTCAACCCCATTCATCTAATGCCACAGAATCTAGATTTTCTCAGCAGAGATCAGTTAGTGCTGCAACTGCTGGGACTTATGCCGGCGCTTCATTCACCTATCGTGACTGGATTGTTTCATCTGATCTTCGCGCATCTAATATCAACTCGATGTTGCGACTCTTGCATGCTAACAACGGTACTCAGGTTCAAGGCGCTTCGATGAATAACGGCCTAATCTCACTTGATCTAAGTGGTTGCTCTCTTCCTAGTTTGCCTTTCACTTGGTCTGGTTATGGGATTCGTGACTGGGCTATCAGTGATGATGAACGTGCTTTCGGTCTTCTTACCACGTACTACTCTTCTACTTCTTCGCAGTATCACCGAATTGTTGAATTCGATATCCGCTACCCTACAACTTGGACTTGCCTCGCAGTTCATGATCCATCCTCGAACAACCATGGTGATTATTCTGGAATATCTTATGATCGCACTCGGGATGTAGTTTGGGTCAACCACAATCTGCTAAACAGAGTGGTTGCTTATCATGCAGAGGATGGAACTTTTGAGCGTAATGCGACACTTTACTACAATTATTTCAGTACATCTGGGACGCCGCGTGGCATGGTAGTCAATGGGTCCTATGTTTACTTCCGTAGTTATGCATCTTGGCAGCAGGACCGTTTGGAGGCCTACGCGATAACAGGAACTCTTGGTTCTACCTTAACTAAGCAGCAGGGCACCACGTCAATCAGTGCGAATGGATATGGATTATACTACAATGGTCAACGCCTCGTCACTCAGGACTACTATGCTTGGTCTACTAGTCCGATGTATCGTGAGTATGGTTCAGGATGGGCCTACGAAATTACACCAATGCCAGGGACCTCTTCATGGGTTAGTCTACCGATGGATGTAGGCGAGACAATTCTTTCTGCTAACATGGAGGTGTCATGGAGTGCGACAGCCGCTGGCGATCGAGTCGATTATTGGGTTTCAGCTGACAACGGGACTCATTGGGAACAGGTTACAAACAATCAGACTACTCATTTCACTCACACCGGGGAGGTTCTCCGATGGAAGCTACAACTTGTTGGGTCAACAGCAGTCGCATGGTGGTCTCAAGTCCAATACTCGACAGCGTATGAGTCCTCAGGCGACTGGTCCAGTAAACTGGTTCAGACTGGGACTGAGATTGGTCGTATCCGTGCAACTTGGCTCTCGGATGAGCCAACTGGAACCTCGGTGGAGGTCCATGTTTCAGCGGATAATGGCACTAATTGGCTAACAGTCCAGAACAATGTCGAGGTGCAGTTTGACAACAGTACCTTTGACGGATCAGGAAACCGTCTGAAGTACCGGACTCTGATGACGACTACTGATTCCACAGTCACACCCGTAATTCAGAATCTCGTAATCAATTATGAGGAAGGCTGGCCAGCAAGTGTTCGCTTGGATATCGGTAATGATGGAGACATGGAGTATACACATGTTGGAGTATTGACTGACCCCTTAGTCGCGAGCAATCAGGCGATTGTTTCGGCTCTCAATACTCACGCTGTCCAGAATGGGGATGGTGGGACGGACATCATATTCGCCATCCACGCGGGTTCAGCAGGTCGTGTGATGTTGAGTAATCTTGACATCACATATCGTTACATGTCTCGTGTTATCGAAGCGACGATGGAGGGTGGGACGATTGTTCCAGATGGTGAACACCGCAATCTGATTGTTCGTGCTGCTTCTGGAGATGTTGCGACCTCACTCCTACGTCTCGACGTCGATCTCCTCTCCACACAGGGTTCGACGCCACGGTTGACATGGGAGTCCGGGAATGTGTGTTCGATTTCGAACGATCCTTCGGGGCTTGTTTCTTTTGACGCAGCCAACTGCTCCTCGCAGGATGTAGGGGGCATCACCTCAATTCGCCTCCCAATTATGCCTAATTGGGCTTGGGACGATGAGTCAGGTGTTGAGGTTCGCGTCGATCTTGAAGATGATTTGGGGCTCGCGGTCGATGGGTATGAGACAACCGATCTCAACCTGCGTATCGAGAATGATATTGTTCTTGGCGATCTTGAGGTAACCGACGAGGAGGGTAGGGTGCTTCTTCCCTCTGACTGGATGCGTGGTGGGCGTAATGCCACGTTCTCCGGCACTATCGCCTTCGAGGATACTGCTCGATATCCAAAGCCGGGTGAGTTTGGTATGCGCGTAGTAGGTCAGAACTTGACACTTGATGGCCAACCACTTGAGGAGAGGAAGTCCTTTGTGAATCAGACAAATCCTTCCTATGGCCTCTATTCAATGTCATTCCAGACACCCTTCCAGTCGTCGCCAGGAGGGATGCTATTCCAAGTTGAAACCTTCTCGATGCAGAATGGTTCGACTTATGTCAACTCAAACCAGAACACTGTGAAGTTGGTACTCGATGGTGTCAGTCCATTGGTCATCGGTGCGACGCCATCCGAAGGTTCTGAGATGCATGCGGGGAGTCAACCGATTTCAATCATGATTCAGGATTCAGTGGATCCTCCTGAGGAGATTACCGTTCACTATTGGATTGAGAATCAATCTGACTTGAACTACAACAAGGTCCCCGACCCATCCGAGTATTCTCAGATGTTGTTCCGTTCGCCGGAGATACAGGCAGGAGGGATCAACATATTCAATGGAATCATAGATGATTCTTGGAATGTTCACAAAGAGCGTGTATCGATCTACGTTACTGGGCAAGACACTAGCGGGAACTCCATTGCACTTGGGGGAGATGCAGTTTGCCCGGAGCCACCGTCACCGTGTAACAAGGATCGTTCGGGTGTATCCGACTGGACGGAAGATTTGACGTCTTACATTACTCGCGAGGAGTTTGAGCCTCGATTGATATCAGAGAATAGTACTATTATTGGTCATGACGATGAGACCCCCCTCCACCCCGGGATTCAGTACACTGCCCGGCTTCGTATTCAGGATGGAAATGGTTGGAATGATATTCGGACAATCCAACTCGCTTTGGCAGGTGATCTCAATGATCCAAGACAATCAATCTATGGCAATGTGACCTTGGATGCTAATGGTGCCACAACAATAGATTTCGAATCAGGAGGCGATGGCCTCGCAGTATCCAATCTCTACACCTCTTATGGCCCTGATCCATTCGATACGTCAGATGATCCCTCCACATTATTCGTTGACCTCAGATTCCAGCTTACTTGGTGGTTCCCTGAGGAGTTCGATACTGATGGTTCTCAGACCTTCATTCCAGTCGTAGAAGTCACAGATTGGCCGTGCAACGAAGGTGAAGTTGTGCCTTGTCACGATGATCGGGGCGGTCTTGGATTCGATGAATGGAGCCTCGATAACGATCTCCGTTTTGACATGGAGCCCGGCCATTTGACAGCAGTTGATCTAGCGACAGGCCGCAATGTGTTTGTCAGTGAAGGGGGCGAACCTGCCCTTATTGCAGCGGGCCAAGTTGTTCGTATTGAGGGGCGCCTCTTGTTTAGTGAGGATCAGATTCCTGCACCTGGTGGCGCTTGTGACATTGTCGTAGCGGATCTTGAGAACACATGGTCTGCTGTTCCTCGAGATGATGGTCACTTCACCCTTGACATCCTTGTTCCCAACCTCCAGTCTGGTTACCTCGATGCGTCAATGATTCTCGAGGCCCTTCCTGGGCTTGCAACTGATGAGACCTTGACCACACCGCGTCTCCAACTTTCTGTAGATGGTACACCTCCAGGGATTGATTCTATCTCTCCAAATGGTGATGTGAGAATCGATCAGGCAAATCAGGTCAACGTCAACCTATTCACGACAGATTCGAGTGGGTTCGATGATTCGATTATGACTGTCCTCCATTATCGTGTTCGTGCAGGTTCGAGTGAGATTAGTCGTGGTAGTGCACCGTTGTCTGACTTGACTATCATTCAGAGCAATGCAATGTGGAGTGGGAAGATAGATTTCACTGATGGAGGGGCTACACCTCTCCTTCCAGGCTACATCGTTGATGTATGGGTGACAGGGGCAGATCGTGCAGGTAACCCTTACGAGAATATTGCCAACTCCGAGTTACAACCCTTCGATTCTTGGAGGCTTGTCCGGATTGGTCCATCTATTGACCTTCCAACATCTGTAATTCGATGGTCTGAGCCGTCTCCTGTTGGTGGTGAGAATGTTACTCTTAGCATAGAGGGGTTGAATGATGTTGATGAGGAGGGAGTAGTTCTTTTCCAGATCCAGCAGGAGATTTCTCCTGGTATCTGGGCCGATGTTGATGGCGCTTCAACAGAACTCCGTATCATGGCTGGTTCTACCTACAATGCGGCGATTGATATGACTACGAGAACGGTCCAGGAGCCAGAGGTAGAGCGTTTCCGTCTCGTTGCTCGAGATGGCCATATCGATGTAGATATGATGACACTTGAGTCACTTCAAATCGAGCCGTATATGGCTCGTGATGGCGCGGCGCTCGCGGAGCAAATTGAGGAATCACAAGTGACTTTCTTACTCTATCTCGCCGCTCTCTTCGGATTAATATTCGGCGCAATCATGCTTGTGCTCTATCGTCAAGAGATGAATTCCGAAGGTGAAGATGACTCTGAGGGCGGTATCCAAGGGGAGGAGCAGACGGCTCTTGTCGAAGCGGAAAGCAAAGGAAAGTCACGCTCTCCACCTCCTCCTCCATCTGGAGTTGCGATGTCATCTCCTCCTCCACCTCCTGGCCTGAATCAACCGGTTTCTCCTCCACCTCCTGCCGCCGCGCCTCCTCCTCCAGTAGTTGAAGCACCAAGTCAACCCGCTCCACTCCAGTGGACGGATGAGCAGCTTACTGCACAGGGCTGGTCACCTCAACAGATTGCCACTTGGC
The DNA here is from genome assembly GCA_002506875.1 of Euryarchaeota archaeon UBA40. Lineage (GTDB taxonomy): Archaea > Thermoplasmatota > Poseidoniia > Poseidoniales > Thalassarchaeaceae > MGIIb-N2. Next base: position 31,742 of record DAYJ01000079.1, on the reverse strand, counting down.
GGGTGCAGCAGGCTCAGAATGCCTATTCCCAAGGTTCCACGTCTACGGAGGTCACTGGTGGAAACACTGCAGCCCGATTTTCCGAGCGTGTTGTTGATCACGTCATGCGGCAACATGGAATTACAGATCGTAACGCATTCCTTGCAGCTGCAGAGTTCTTCGATTCTGATGGCAATCGTTACCTTACGACTGCAGAGCTATCTAAGGCCGCAGAAGCATTGGGCGAAGTCCGTTGAGAGGCGAACCAATGTCCGAGGACAGGATACCAACTGAGGATTCTCCAAGCACGGAGAAGATGCTTTTCCTTCAGGAGAACATGGTCCATCTCGTTAATCAGATGTCCATGCCTGTTATTGAGGTGAGTCTCGTTCTCTCAAAGTACCTCAACCGAATGGTAGATGAGTTAGAGAAGAAGGCCGCAATGAATGATGAGATCCTCCCAGAAAACGTCCTCAATCCATGGCCGATTGAGGCTACTGGGGATTTAGACACGAGAGGGGGGATGTCTCTTGAACGGATTCTTGAGATTGTCGATCAGGACCGGATGGATATCCTCGATACACTGATTCGTACTGTCATCAACGCAACTGAACTACCGTTCATGGATGCAGTACTTGCTCTTCGACGTTGGGAACAACTCGCTCGAACTCAACTTTCTTTCGCATCCGGTGTGGGGCAACTGTTCTCTCCAATGGATCTCCCTGAAGAGTTTTGATTTTCATACTGTTATCGTTTTGGTTGCTTCTGCAACCCGTTCATTAGCAAGCCACCATGCGTCCACGATTGAGTAGATGTAGAGTAGGGGCCACAGAAGAATAGAGAGGAGGAGTGGGACTTGGAGCAGTGTCCAATCTCTGGCCTTTGCATGTTGGCGGTTGAAGTGTTGTCCCAAGAACAGGAATGGGACCAATGCAAGTCCAATGGCAATTAATGGTCGCAGAGCGCCCCAAGGTCCGACTCCTCCTGAGAATTCATACCAGATAATCCGGAGGACATTCAACGGTGTCCGTGCTCTACCTCTGAGTTCTTCGACGATGTCAATTCCCACATCGCCTTCGTCCATGAGGTGACATGAATGGCGCCTTTTGTGAAGTTCTCCCTCGGATGTGCCTTAACATCCAGTTCTTGGGGAATCTCTTCATCCTCCGTTCTATGGGGATGAGTCATGGAGACCCGGCGTGTCCTGCTGACTGGCTTCGATGTGTTTGGGGGCTTGTCGGAGAACATCAGTTGGCAAGTCGCCGAATTTCTTGGTGAAACCTCATCAATCGTTGACCTTGGTCCACGGGAATCAGGCAGCGGTCAACCTCTGCATCGGGCAATATGTATCGAATGGGTTGCTCAACGGTTGAGCGTCGACGAGGCAGGGAGTCGTACTGTTGCTGAAATGATTAGTAATGGTTCGTTGGGTGACTTCTCAGCGATTATTCATCTTGGTCTCGCTCGTGATGCCAAGGTACCGCGAATTGAATCGCAAGGAATCAATCGGAATAGATTCATTGAAGCAGATAATTCCGGTCGTACGTCTAATGGAAAAATCGTTGTGAATGGCCCGGATTTAATCTCCTGTTCAGTAGATTCAGAGTATGTACGTCAAGATGGTTTGTCTACGATCCTTGAGCTGAGTCATGATGCAGGCGGATATGTCTGCAATGAGACCCTCTACAGAACACTGCATGCTTTGGATAAGGATGCGGACAAGGTGATACCCTGTACTTTCCTCCACCTGCCTCCTTCCGAAGAGATGGATTTCAAATTACAATTGGACCTAGTGCAACGTGTCTCAGCAATCGTGGTACAGCCTCCTCACATCGAGGTAGCGGGGGCATTGTTCCGAAATGGGAATCAATGGATGGCAAGTCGTCGTGCTTCGGGACGTCATGAAGGCCTTTGGGAATTCCCAGGTGGTAAACTGGAACCAGGCGAAACTGTATCTGATGCCTTAATCCGGGAATGCGATGAAGAATTAGGTTGGGCTATCCAGCCTATTCGGCTCTTTGAACGCGTATTCCATGTGTATCCTCATGCCAGTGTGGAATTGGAGTTCTGGATATGTGCGTATGAGGGGGGCACCCCCCCTGCACTTCGGAGTCATACTGAGCATCGCTGGGTTGCGAAGGAAGATTTGGCTGAACTCGATTGGTTAGAGGCCGATCTCCCGCTGGTCAAACGGATTCAATCTCTCGATTGAGATCTTTCTTCAGCCCATTCCCTTGGACTCCCGTCCATTTCCATACCTTGTTCATCTCCAATTCTACGTGGCACATTTCGACGACCAGGATGGTCAGTAGCAGTTTCAATCCAATATCGAATATCATCATGTTCCAACAATATACGAAGGTCACCGCCGAGCGACGAATCGCCCTCAAGCACAAATCCAACCTTCCCCGCTAGGGCTGCCTGTCGAGAGATTCTGAACATTGAGGACTTGTCGGTGATATCCATACTCATTGCATCCATTGCCGTATCCAGAATTCTCTGGTCTCGTAGTTTCTGAAGGAATGATGACAAATCATTTGCAGGTCCTTGTATTGTCACCCAAGGTTGGCTTCGAGGGTAACCTCCTACCTCAAACTCCGAATCAGGATGAAAGTCTGGGAAGAGTATGTGGATACATTCCATAATTTTCGCAGGGTCCTCGTGAGCTCCAATCCGTGTCTCAATCCACACAGTTGGTTCGGCCATGACTCATTCCTGTTGAATCCGGGTCATGGCTCTTGTGCCATAGAAACGTGTTAGTTTCTGTTTAGGTTGGGGAAGATTGACGCCCAGAGGGTGGTGCATCAGGACATGGCGGAACCTTCGGTGTTGACCGTCATCCCCGTTCTGAATGAGGAATTACACCTTGATCGTTGTCTCCGTTCTATTCGTTCACAGACTCTGACCCGTGATCAGCATCGTGTTTTAGTGCTAGATGGGGGTTCGACCGATAGTACCCGTGAGATTGTTTTGCAACATGTGCGTGAGAGCATGTCTGGTGAGGGTCCAGTCGTTGAATTACTCGATAATCCCGGCGTTCATGTCCCTCATGCAAGGAATCTCGCACTCAAGAAGGTCGATGGTGAGTCCCATATGTTTGAGATTATTGGACACGCTTGGGTTCCCCCTGAACATCTGGAGAATAGGCTAGCAGATCTTCAAGAAGCTGAAGAGGAAATAGGTCGGTCAATTGGATCGATGGGAACGAGAATCATTCCAGAGGTTACGGGTGGGTCATGGGAGGAAGCAAGTATCGAGGCTCTTCTCTCATCTCCCCTTGGAGGGAGTGGTCAGTTTGCACGATTCAAAGGCCGTTCGATTGCTGAATCTCCTGCTTTTTGTCTACATCGTGTTGAAGCCATTCAAGACGTGAATGGTTGGGATGAGCGTTGGGTAGTTGGGCAAGATCGAGATCTGAATCTTCGCATTGCAAAGGCTGGTTGGCCGGTGATGCGGTCTGATGCATCGTATCTCCATATGGCTAAGCGAAGGAGCTTCTCTTCACTATGGGGGATGGGTCATCGCTATGGGTACTGGCGAGCTAGGCAGGCAAGTGTCTCGGTCTCTCGTCTTCGTCTAAGAGAATTCCTGCCGTGGTTTGGGTTTCTTGCGGTAATCTGTGGATTTGCCCTTTCAAGTGAGGTCGATGGCTCAATTTATCTTTCACTATATTTGGTGATGTCCTATGCATCTGTTGCTCTTTTAGTCGGATTATTGGAAGCGATACGCTTCCGTCACATTTCTCTTATTCTAGGGGTCCCGCTAGGATTGGTGATTCTGCATATCTCATTCAGTTTGGGGCTGCTCCGCGGTGGGCTGAAACAACCTCCTCCAGCGAATGAGCGAGTCAAGAGCGCGAATCATTGAAGCGGCATCGTCACAACACAGGCTCATGGAGGAAAAGAATCGCTGGACTTCAGTCGTCCTCTTCCTCTCTGCACCATTCATCTTCCTCATTATCTCAAATCAAGGACCTCCTGCTGTAGGGCTACTTCTGAACGAGACCTCATGGGCGCCGTTTGCTTACTATGGAATATCCTTCGGAATCGGTTACCTGCTCTTCCGCCGTTCTCGTGTCGTGAAGGATATGGAATGGCATCGATCGAAGAGTATTCAGCGTCTTGACAAGGTCTACCGTGCCGAGGATCGGGGTGTATGGCTTCGTGCCGATGCTGCTGACGAACGATTGACGGTTGAGGCCCAACGTCGGCCAGTCGACTCTCGCCCTAAGGTTGCTGCGCGCCTTCAAGGATCTATTGCGGGTGTCAATCGAGAGGGCGAGCCGGAAGAGATTGAATCCTCATCAGAGGATGTAGAGAATGTCGAATTATTTCTTGAACAAGAGCATGTGGTTCGTAGCACTGAGCGTGTCACTGGAAAGAGTGGTCCTGTAGAGAGCGTGAAAGGAGTCACGAAGGATACTCCTCCACAGGAATCTGATGGCTTAGTCAGGGGAGCCCTCTCTAAGTTAGCACGGGCTAGGGAGAGAGCAGCAATGGAACAAATAGAATCCATGTCTAAGGGCGAACGTAAGACACGTTCATCCCCTGGTGTTGAATCTACGGCATCTGCTCCACAAGTGAGAGTTATCCGTGGCCAGGATTATGATCCATCACCTTCGAACCTTGATGCACAGGTTGATGCTAATCCAGTTCAAAATAGTGAGCCAGTACGCGCGTTAAGGCGTTGCGTCGAGTGTGGTTCGGCAATGGTGGACAATGATCCCTACTGCCCAAAGTGTGGTGCCTTTGCTCTTTGAGCCCGGGAACGGTTGAAAGGGGGTGCCTTCACCTCGTTGCACGGGGAGTGCTTCATGTCTGAGAAGAGGGACTACTACGAAGTCCTTGGTGTTGACAAGAAGGCAACGGATCAGGAACTCAAGAAAGCATTCCGTTCACTTGCGAGAAAGTACCACCCTGACAAGAATCCGGATGATGAAGAGGCAGAGGCAAGATTCAAGGAGGTTCAGGAGGCCTATGCGATTTTATCTAATTCAGATCAGCGCCGTCAGTATGACACATTCGGTCATAATCGTCCAGGGGGCGATCCATTCAGTGGTGGATTCCAAGGGGTGAACATCAACTTCGAGGATATCTTCGGCGATGGTCTTGACTCGATTTTCACGCAATTCTTCGGGGGCGGGCGGCAGAGGCGCCGTGAACCGAAGGGTAGTGATTTGCTTGTTCGACATCGCATCTCTTTCGAAGCGATGTTCAATGGTTCAGAAGAGGAGGCTACAATCGAATCTCTTGTTACTTGTGAACCTTGTATGGGCAGTGGTTCCGCTGATTCATCTTCGATTTCTCGTTGTTCAACATGTGAGGGCAGGGGCCGAATAACCCAGACGCAGAGGATTGGCCCCTTCCTCCAAGAGACAGCTGTAGATTGCCCAAATTGTTCTGGTTCGGGACGGGTCATCAAGGATCCATGTCGTTCCTGTAAGGGGGATGGACGCGTTCGAAAGGAGCGAACAATCCGATTCAATGTACCTGCAGGAGTCCCTGAGGGGACGCGCCTGAGGATGCAAGGTCAAGGGGAGCCTCCAGCTAATGGAATAGGTACGAATGGCCACCTCTACATTGAGATTTCAGTAACTAATCATCCATGGTTTGAAAGATCAGACGCGGATTTGTTGATGGCTCTTCCAGTTGGTTTCGGCGATCTTGTTCAAGGTCGAACATTTCGGATTCCTCATCTTGATGGTAAGGACCTTGAAATTGTAATCAATCCATCTACTAGTCCAGGGGAGACAATCGATATTTCAGGCCGAGGTATAACTCGTGCTAGAGGTCGAGGGCGCGGAGATGTTACTGTTTTGATTAAGTTACATGTGCCGAAAAATCTTGGTCGTTCAGACCTTTCAGCACTCAAATCTCTCTCAGATGTGTTGAATCTCCCTGATGATGGCGTAGTCGATTCTATTCGTTCTGAAGCTGATGACCGACGTAACGATCGTGGCTGATTATTCCTCTTCTATGCCGACGGCCCTAGGTGGCATCGCTGTTACTTGTTCGCCATTGATTGTTCCATTGAGGATTATGTCTACCTTCTTTGGTCCACCCTCATGTCGGATTCGAAGGAATAGAAGTTCGCCAATAGGAAGTCGATCAATGGCAATTTCATCTTCAAAATGGATCCTCTTGGGATGTACATCGTTAATCTCGATACGCTCTCCTGATTGAACTGAGAGGCGAAGGCCAGTATGCATCCATTCCTTGATTGGCCGCAGGCCTACAAGGAGTGTGGCCTCCATGTCAATTGGTTTCCATGCTGCAATCTCAATATCTTCGGTCCGATATCGGAGGAGTGGTTCGCCCCATTCATCCACAATTGCATCCCATTCAGAATCACCAAGCGAGTTCAATGCTGCATCGATATCATCGTCATTTTGGGAATCAAGTCCGATGCCTGACAACCGTTCTCTTAGCCGACTCAATCTACGACGCTCATGACGCTCGACCCGAATTGTCCCTCGATCTTTCCATTGCCAGTAGGCAATCGGAAGCAGGGGTGATAGGAATAGGAATCCTGCAAGGATGTAGAATGTCATGAATTCATCCGATCTATCCACATATACTGCTGGTCCGTCGAGTGGGGTTTCAGTGATTGTAAACGAGTAATATGGATTCCAAGTACCTGTTGAGTTAGGATTCTTACTCACTCTGATGGCGTGAGTACCTTTCGATAGATTCTGTTCGGATGTGAATCCTCCAAGTGTGCCGTCTTCGTTGACATTTAGAATTTGAATTAAACAACAGTTTGTGGATTCTAGCGTAGGGTTAATTTTCACATTAGATCCATTTTCCTCTTCGATATCCAACAGCCAGATATCAACATCTTCAGGGGAGGAAAGGTGTCCTTGTCTCTGTACTCCATCATGTTCGATGGTCGGCCAAGCTGCCTGATTATCGCCGATTTCAAACATCCGATTGGGTGCATCGCCTAGGGTGTCTCCATCTCTAGGTCCCACGACCGTATGGCTGACAGAGTAGATAGCTGGATTATCCGAGGTGATTCGGAGATCCAAGATTACAGTGGTAGCGCCTACATCTTCGATTACAATCAATTTGGGCGACTCATGGCTTGAATTCAGTGTCTCGCTTGAATCTCCATTGATTCGTTCGATGTTGATATTGTAATCTGATGAATGGATGGCAATCCGTACTTCGTTAGATGCCCCCACTTGTAGGCTGATGACGTCTCCACTTGTATCGGATGGCCCGATACTCCCTTGCCATTCAGCCAGAGGTGGAATTGAATCGCTTATTTCCTCTGCATCAGTATGGATCTGCATTTCAAATCGATATGGATTATCCTCAGATTCTCCACCGGCTCGAACCTTGAGATCTAATCCTTCATCTGATGGTGATTCAACTACTAGGTTATCTCCGTCGGTATTTCCAATCAAGGAGGGCGGCTGAGTCGATTTGTCATATATATCGATACTGAGATTATTACGAGATGCTTCGAGATTAAGGGCGATGATGTCTCCCTTTCCTGAGGGGATATGAATTGCATCAACATCATTCTGCACGAGTAATCCCGTATTCTGTCCCTCGTTAGCAACTTGGACATCTGGGTCACTCATTGATTCTGGATGATCTCCCACTTCGTGCCCTTCGGATGTAGGAATCACGTAGTGAACATTCCAGTGACTAGAGTTGTGCTGCGGAGGAAGATGTATGGATACTGTGCCTTCTCCACCATCTAACCATGTCTCTGCTGAATTACTTGCATCCGCCTCTAACTCGTGAACCTCCCCGTCGGAATCTATGACTCGGATTGAGGCAGTATTACATGCGCCACTGTTAGGAGAGTCGCAACTTAACCGAACCCATCCTGTGTCACCATTGGATTCCACCTCGATTGTTTCCTCATTACCAGATTCTGCTGCAACTGTGAGTGGGTTGCAAACAGTGAGGATCAGAAGGATAACCGCGGCACATGTGGTCGCGAATCCCCTGCCCATGAGATAATCTGCTGAGAAGGAGCACTTAGACCACGCGCAGGACTTCATCTAATATTGTAGAAACACCTCGTAGGACATCTGAATGGATGAGAATCATTCAAGCGAGCCTTCAGGATGGGCGTGGTATGAAGGCACTCGGACGGACTGTTCTCGCTAGGAACCGTCATGCCCGAATCCTTGGACTTGGAGATCGTCGTTCACCCTCATCTGAAACTCCTGCGATGGTGATGATTGAGGGGGACCCTGAATCATTCCGCCCTCACTGTGCTTTTCGTTTCGAACGCGACCCTACCTGTTCACCTGCTATGCTTTCAATGGAGACATTGGACCCCGGTTTCGATGTATCTGGAGAGTCCTCGATTATCCAGTGGGAGGTAGAGGAAGGCCTTCACCTGCCACCATCTCTGAACGACGCGGATTCAGGTCAATCCGGTGGAGATTCAGCGTGGCTTTTGTTATCGTGGCAGAGCCTTCATCATGATTCACGTCTTTCTAATGCTGATCTCCGGCCAGATATCGTGGTTCTTGTCGATGCTCCACAGCTTAGTTCCTCTGGCGCCGATCTAATCCTTGCAATCCGGACATTAAGAGAACGCTTCCCAGCGGCTCTTTTGTGGACTCCTGGCCTAGGAGGTCCTGACAATGCGGCTCTCTTATCTTGGATGGGTGTAGATCTCTTTGATTCATCTCGAGCCCGCTTTGCGGCTAGTCACGGACACCTACTCACAATGTTGGGTCCTCGGCCATTCCATGAAAGCGAATCTGAAGATAGATGGATTCAGGAGTGGGTAGATGTTTCTCATTCAATTCGATCAGCAATCCGGAATGGGACCTTGCGGGAATTAGTTGAGATGCAGGCCCTGAATAGCGCGAGCAGTGTCGAGCATCTTCGTAGATTCGATGCTTTACTTCGAGACGAAGAAGCGCCTCTCAATCGATTTGTTCCGTCTTCACGAAAATTTCGATTTAATGCCGTCACCAGTCGGCAAGATCCCTTAGTTCACGATTGGAGGTATCGTGTGAGTGAGGACTACAATCCTCCTAGTCATTCATCACGCATCCTCCTTCTACTTCCCTGCAGTCAACGGAAACCCTACCGTGAATCCCAAAGTCACAGAAGGTTCGCTCGGCACATCCAATCCAATGGAGTGGATCAAGTGATGGTTACATCTCCGCTCGGGCTGGTCCCTCGTTCACTTGAGGACCTTTGGCCAGCAGCACACTATGACATCCCAGTTACAGGGGATTGGGATCTCGATGAAATAGACATGATTCATTCGATGCTCGCCCGGCTCGTTGAGAGAGTTGGTTACGAGAAGGTTATCGATCATTCGGGAATGAATCTTGCATCCCACTTCCCTGATCTAGACATCATCGATTCACGAGAAGGTCGCACTGCAGGGAATCCAGAGTCTCTTGAGCGTCTGGAATCTGTCATCAACGAACTAATCTCTGATCTCGGTATTCGAGCACCTAAGGGGCATCGTCACCGAATCGAATGTTATCGGGCATTATCGCGATTTCAGTATGGAACTGATGCTTGGCTCGACGACGTCCGTATCGAAGGAAGGCCCCCCAAGTGGAGGCTTCAGAAGAACAGCATACAGATTGCTCAATGGCATCCTGGTGCCGGGCGTTTCGCTTTCTCAAAGGCGGCTCTCCCCATCCTTCACGAGACGAAGACACTTCCTGAAATTGAGCTTCAAGCAGATATTGATTGGAGAGGGGATATTTTCTCCACTATCCTCTCTTCATACCCTGCAGGTATCCGTGTAGGCGATGATTTACTTGTTATTCAAGATGGGAATTTGATTGGTTCAGCACGAGCAACTGCCTCACATTGGGAATGGGCAGGTTCACCTGGCCGCCTTGCCCGTTCACACCATCGCCTTGGCTGAACCCACGCATCTCATGGACGGAGCGGTTAAAGAGGGGGAGCAAGTCGCGGTGCTGCTGAGGGGTCATTAATGTCGAGGATGCACGCACCTGGCCGAGGCAAGAGTGGGTCTACTCGACCTCATATTGATTCGGCTCCGGCATGGTCTAACACCGATAAGGCTCAGATTGAGGAGACAATCGTTGATCTTGCTAAGAAGGGCAACACAACCGCTCAGATTGGAATTATCCTACGTGACCAGCACGCTGTCCCTAGTGTTCGACTGGTCATGGGTGAGCGTATTGGACAGGTTCTTGCCCGCAACGATATATCTCCTTCAATCCCGGAGGATTTGATGGATCTCATGCGCAAGGCTCTCCGGATGCTCGACCATCTATCCGAGAACCGCAAGGATCTCCACAATCGCCGGCAACTCCAACTTGTTGAATCCAAGATTCGTCGTCTTGCTCGGTATCACAAGGGAGCAGGATCACTTGAATCGGATTGGACTTACAAGCGTGAACAACTCCGTCTTGCAGTGAACTGATACCTCCGTTCACAGCGTAGGGGTCTTGAACCATCGACTCTGTGGTTCTGAACTGTGACATCGCTGCTTGAGATGGAGGCCTTCGCAGAGTCAGTTGATCCAATCGAAGCAGCAGTGTCGTGTATTGATGCAGATACTACGTCTTCATTGACAGTAATCGCTCCATTGACACTTAGTGGGGCATTTTCTCATGCGATGATTGAGGCTGCTTTAGTTGACAGGGGGCTGACATATAATCGCCGTTTCCACCCTCATGATTCTGGACACCATGGTACTACGATTCTTATTGAGGACCAAGTTGAGGGGCCTACGGTTTGGGATTCTCAATCTTTGATCTTAACAATCAGGCCAGCGACGGTATTAGCCCTCGCAGGTCATCGAGGCGATGATCGACATGGTCGGCTTTCGCCAGTGGCTATCGCGGCTGCTCTGGCAGAACGTATTGCTCCAGATGGCGATCGAACGTCACGTCTCCGTCCTTTCGTCCTTGCAGGGAATTGGTTACACGATGCACTTGATCAGGCCTATGATCCAGTGTATACCCTGTTACGGGTTCATCTTCAGAAGATTGGTTGCATCGATGTACGTGCCCTCCCTGAGATTCCTGATCCGGAAGTGTCAATGCTCCCAGGTGTCGATGCATTTGCTTTAGAGAGCTTACACCTTGCATGGTCATCGATGGATCAAGAGGACAAGGCTCGTGCTCTTTCGAATCTTCTTCTACCTCTGATATCTCTCGATCTACCCTCTACACCGAGGGTAGAGGAGCTTGGATGGCACCGAATTATCGCTCCATCGTGGTCGAGGGATATGGCCTCACAGATTCATGATATTGGGAAAGCATTCCATTCTGCTGATAATGAGCGTCTCTTTCTGAGTCGCCTGATTGACAGTCTTGTTCGAGACGGGATGCACATCTAATCATTCGATTAAGAGTGTCCTTCCACAACCACCACATTTGAGTCGAAGTGGCCGCGTATTAGATGGAACTGGGTTGGCCTGATTGCACTTGGGACAATCGATGATGGGAATATCGCGGTCGGGGACATCTGAGAACTCTATCGAGTTCTTTTTCGGACTGGCGAAGACGATAAGGAGTCCCATGATGAAGGTACCACCTTCGGCACCGAAAAGAAGGTTCATCTGGATTCCATAGATGTACAATAACGATACCACTGACCCCATCACCACGAGCCAGATGTTCACCGGAATTCGCATTCTGTTTTTTGTAACTTTGAAAATGAGCATGAAGGTTAGAGCCATGCCGACAATGAGGAGGATTAGTCCCACCAAGGGTGCATCTGTGATTGATCCAGCCGGTGTAATCGTCACTCGGAAGTCGTCGTTACGATCATCTTCTCCGAAGCTAACATGGACATTTTCGGATATACCGTATCGTAGGTAACTGTAATCGATACCGTCCCCATATACGCCTGCGATTCCTTGCGTAGGATTTGTTGAAAGGTGGGCATCAAGCGTTACTCCTGTCCAGTAGGTCTGGGATTGAGATCGGACGAAACTCTCAATCATCGTGATTTCATTACCCTCGAGAATGGTTGCTGTCTGGATACGAATTTGTAGAGGACTCGATTTTATGTCATAAGAATCTCTCAAATCAATATCGACATCAATAGCACCTTCAATATCGAAAGGTGTAGCTCCAAGAACCGCGGTTGAATCTAGCGCCAACCCCCGGTCGAGGAAGTCTGCAAGATTTTGAGGACTTGAGATGAGGTGGTTTTCCAATACTTGGATTTCAGCATCACTAATCTCTCCATCTTGGATTTCCGAATCGATAAGGCTAGATTGGCCGCCACTAATCTCTCTCCACCAAGACGTTGAATCAAGAGTGTCATTTCCGATATTATCTAGACCCCAACGCATCCAAACAGTTACTGCACCATCGATATCTAATGTGCTAGTTCGTTCTAATCGGTCACCTGACTGGCGGAGGTCGAGGGTATAGTCGAGGGTGCTGCCCCCCGTTCTCGCCGGTTCACTACCGAAGTTCCAGCCACCACCATCGCCGTCACTATCGCCGAATTCGATTTGATGTTCTATCTGTGCTTGTATCTGAACTCCTTCTTGTGGTGTTAGCGTGAAGTTTAGTGTGAAGGTACCACTATTGGTGCCAGCAGGAACAGTCCAAGGGTATACAATTTCGACACCCGTAGTTGTGGTACTAATGAAGGGGACATCATCGATGATGACTCCTCCAATATTCGCTTTCATTTCCTGCATATCTGCAAGATCGGTTGCATGTGTGGAATGAAGTCGAATTGGCAGATATACGATGTCTCCATTCGGGTTCGGTTCATACATTTCAATCTCGACTAATGGTGCATTTAGGTAGAGGCCGCTATCTGAATCAGGCCCACCCCACATGATTAGGGCTTTAGAATTGTCATCGGGATTAGACCAGATAATCCCGCCATTCATGAATGTAGTAACTCTAATTGTATCCCCTCTTGATACCGACATCTCATCTACAGATACATCGATGACGAAGGTACCTTCTCTACCTGGTTGGAATGGTAGTCCCCCATTTCCTCCTTGGGATCCTGTGAATTTTTCATTTCCAATTTCGATTTCTGCAGTGAAATTAGCGCCTCCAGTAGATCCACCTTCTACTCTGTAATCGATTCTAAATTCCCAAGTTCCAGAGGGCATGACTCCTGCGGCGCCGATAGCAGATTCGAACTGTGCAACCCTTTGTTTGTCGACACCCGCATTTTCGAGTTCAATTTCATACAGCTGATTCTTTGCAGACGATGCAGGTGAAAGATATCCTGTTTTCGAACTGTCTGCCTCTCCAAGAAAGAACATCACATGTTGAGTTGGCCCTTGGTGGACTATGCCACTCGCAGCCTCTGTAACGTGGATGCCGTTGTAAGGCATCATCAACATGCAGAGGATGACCAAAAACGTCACACTTGCTCCACGCATGTGCATACCACGTTGGTTCACTCCTTCAACCGTCCGGCGTTTTGGCTAATCATGTAAGTAGGCAAACACAGGTGTGCCATCCTCAAGAATTTGAGTTAAAGTAGCAAATCCGATGCGCTCAAGTTGGACAACCTGCCCTATTTCAATATCGCAGTTTTCGATTCGACCGGTCCGATGTTCAATTTTATTATCCACGACAACGAGAATGACAGCATTCTTCGAGTGATTCTCAAGAACCCAGTGGACAATTTGTCGTCGATCAGACCTATCGAAGTTTTCAACGGTAGCTGAATTGTCAGTCAGGGTCGCGTCCGCGAATTCCTTCAACCGTAGGTTTGCGCTAAGATCTGAGGCTTGTAGAAGGATGAGGTCACCATTCTTAGGAGCTGGCCATTGTCGATGCCCCATCGAAGCATTATCTGGGTGAGAGGGTATATTGAAGCAATTTGATGGCCATGTTTCATTCATCTCCAATCTTCGCGATACAGGATCTTGGACAAAGGAGTATCGTGGAGTGCTGGATTCAATGGCCTTGACGTTATGTGATTCGATGGTCTTCATCGACACGGCGATATCTTTCTGTGTTAGCCCCTGCTCTAGCCAGAAAGAGCGAATCGCTTCTGGTGCGTATCCCTTTGAGCGGAATGCGGCGATGGTGGGGAGGCGCGGGTCGTCCCAGCCAGAATAGGTGCCTGCTTCGATATCTGTTCGCATCGCGCTGGTAGAGAAGCTGCCAAACTCATGGACCTTAACTCGCCCCCAGTACAATGTATGTGGATAGGTCCATCCTCTCATCTCATAGAGTAGTGTCTGTTTCCGAGTGGAATCCATGAGATCCTTTCCTCGAACTATATGCGTCACTCCTTGGAGATGATCTTCGATGGCAGATTGGTAGTCAAGAAGGGGCCAGACACGATAGGTATCTCCTACCATAGGATGTGGGGTAGTTTGGATTCTTAGCGCAGGCCAATCGCGCAGGGCTGGATTCGGTAGGTTTAGATCGGTACGGATGCGAACTACTGCGTCTCCATCCTGCCATCCTCCTTTCGGGTCGTTCATCTTCCCCCATCGCTCTACATGCTCAGTTGCAGCTAAGCTTCTACAGGGACAGGGTGCCTTACCGTCTCTAAGATCTTTGAACTCGGCAGCAGTACAAGTACACACATAGGCTCGCTCAGCTTCGATATCCTCAATGACATGTGCGAGATAGAGTGGCATTCTCTCAGAGGCGGTAACGATTCTATCTGGTGCGCGGCCAGTAATCCATTCGAACTCTTTTGCGATGGTGTCGTAGGCTTTGATTGAAGGTGGTTTTCTCTTTGTGTCGGTATCGTCGAATCTCAAGATAACTTCGCCCTCATGCATTCTGGCAAATTCGCTGTTAATCACAACTCCTCGGCTATGTCCTAGGGACATTGGTCCATTCGGATTAGGCGCGAATCGGAGCACCACTCCAGTTGGTTCTCCATCGAGAGGACGGAGGCCTTCACGCCGTTCCTTGACTCTCTTTTCTAATGCTTCAGGGGCCTCTTCTTCGAGCAGAAATCTGACATGTTCGAGGCCTTTTTCATTCGCCAGTTTGTTAGCTTCGTCAACAGCGTTCTGGATTAGGCCCACAAGGTCCCGTGCATGCTTCTTGAGATTGGGGTGCGCACCGAACATTCGGCCGAGCACAGATTTCATCTCGCCGGCTCCATCATACTCGAGTGCATTCTGGAGAGCGAACTTCCGAATCGCCTTCGCGACTTCCGGGTCGTTAAGATCAGAAGTCATCGCTATCATCCCTCGATGTGTCGGCTTCGCTCTTGACGCTTGCCGAAGACCATTGGTCGATTCGTGATTGTCGGCGTCCCTCTATGAAGTCTGAACGTTTTGGAGCAAGTCCCCTGCCCAAGTCGGACCATTGTCGCTTTACTGTCTTCCAGCCCCACCTAAGATCCTGATCCGGTTGTTCCTGTGAGAGAAGTATAGGCAGCACCGATCGAGTGTTGGGGTCGGAGGGGTAGCCTGAACCAACATTGAATCCTCTATCTTTAGCGATAGATTCGATGACTTTGTCTCGATGTACCTTGGCTACGATTGATGCCGCACCAGCAACCGGATTATCTGCATCTGCTCCATGTTTGGAAATGACTGCCTCAACTACTTTGATACTAGATATTCTGGAAGTGACATTCCGTCCGAATCGAGCTTCATTTGTGTCGCAGGCGTCGAGGATTAGTTCTTCGATGCGTTCGATTTCCAAACCATTGATTGCTTCACCAAAGAGGTCGACTTCTAGATCGTTGAGAGTTTTTGTTTCCATGGTTAAATCGATTCGTTCTGGGGAACATTCGATGATAGAAACCTGCCAAGTCGGCTCTTCATGGATTATTTGACTCAGTTCTTCCCGTTTTTTAGGTGAAAGTGCCTTTGAATCATCTACGCCGAGGTCGATTAGTCGCTGAAGGTCAGCAACGGGTATGGCGACAGCGGCGACTACTAGGGGGCCGAGTACCGGGCCACGTCCAGCCTCATCAGCACCTACGATCATGTGTGTGACTCATAGGTCTAGGTCGAAGACCGTGTCGGTGCTATCTCCCTCATCTAAGAGTTCGAGCACTAGGTTGTCCGCTGCGGCGATACTCTCCTCCTCCTCATGCCGATCTAGGATATCGCTAGCCTGCGATAGTTTACCTTGATCCACCATCCGAGGAGATTCTACAGAACGTTTGGATTTTGAACGGAAGGATTCGACAAAGGTATCTGACTCCACCTCTGGGGATATGACGCTTTCTCGCGCCCCTGTGCTCCGCTCAGAGAACCGTTTTGTCCAATCCGAAACTGTCTCCTTGGATTCGATTTCAGGAGTATTTTCCCTCTTCATCCGCTCAAGGTCCTTCTGTCGACGAACGAGAGCCTGGTTTAGCAGAATGGAACCAACTGCTACGACGATTACTGTCATCACTAGTCCATTCCATTCTAGCAAGAAAATTAGTGAATTCTCGAATGCTACAGCGATTGCAGAAGGTTCTTTTTCCTCTACGGGGTTCTGAATGATGGCCGTGTAGTCAATATTTGTCGAAGCCGAGAAATTCTGTTGTGGGTCACGAATACTTTGCACAGTCAACTCTAGTGTCGCAGTTCCATTTCCAGTGAATCCTTCAGGGACGCTAGAATAGGCCTGAAATGTCATGTTCATTCCTTCTTCAATATCTCTACATTCGAAGTAGCGGACATGGTCCGCTTCGGAATGAAGGGCATCTTCAGGGGGGATGAGGCCGAAAACAGCATCCACGTCCATGTCTAATGCAACCATGACTCCATCGAAATCATTCCCGTCGTTACGAATTGTAATTGAGATAATGACGTTATTCCCCTCTCTTCCATCCTGTGTTGTGATGAGTGTCCAGTCAATTACGGGAGCAACTTGGATATTCCGTGTGATGGTGGCGTGTGTGATCCCCCCTGATTTGACCTCGATTTCTAGGCTTCCTGTCTGTAGGGCGTCTGTCCCTTCATCGATAGTAATCATAATCGGAATCGCTGTTTGAGTACCAGATTCACCCACATTGTATACTTCAGAAGAAGTTGTCACACTAGCCCATGGCGGGGACTCTGTGACATGTATCGTGAACGAGTCCTCCAAGTTTCCAAGATTTTCCAAATCCATTCTTGTGATACAGGTCTGTCCAGGGTCGATGCGTTCGCAAGCAGCCGGATTCTCTTCGGTCAATGATGCGTCTCTGACTCTAAGAATTCGAACAGTTTGGTTCTCTTCAAGAATAGTAAATGGGTCATCCAATCCTTGAGCAAGTACTCGAATGTGGATTTCCCCTTCAGCATCAAATGGCGCTGCATATTCAAGAATAGCTACACCGCTTTCATTTGGTGCAAGATTCGCAATCTTGTATTCGTCGAAGACGCCAACTGCCCAACCACTGGAGTAGAGGAAGTGTGTTGGAGGTGTATCGGTTAACGGGGTTCCTTGAGCATCAGTAGCCAGAATATCTAGGTGGATGCTTACAGGGCGATTTCCAAGATTCCGTACCTCGACCGGGAGTCGAAGTTTGTGTCCGGGGTCAATCGTAGCTTCTGCATCAATACTCACGATTTCGATACCGGATACAGGTTCAACCTCTATCGTGAAGTTCCAATGTTCCATTGGCCCGCCGGAAGATGGTGAAGCCATTACGGAGATATTGTGGCGACTTCCTGCTAGCGGCATGCCGTTTACAACCTCTGGCACATGTATTCTGAATTCGATCCAGATTAGTTCGCTAGCCTCCATGTATTGATCTATTCCAATCTCAGGGGTTCCGTTTCTAGTCCAATCGATACTCCATCCAGACGCTGACTCTATACTGAGATTAACTAATTCAGTGTCGTTGCCCTCGTTGGTTAGATTGACAAGTATTGTCACAGATGTACCGGGGGATATTAGAAAGTTCGAACCATCTTGACTCCCAAAACGAAGTGTGCTCTCATTGGTTCCATTGGCATCACCTCCTTCACGGGATGCCACACGTTCCACGCTCTCCGGGGTCATCATTGATTCTGACGCTGGGATGGCCGCCGATAGGAGGAGGAAGAGTACGGCGATGCATCCTCCTCTCAAGACGTGCATATGGCAGGGTCAGGTTCGAGCGGTTTAACCCGTTCCTTTCTTTGCGTAGTTGTCCATTGATTCAGAGTAATGGGTCAGGGATTGCTGAAGAGAGTGCTTCCACATCGAATTCTCCAGCTTGAATTGGAACTTTGAGTCCAAATCTTTCGGATACGGTGGGATCTATTTCTCCGAATTGTCCGACGAAAATATCTCCCACCTTTACCTTGGCTCCTCTGCCTGGAATCCAAGGTCCATCTCCATCATCGATGGCGTGGAAACTAACCTCGTCTCTTGCACCTAAGTCTCTCATTAGAGCCTGTGCGACCCCCTTCGCACCGGTGAATCCCGTTCCTATCTCTGCACATGCCCAAGATACTCGCCATCTATTGGTGTGGTCACGGACTACCTCTCCACATTCTTGGACACGTTGGGGGAGTTCATGGTGTTGATTTGCTGAGAGTAAAGATAGTAGGGATGGGAGGACGCTTTGGCGCAAAATAGTATGTTCATTCGTAATTGGATTAGCGATACGAGTTACCGCATTATCTGCTTTCCATCGCATCCTTTCAAACTGAACTTCGTCGTTGGATAGGGTTAGGCTCTGGACTTGTTGAATGCCCTGGGATGACAGGCTTTCGTTGATTCGGCGAACAAGGGATGAGCGTGCGAGAGGCTTTCCTTCAAGAGCGAGGGTCGAAGTTGCCTCGCCTAGGCTCTCGTAGCCAATTCCAGTTGCGACTTCCTCAACGAGGTCAATAGGATGGAGTAGGTCGAAGCGCCATCTGGGCATTTCGATTACATGGATGAGGTCACCAATTGCTGCATCCGCCCAACGTTCAGCCTTTCGAGGCCCTTCAGTTGCAGTGCGAGATTCGACGAGTCGGCCACCCATACGCTCAAGAGCACTTGCTATTCGAGACGAATCGATATGGCCTCCAAGGATTCGCTCAAGTAATCTCGCTGGGAGGTGATGACGTCGGGCACTACCATCGGGGCTCTGGAATATCTCTCCAGTTGCAGATGTCATCCGAACACTCTCTACGGTGCCACCTCGCTCGTGTAGGGCGAGACAGATGAGGAGAAGGGATGCTTCACAGGCTCTAGGGTCCCAGCCTGTGACGTCAATCAGGAAGTCAGTTGTGGATTCAACTACGGTAGTATGGCTCCCGTTGATGATTGGAGGGAATGAGAGCACACGTCCGACAGCATCTTCGATTACCGGGACCGAATTCATTCCTTCAAGCAGATGTGCATATTCCATTCCCTTCGGATGGTGTTCTAGAATCTCATCAATGCTCATTGCTTCTTCCATAGCCAAAGGAACGAAACGATGGTCGCGGCTTACTGCACGAACCTTGAACGGTGGCGCAAGGCTGTTGAGATCGTGAACGCCGATTGAAGCTAGACGACGACGACGTCCCAATGTAAGGTGTAGTTTCTCTTGATGGTCCATTAGGCTCTGGATGAATGCGTCTCTTTCCTCAGCAGTTTCCCCAGTGTCAACGCCACGTACGGCCGCAGCAAGGATTACTGGACGAATGGAAGCGATGTCACGTTCCACCTCCATCGTCATCTCACCATCTTCCACATCGAGGATGGGAGCCTGTACTCGCTGGTGTAGGAAGGAGCGAGCAGCCCGGGTCATGGTCTCGACAGAGAGGAGATCCGCACGGTCAGGAAACACTTCGATTTCTATCTCTTCGTCGTTTGAACCTTCGACCACGCACCCGATATTGGATAACTGCGCTTCCCAAAGATCAGGATCGTGGATGACGCCATATCGAGAGAGAAGCCCCCTGATTGTGGCATGTTCGTAGGTCACGGTCGGCATTGTGATCCCATTCCGGGCTGTTCACTCTCCGGTTTGACCTCTTCGCTTATTTTCGTGACCACATTGGGAGGGGTTGTCGGTACCCTTCCAATCTCAGGCCAGACATCGCCGCGGATTCATAGGAATTAGCCCTCAGGTGGTGACGCTTGAGTTCACTCAGACTTGCTGCTCCCATTTGTTGGAGCCAACCACGCATCTCTTTTTCCCTGGATTGGATATCTGCATCTAGAGTAGTTGCGATTTTCTTCACAGTAGTCGGCGGAGCTTCATCTCCGATGAATGGCTCGGCAAGAATACCATGCATGCCCGCTGCGACTACTGTAAGGATATCTGCTGCAGTTGGTGTCCAATCAATTCGGAGTAGAACGGACATCTCGACCTTCTGCTTTGAGAGAACTATGCCTACAGTTGGAAGTGCTGCTATGGCAGGCGCTGATCCGAGTGCCCTTACATCGACAATCGCACCGGCCAGCCCAAGCTCAGCTGTCATGCGCAGGAGTCTCTCAGTATGGTCTACATTATCCATCAAGACAACAGGTGCTCGTGCAGGGAGGAAGCCTGATGCGACAACTGCGAGACCATGTATCACTGATTCAGACAGGTTTGGGAATCCACCTATGTCGATCACTGCACCTCCTGCTTCGGATAATTCCTCTCGCAAGGTCGAGTAATTTTCTTCGCTGATACGTACGAAATCAATCGACCGTGGGGATGCATCTGTCATGCAAGGCTGGCTATCAATCCCATTTCCACCTTTGGAAGGTCCTTTCGTAAGAATCGGAATCCATGGGCTCCGGAGGTCAAGTCCCGTGGATGTAGTCGGCATTTTCACTGTGGAATCAATTGTTACCATGTGTGATGTAGAGAGAGCATTACCATGTGCGCATAATCGGATGCCATCGAATCGACCAGATGATCCCTTCTGAGGTGCTAAGATTGGAGTCCCATCTTCTGGGTCAGTTTCGATTATTGTGGCGTCCATTGTCAACTTGAAACTATGAGGTGAGAGTAAATCGTTGATCTCGACAAGTTCTTCGGTTTCAATTGATCGTGATTTAGCCCCTTTACCTAGGGATTCAATCCGCCCATCGACAACGATTCGGCCCCCGGTCATACATTCCCCAATTTGTTCACCCGCATTCGACATCAGGACAATGGTGCCGTCGTTCATAGCCGCTCCAACGCGGTTCCCGGCGTTACCCCGGATAACTAGCAGTCCTCCTGACATTGATTCGCCAGCTGCGGCTCCAGTATCAGAACGTAAAATCACGGTTCCACCAGTCATCCCAAGTCCAACACTGTCGCCAGTTTGCTTCGTGATTGTACACTTCCCGTCCTGGTGGTAGGCACATGCCATGTGGCCAACGGTGCCAACTACCTCGAACAGGGCACCATTGTTGGCACTACCTACAAGATCTCCCATGTCTCCTAACAAGCGCAACTTGAGTTTAGCAGGAAGATGCGTCATTACGCCAGTTTCCTGCTTCTTCGGTTTTTCCTCTCCGTCTCTGCCCCATCCAATCTTGACGGCACGGTCCAATTGGATGGCTTGGTCAAGCATCTTGGAAAGGTCTCGTTTCAAGCGCACGCTACGCTGCGTAATCTCTGAACGGGACTCCATGGCCAACCCGGGGTTCAAGGCCGTCCTTGACCCCTTCGGCTCTATTCAGCCTGAGAATGGTTGATAGAAGGCCCGCGGGGGCGACGGGCTGAGGAAGTCACATGAGTATCAAAGTGGCCATCAATGGATTTGGAACGATTGGGAAGCGTGTTGCTGATGCAGTAGACGCGCAGGATGATATGGAAATCGTGGGTGTCACGAAGACCGGGCCTTCGTTTGGTTGTGGGCTAGCGGAGAAGAAAGGGTTCCCACTATACTGCACATTTGATGACGCAGATCGTATCTCCTCTTTCGCAGAATCAGGCTACAAGTGTCAAGGTGGGCTTTCTGACTTACTTGCCATAGCCGATGTTGTCATCGACTGTGCACCTGGAAAGATGGGTGCTGATAACCTTGCCAAGTACAAGGCTGCAGGTATCAAGCACATCTTCCAAGGGGGCGAGAAGCATGCGCTCACGGGGCGGTCCTATACCTCTAGCGCTAACCATGCGGACAACCTTGGTGTAGATGGAGCCCGTGTAGTATCTTGCAATACCACTGGGCTATCCCGGACCCTTGTTCCTCTCTACGAGCACTGTGGCTCTCTCAAGGTTGAATGCACAATGATTCGTCGAGCTGCGGATCCAGGTGATTCTAAGAAGGGTCCAATCAATGCCATCGCACCGGTACTGAAGGTTCCAAGTCACCATGGTCCTGATGTCATGACTGTTAAGCCGGAGATAGAGATCAATTCACTTGCTGTTGCTGTTCCTACGACAATTATGCACGTCCATGCGATTGTTGCAGATTTGCCTGAGGGTCACGGCCTGACCACAGAATCTGTTCTTGAGATGTGGCGCAACACTCCTCGTGTGATTATCATGAGTGGCGCTGGTGACAGAATTACTACTACGGCAGAGGTCATGGAAATGGCTCGAGACATCGGGCGCAAGTGGGGCGATTTACACGAGATCTTTGTCTGGGAAGATGGTGTCAAACTCAATGGGGACCGTCTCTATTACTTCCAAGCAATCCATCAGGAGAGCGATGTTATCCCTGAGAATGTGGATTGTATACGTGCTATGATGAACACTGAAGCCGACTGGCGTGCAAGCGTCGCCAAGACAGATGCCGCAATCTCCGCATACTATGGTCTCTGAGCAGAATCCACACATCCTCATAAAACCATGAAAAGGGGGGCATCGCCCTCGCAACCCATGGTCGAGCGTAGACTGAGTGTTTTATTGGTCTCACTCTTCCTGATTCCATTGATTCCATTAGGCAATGAAATGGCTGAGATGGATGCGTCTGAAGTTACTCAATGGACATCCGATGAAGCCGCATCTCATTGGTCAATTGGTGGTTCTCCAATCCTTGAGGAATCGTCACTTAGGGCCGCTACAGGAATCCTTCATCCCGTCACTGGTTCATTCGATCCACTGATTTCCACTCCCATTCTCCCAGAGGGCCTTCATGATGATCTTGATGTTGTTTCCACGGGATTCTTGATTGTCCAGGACATAGACGCAGATTTGAGCGATCTAATGGGATGGCTTTCGATGCAAGGCTACGAGGTTCTGGATGTATTTCCCGATGACGCACTCCTCATCCGTCTGCCCACTGATCCTGCTCGTCTCGACGCAGCTGTTTCGGCTATTGCTGCTAACGAGGGTATCCGATGGTTTGGCAGTCAACATCCCGGTTGGCGTCTTTCTCCGAACTTGCAGACAGAGGGTGTACAATCTGTGAATATCATCCCGGCACCCGACCTAGATGGAGATGACTTACTTTTCCTTGAAACAACACTCTCGCAGTTATCGCCTGAGAGATCTCATTGTGATGCATGGCTATGTCAGGCCGATGCTCTGGATATTCCTTCTCTACTTGAAATTGCGAAGTCAGGCCTAGTATTGTTCATTGAGCCTGCTCCAGATCTTGTGCTGGAAAACCTGTATGCACGTTCAGTAACTGGTGTTACAGCAATTGTTGGCTCCACCAATCCTGGCCTTACTGGGCAAGGCCAAGTGATTGGTATATCTGATAGTGGCATCGATCAAGATCATGGTGACTTCAATGGGCGGATTCGTGGTGTGTACAATCAGTATGGTCCAGATAACTCTGCAGCAGATACCAACTCCGGACATGGTACGCATGTGACGGCAACCATCCTTGGGGATGGATCTGGCGACTCTTCCACGAAGGGTATGGCGCCAAATGCCACGTTCCATTTCTATCAACTCGAATATGATCAAACTGGTGCTCTTGCAAGGTATGGTTCGCTATTCGATATGTTCCGCCACTCGTGGCAGCAGAATGCTAGAGTACAGAGTAACTCTTGGGGTTCTGAGAACCTTGGTGGCCAATATAATTCGGATTCGCGTTCTGCTGACTCGTTCACAAACACAAATCAATATGATGACTTCCTAGTGCTGTTTGCCGCGGGCAACGAAGGAGCCAACGGGGCTAGCAGCGTGTCCCCTCCATCTACTGCGAAGAATGTCCTCACCATTGGAGCCTCAACCAGTGGTCGCCCGGGTACTTCTCCTTCAGGTCAAGTGGCTGGATTTTCCTCAATTGGGCCTACCCTCGATGGTCGCATAAAACCCGATCTTGTATCGCCGGGAGTCCAGATTTGTTCAGCACGAGCACAGGAGGCACAGTCTCCAATGGGTTCCTCCTGCTCCTCCGCAAGGCACGTTGATGGCAGCACTCCTCTATACCAGTCGATGGATGGTACTTCTATGGCTACTCCTGCTGCTGCGGGTAACGTGCTCCTCGTTCGGCAGTTCCTCTTTGAAGAGTTCTCAATCGCCTCTCCACGATCCGACTTACTGAAGGCGTTGATGATTAATGGGGCCAAGGATCTCGGAGCATCAGATATCCCGAATATGGACGAAGGCTGGGGTCAGATAGATCTCGAACAGACATTGTATCCAAAGGATGGGATTGTGCCTCTGAATACCTTCATGGATTGGAATCAAAGCCTCGATCCAGGGTATTCCTATGTCTATACCTACGATTGGGATGCATCTCACGGTATTGATGTCACAATTGCTTGGAATGATGCTCCTGGTTCCTCAAGTGCAAGCCAATCCTCATCTCGATTGGTGAACGATTTAGATTTGACAGTTATCGCCCCAGATGGTGCCTCCTATCGTGGCAATGTATTCTCACAGGGTGTAAGCACAACTGGTGGATCATATGACCGGGCTAACAATGTCGAGCGTGTCCATATCCCTCCATCCAATGGCCTCTCGGGTTCGTGGCAGGTTCGAGTATCTCATGCAGGCGGTGGTGCTCAAGATTTCGCCATGACTGCAACTTCGATTGGTTCGGAGAATATGATTCCCGATCTTGCGGTATTCAGCGGTTCTCTTTGGGCCTCAGCAGATTCTCCTCTCGAAGGCGACGCCGTTGTGATTCGTGCTGCGTGGTTGAACCAGGCGCCCGGGGAAGCGTCAGGATATGACATCGTCATTGAGGATATCTCAACCGTTCCGCCAACTGAGATTCTTCGCTCTACACGCGCATCTATTGCTGGTGGTTCTGCTGATTCCATTAGTACTCAGCACACCTTCCAGACGACTGGTATCCATACCCTGCGTCTGACTTTGGATCCGGATGGCTCCGTAGGTGAACTCAACGATGAGGTCAACGGGACCGACAATAACGTCTTGACTTACGATCTTAATGTCACTGCAATCGGGGTTCGAATTGTCCCCCATCTTGAGTCTGGAGTTTTACCTTCTACTCCAGAGGAGTTTACGGCCGCGTCATCACGCGTTCTTGATCCACGAATTGAGTCTTCAGTGACCTTTGAGTTGGACATAATGAATGAGGGCACGGCGATGATTGAAGCCGGACTGATTGTTACTCCTGTGCAATATGTGCGTGACGATGGGGTTCTTGATGCACCCGCAGATGAATGGTCCCGCGTTCTGAATGAATCAGGTCCATGGAACCTTCCTGAAGGTGGTCAAACCGGTTCAATCCACACCATTACACTAATTCTGACCGATGTCGATGCTGATTTGAATGCGCCCTCAGGATCGATCTATGCCTTGCCTGGGACTCATGTGGTTGATCTCACCTTGTATGACCGTATGTCTCCTCTTGTCTCATTCAATGTACGACTAACCGTAGAGGTATTGCGTGTCGAGGGGTTGGATACTATACTTGCTGGTGATCAGGGTCTAGCAGGCGTTCCTGGAGAAACAGTCAGTTATACAATCACAGTGCGTAACTCTGGTAACGGTCCAACCATCTTCGACGTATCCTGTAGCAACTCAGATAGATGGGCGGTAGAACTTGGCTCAGGCAATTCTTCTGCTGTATCGCTCGATCCGCTCAATCGATTGCAGTTTGTAGCCCTATCAATCCGTGTTATTATTCCAGAAGCTTACCTTGGTGAGCCAGCTGCTGGTATGCAGGTACAAGTCGATTGTACGATTGTCTCAAGTGCAGATGAAATGGTGGGGTCTACAGAATCGGTTCAGGTTTCTGTATTGGAAAGTCGGAGATTTTCAGTGGATATCTACGAAGAAGATGGGACTCCTGTAGGCGCATCTGCCCTCTCTGCTCAACGTGCCGTTTTGAACGAAGACATTGTCAATACCACCATCGAGATTGAGAATGAGGGTAATATCCAGTTTAGTGTTGAAGTTACTGTGAGTTCAGGATTAACGACTTGGCCAGTGCGCCTCCTTTCAGACGGTGTCGAGGTTACAATGCCTCATTCAGTGATGTTACAACCTGGTTCGATTAGTACGCTTGTCGCTGAGATGATTGTGCCGTTTACCGCAGATAACCTTGACACAAACATGATCACTGTACGCACCTCTACAGGTTCGTTTGATCCGTTGGTGAACCAGAGTCGATTCATTGTCGAACAACGAAGTGAATTTGCTTTCCTTGGTCCTGAATCGGGAATAGTTTCAGTCCTTCCAGGTAACACTACCTCATTCAATGTCTCAGTTCAGAATGTTGGCAATGTCCCCGTTGTTCTCGATTGGGTATTCCCAACTTTGCCAGATGGATGGTCCATTGGATTCCTATCATCTGCTCCGATTACATTAGCAATGAACGAGGAACGTGTTGCGACGATTGGTCTTACCATACCGCTTGGTATTGATGCTGGTATGTCTCCTATTGCTGTCGACATACTTGTTCGAGGAGGTGTGTCTTCAGCAGAACTCAATCTCGCGCGTTCTATATCCCTGGGCGTCCAAGTGGAGGAAGCATCAGTACCAGTTGTTTCCTTCTCAGATGATCGATTCACTGATCTCCCTCGTTCGGAAGTTACGATACTCAACATGACTGCAAGGAATGGCGGTAATATTCCGCTCACTACGACCTTCACAACAGTGGAAATTAGTGGTTGGAGCGTTGATTTTGAACCATCGGGAGTAACGAATCTTGCAGCTGGCGAGTCAGTCGATGTCAAGGTAAGAATCACTCCTTCTGATTCTGCTGAGCCAGGTGTCAAGTCATTTGTTATCCTGGCCACAATGGGTGACCTAGTTGTTGAAGCAGGCAGTTTTGAAGCCACAGTTACTAGCGGAACTGACACAGGGGGCGTCACGGGCTTCCTCGCGAGTATTGGTGTCCCTACATGGGCAGTCGGAATCGTTCTCTTAGTTGTATTCGGGGTTGCTTTGCTTGGTCTCTTCAGCCTCCGGAATAGAGGCATTGACAGATTATCGGAGGATGAGCGACTGGTACCTGCTGGATCGGCTTTGAATCAAGGAGATTTCCAGCAACGGATGAGTGCTGCCTTGGATACTGGTGTGGTGAATGAATCTCTAGTTAGTGGAGGTGTGTCTCAGGCAGAGATCAATGCTGCGCTCAATAGTGGCCTTGCCCCATTGCCTGCGAAGCCTCCCTCTGGAATGCCTCCGGGCCATGGCAGTGGCTCCCCTCCTCCAGGTCTACCTCCTGGTTTCCCTCCTAATGGTTGATGCCGGTCGACTTATCCCTTGTCTCCCCGTCGTGTGTTCCATGGAATCCAGCATTGTCCTCTTTGGACCACCTGGCGCCGGTAAGGGTACACAGGCTGGGCGTATCGTTCAAGCGACAGGAAAACCACAGGTATCTACAGGCGATATGCTCAGAGCTGCTGTCGCCGCAGGAACAGAACTTGGGAGAATCGCAAAGGGACATATGGAGTCAGGGGGGCTTGTGCCTGACGATGTCATTATCGGACTCATTGAGGAGCGCGTCAAAGCACCTGATGCAGAAAGGGGCCTCCTTTTCGATGGTTTTCCTCGGACTGTAGCACAAGCTGAAGCTCTAGCCGAAATCGCTCCAGTATCTCTTGTAATTGCCATCGAAGTCGAGGATGAATCAATCGTTGGCCGAATCACGGGGCGTTTTACTTGTGGAGGATGTGGATCTGTGTATCATGATCAATTCCGGCCTTGTGAGGTAGAGGGGCGATGTGATGAATGTGGCGGCTCCGATTTCAAGCGTAGGGCTGACGACTCTGAGGATACTGTCCGTACTAGGTTATCTGCCTATCATGAGCAAACATCTCCTCTAGCGTTATGGTATGAGCAGAGGGGGCTTCTCCATCGCATTGATGGTAATGCCTCAATCGATGAAGTTGGAGTGAGGATCTCAAAGATCCTTCCTGAATGAGGGTTTTGTATGTCTCGTCGGGGCCGAAATCGGCGTATTCGTGATGAACGCGCTCAAAAAGCGGTGGACGAGTTGTCTACAATCCTTCTCAATCATGATCTTTCAGATCGAGTTCGTACCACTGCCGCACGGGACCTTGTTCGAACTGCAAGGAGGCATAATTCTCGATTGCCAGATTCGATTCGCCATTGGATATGCAGATCTTGCCATAATCCGATGTTACCTGGTGCAGGCGCCCGTATCCGTATCCGTTGCGGATTCAGGGTTACTACTTGCACTATATGTGGTCAAATCCGTCGATTTCCAATCAAGGAAGGTGAGGAGTAATGAAAGAATCAGAAATACCGCGTAACATCATGGATTTGGCACGTAATCCCGATCTCAAGGCGACTGTCCGGCTGGGGAGAAATGGCCTTACTGCATCGATTATTGAGGAGATTCGTGTACAGTTATCGGCCCGTTCTGTGGTCAAGATTCGTCTCAATCGAGGATTTGCGGATGGAGGGGAATCTCGTTCCGAAATTTTCACCCATCTAGAGGAACAGGTTAGTGCCCGATGCATTTTCTCCCGAGGTAATGTCGCTGTTCTTTGGAAGAGAACATGAACTCCTCATGCATCTTATTCTGATGGATGGTTATTTGAATCGGGTTCCTGACACTTCCTGGTATGCGCACCCGGACATACTCTCAAGCGTTCTGGTTACGAGCTTCGATTCTTCTTGCAAGTATCGCTGCCTTGATGTTTCTTCCACTGGCTCAGGCCGGCGGCGGCGGCGGCCTCGCGGGTCGTCATTGGTATGTGGATCATGTGCCAGACATGCCCGGATGGGCCCTCCCTGCCTCGTTTCTAATTCTCGCCGGTGTTTACGCTTTGATTATCACTGAGGTAATCGATCGTGCTCTAACTGCCCTCCTTGGAGCCGCTGTTGCAGTTGGGGCCTTGCATCTCGCTGGTGAAGGGCCAGCCCTCCTTGACATCATCATATGGATTGATTGGGAAACCGTTGGCCTCTTGCTAGGAATGATGGTCATCGTTGGAATATTGTCAGAGACGGGCGTATTCCAGTACGCTGCTGTCGAGGCTTATGCACGTAGCGGCGGGTCAATCTGGCGGCTGATGGTTATCCTCGCTGTTATCACGGCAGTGTTCTCAGCTTTCCTTGACAATGTTACCACAATGCTACTTATTGCACCGGTAACCATCCAACTCGCACGTGTGCTGAATCTAGATCCGATTCCACTTCTCGTGGGAGAGGTGATGTTTTCGAATATCGGCGGGACAGCGACGCAGATTGGAGATCCTCCAAATATCATAATTGGTGCAGCACTCTCAAGGTCAAAACTCGCAGACAGTGTCCTTGCGGATCAATTCATCACCTTCGCCGATTTCGTAATCAACCTTGCTCCAGCTGTCTGCTTAGTATTCCTTCCATCACTCTGGCTCCTTCATCGCCTCGAGCGTGATGGGCTAGACCTAGTCCGAGACCGTGACATCGATTCACTCCGTGAAACATATGCAATCAAGAATCCTGTTATGCTCCGAAAGTCCGGAGCCGTTCTCGCCCTTGTTCTTGTGGCGTTCTTCGCTCACAGTGCTTTCGAACATCCATTGTCCAGTGTCGCAGTCATTGCTCTTGCAGGTGCACTTCTGATGCTTCTTGTAACTACTCCACATCATATCGAAGAGGCACTTGATTCAGTAGAGTGGAACACACTGATGTTCTTCGCAGGTCTGTTCATACTCATTGGTTCTCTTAGTGCCATGGGTATGGTTGATGCTTTAGCTCAGAGTACTAAATCGCTTATCGAATCAGCTCCCGCTGAGAGTCGACTCATGGTCGCACTTCTTCTCCTTCTTTGGGTATCTGCGATTGCTTCGGCCTTCATTGACAACATTCCGTTCACAGCAACAATGGTTCCTGTGATGATTACCATCGCAGAGGATGCAGCAGTAGGTCTTCCACTCGGTCCCTTGGCGTGGGCCCTTGCTCTCGGAGCATGTCTCGGTGGTAATGGGACATTGATTGGCGCATCAGCAAACGTTGCAACGGCAGGTATTGCTGAACAAGCAGGCCATGCCATCTCTTTCAAGCGCTTTTTCAAGACAGGTTTCCCTATCATGATTGTAAGCGTCATCCTTGCTAGCGCGTATCTAGTGATCATGTATGTGATCGAGTGGGCGGCACCTTGGATCCCTTTTGCTCTTGTTTTCGGTGCAACGGGTGGTCTTGTTTTGATTGGACGCTTCACGGGTCCATCTGACCTCAGTATAATCGAAGAGGAATGAACGACGGGCCGTCAGCATGAAATCCCTCGGTAGGGGTGGGTCAGTACATGCAGGAGTGCCGGGTCTGTGGCCTTCTGTTCGGAGGGGGCAATCGTTGCCCGGGGTGTAAGAGTATCTTCGGGTCCGAGATTGAGCCGATGAATGACGACGGTGTCCCATCTGGTCCCCTTCCTGGTGCTTCTGGCCTTGCAGAGATTCTGACAGAAGTTGAGGGAGTTAGTGGGCCCGCTCAGGAGAGTAGCCCTGGATCTAGCCTTCCTTTCACTATCGGTGCATCCCGTTCTTCTGAGAGTATTGAGCTTCCATTTGGTACTGGAGCTCAATCAAGCCTCCGTGTTAGTGCTTCAGATGATGAAGGAGAAGATTCTGCACCCTTGCTCGAAGATGTCGCTCCAGTCGATGAACCGGTTGCTGAATCAACTACTGTCGTTGAGGAGCATGACCCTGTATCCGAACTTAATGATGAACCTGTCAAAGTTGTTCAGGAGGTCTTACCCGCCCCCGTTTCCATCGAGGAAGAGCCTCAATTGCCTGCTCCTTCTTCGAGTCCTATAGTGGAGGATGAGGCACCTGATCTTCTAGTTTCAACTCCGGTTGAAGTGCCGCTACAAACTGATTCTGACAAGGATGTGGTGTATCACGATTATTCTGATGATTCGAACTTTACTGAGGTATCTGTAGACTTCGATGAATTGGTGGATCCGGCGGAAGCGGCAAGCTCATTCGATCCGAGTTCAGCATCAGTACGTTTAGTTCAGATGCCAGCAAGGGCATTAGTCCTCAATCCTCCATTCGAAGCAGGTCAGCGCGAGGCGATGGTCGAAGGTTTCCATGCAATGCAGCGGGATGATTGGGATACTGCCGCTTCGAAATTTATGCAACTCTGTGGGGAGAGGCCTGGAGACGCTGCTGCAATTAACAATCACGGCCTTTGCCTATTGCAAAATGCTCTGGCTGACTATGCTTCATCACCCGGAGGCGACCCGGCGGAAAGGCCGTTGTTCCATGCTGCAATTCTGACTCTCCGGCAAGCCGCAATGGCTGATCGGGAGGATGCATCAATCCTGATGAATCTCGCAACTGCCCTCGGTGCCGCCGAACGCCATGAGACGGCGCTTCCAATTTTTGATGCAGCATCTTCACTGGCTAAGGAGACCGACATCAGTCTTCTGAACAATCATGCTGTAAGTCTTCAGGCTCTTGGCCGCGGTCTTGAGGCATCGAACCTGATTGAAACTGCAGTTGGTGTTCGACCAGATGATTCAATTTTGAATGAAAATCTGCGAATTTCTACCCTTGGTGGGGCCTAATTTCGCACATATTTTCCGTCATGCTGTTCCGCTTTCTTCATATACGGGTGGTATGTCGGACGGATGCTTAGTGCACCCCAGCATGCGCTCATGATGGGGGAAGTGGTTGAGGCCGATTCGCCCTGCGGGGAGACGTGTTGGCCTGAGAGACCGAAGATCGACATATCCTGAAC
>DAYJ01000017.1:2216-9056 GCA_002506875.1 Euryarchaeota archaeon UBA40 | reverse complement strand
CAAAACCTCAACAGGAGAAGACCAGGTGCCATCTACTAATTTGATGAATTTCAACGAAGATGATGCGTTAAAGAAAATATGTGGAACAAGATCGTAGTCAATCGCTAGTGAGAATGTATCGTTGGTTACATGAGGAACGGGAATAAACGACCAATCAGAAGCCGAATTACAATCGGACCACCCCCCTGAACATGAGGTATACATGATTCCATCTGTAGCATAGTCTTCGTGAAGATATACTGCATGAACAGTGCCATCAACAGCTACTTCTATGTCTGAAACTGCAGAAGTTACACTTGAGGAATTTTGAGCGACAAGGACGGATGATGTCCAACTACCTCCGGTTGGCTTGGACTGAAGAGACAAGAAATTGGTACCTAAAGTCGAAGAAAAAGTGTAAGATAGCCAAGCGTCTCCAGCAGGACCAATTGAGGAATCAAAGCCCTGAAGGGTTGTAATTCCGGGGTCTACTGTTTCTTGAGACCAATCTGATGAATCTAAGCAGTCATCTGATGATGAACATAATTCTGAATAAAGTTGCGATGAAGTGAATGGGGCGGCAATAATTTCTAGGTCACCATCATCAAATTGAATTATTTCAGTATTGTAAGTATTAGAAGGTAAATTCGAAAGTTGGACGTGGTTCCATTTCCCATTGGCCTTTGTTGCATAATGGGTGTCGTCGCTACTGGTATCGTAACCGATGTCAGACCAAGCGAGATGAGGAATATCATTCTCATCAAAAAGAATACTTAGGTCGCCAACTGATGAACCTGCTGCGGATGTATACGGATACTCATAGACCCAAATTCCATTGTCATACATGGCAAATCGAAGATTATCTGCATTGTCATCAGTATACAGAATTGCAGGGCATCCGTCTGAACGGAAGGCGATGTCTATCTTGCGACCGTTTCCTGCGTTATCCAATTCCTCTGCTGGCAAAATATTGGTATCATGAAGGAACGGATTTGCCCCTCCACAATCAACCGATTCATATTCAGAATCCAAGCCCAAATCAACAACATTCGCTAAATTATCACTCGAACTGTCTCCAAGAGCTTCTGTGTTTTCATAACCTAAACGGCCATTGACTGAAGTTCCCCAACACTTGACTGGCATGTTGCCCGCCTGTTTCAACATACAAGCAAAATTCTCACCAACTTCTACAGCAATTGGATTGGGGCTTGAGCCTAAAGTAATGGCTGGGAGATTTGCCCCCATTTCATTCACGTCATCTCCTCTGTGGGCATTTGGACCACTGACGCCAATTCCCAAATGACCGAATAGATTCCCTCCCCAACACTTCACGTTATTGTTGCTTAATGCTACACAAACGTGATCATATCCAGCATCGATGTTTCGAATAGTTGTGGAACCTGTAGCAGTTAAACTGATTGAAGAAAGACTGCTAATTGGTTCTGAGCCTGAATCTCCGTAGTTATTGCTGTGACCTAACCCTAGTTGACCTACATCATTCAACCCCCAACAAATTGCTTGGTTGTTGTCTAGTACGGCACAGGTGAATCCAGATCCAGCTGTAATATCGATAGCATAGCGACCAGACGGGAATGAAATATTGGTTAGAGTCTCTGCTGACTCATCTAGAATATCTTCTGTACTTCCAATACCAAGTTGACCGTAGTCATTGCCACCCCAACAAGCAACATCTCCTGTGTCGTAGAGTACGCATGTATGGTCAGCCCCTAACGCCATATCAGAAACTGTAACTCCAGAAGGAAGAGGGACATATGATACCGAGTCACCAACTTCATCTGATTCTTGTCCAAGATCTGTTGTGTTGCCCATACCAAGCTGTCCGTTGCTATTGTCGCCCCAACAGGTCATACTTCCATCATCTAAAACGACACATGTGTGATACCATCCTGCAGCAATTTGTGAAACAGTTCTACCTGTTGGAGATGGCCAAAATGGGAGATAATCTCCGGTCTCGAGATATCCGTCTCCAGCACCGTTGGAATCAGTATATCCGAGTCCAAGAGCATTGATGTCTCCAAAACATTTCACAGAATTATTCGAGAAAAGTAAGCAAGTATGGGCCATTCCCAATGCAGCGCTCTCAGGTATCAGGTCAGTTCCCAAGTTCAGATAGGGCAATTGATTCCCCATTTCATCAACTTCGTCACCCATACTTTCTGAGTTACCAATACCCAACTGACCTGCGGTGTTGTTCCCCCAACACTTCACGAGGTCCCCTTCAGTAATCACGCATGAGTGCCCTCCACCAGCAAAAAGTGAAGCTACATCGTTATTGGATGGTACTCCTGAAACATCATCAATTAGATCCAATGAGGTATGGATCCCAGGTTGGAAACCATTCGAAGTATATCCAACTTGAGCCATTGTAATCATGAGGAAAACAAGTACTAAAGAACGGACTTTCAAAGCATAGCGACTGCTCATGTATTTCATTTAATAGTGAAAACATATGACTATGGAACCGATGATGAACGGGCCATATAAATGGAATGGAGTATAGTGGAACATACGGTCCCGTAGGGACCGCTCGTAAATTAGGGAGAATGGATAGATGGTGGAGTTGTCTTCGATTATTGCGCTAATTGGAATCGTTTCGATTGCTTTAGTTACCCCTGGGCCAAATAATTTGACCGCTCTAATCCATTCTGGATTGCACGGAGCGCGTGCAAACATCCCACTAATTGGAGGAATGGCAACTGGTTTCATACTCTTGCAGACATTTGTTGCTATCCTTGTGAACAACCTGAATGAATGGGGGGATTGGGCGTACATTCTCCACTGGATCGGAGTGGTATTCATCATCCTACTTGCGATTGTAATCGGTCGACTTCGTCCAGATTTGACGAAACAGAGTGATATTCCCCGTCTAGGCTTCAAAACTGGATTTGCAATGCAATGGATTAACGGTAAAGAATGGGGATTTGTCATTCTCTACATGACGCTTCTACTCGATGATTTTGGAGGGGGAGTTACGGGGTCATTATGGATCATCTCTATCGTAACCACCATCTGTATTCTTGCAATATTTGCTTGGAGCGTGTTTGGTATGAAGCTAGAACGTTTCATGACCGATCCAAAAATTGCACCACGATTGTTTCCATTACTCGGAGGATGTCTTGGCCTTCTAGCGATTGCTATTGGTCTCCGAGGAGCATGATTAATTGTGATTTTTTGACCATGAATTGAGGACTGTGGACTCCCCCTTCTGGAGATGTTCAGATACCGTGGCCTGCTTCAATCCGACTGCTTCAGCAATGTCACGCTGAGTACACCCTCTAGGGTATCGGTAGTACCCCAATTCGATGGCTTTGAGCAATATATTCTGCCTTTTAGGTGGCATATCACTCATGTTTATTGGTGTTATTTTACTATCTTCCGACTCCAATAATGAGTATGACATTCTTTCAGGAAGTGCTTGGGCAATTCTCATTATCTCCTTAATGGAACTGGGAATGCCACTGATTGTCACCTTCAAAAAATCAGGAGTTGCAATTGTTGGATGAGTAAACCAAAGGCTATCTAAAGAGGCGACTTTGCGAGTGAACGGCCCTCCCAGAGTTACGATTGCGATAGACTCATTCTCACCTTCGGTCAAAATAGTGATGATGCGAAGGGCATCGATTTCCTCATACTCATGGAGCGGGTGTTGATGCTTGAGTTTCGCAATAATACTGGCGGGGGTGTTTTTACTGCCCGGTTGATAATTCGAAATAAATTCAACTGAATCAAAGAATTCCAGTAAATGTGCTCCTTCGAGGTTTCCGAAGTTCTCGGCAGTGACACGGAACTGGAGTAGCCTTGTCCCACCGGCCATGGTCAACCGTTCATGAATGGCTTGAATAAGGTTCGGCTATGCAAACCTCTGAATGGCTATCAAAGTCCATTTCGCTTCTTTGAAAGGTTGTTGGAATAATGGTAAATCATCTTGAGCATTCGGAGCCAGGGCTCAATGCCGTCCTTCTTCATCTTCTCTTGCAGCTGATCGTTCTGAATCAGGACATCGCCCCAGATATTCGCAGCGGTGCCCTTCTTACCCTTAGGAAGTTGGAATGTGTCGTTGAGGGTTGGCTCGAGTAGGCTCTTCCATACAGCGTTGGGGTTGACTGCACAAGTAACCTCAACAATGACTTCGTTGGGCTTGACTCCCGTGCCTTGCTGCCATGAGCCTGGTCCCATTTCAGCCAAGAATGGTAGACAGAGGTCGAGCACTTGTAAGCCAGTAACTGGATCGGCTCCAGTAAGCTCGGTGAACGCATCGCGGAGTTTTGCACGGTCTGCTCCCTTCTGACCAGTTTGAGAACGAAGGTCATCAATTGTAGTCGGCACTAGGAAGCGGATATCGGTGTAGTAAACGAGTGGTTCATCAGAAGACATTGGTGAGAAGAGCTTCTGATATGGCGCCCCACCACCACCTTGGTCTGTCACGATATTGAGAGGGTAAACCGTCTTGAGGGCGTTTGTAGCAACACTCTGGATGAGGCGATTCATCAAACGCTGAGGAGCAGCGCTAACCTCGTTGAAAGTTGCCCGGTACTCCTCCATCTGAAGAACTTCGTAACCACGAACTGCCAACAATGAGTGAACTGTTGCACCCTGCTGAACACCGTCTTCTCCACCCCAGTTTGCCTGAGATACCCAGCGTTGGCCACGGGCCTTTGCGCTTGGAGTAATCAAATCCGCATACTGGCTCATACGTCGAGATACGCGATTCTGGAAGTCTGCTTGGTCAAGTTTAGTGAATACTGTTGCCTGATAGTTGCCCTTGAGTGCATGGTCAGCAACCTGACTGGCATTCACGCTGGTAAGCAGATTCGCCTGATCTTGTGGATATACGAGAAGGCGGCGGCGGCCTGCTCCTTCACCGAGTGTACCAATGTTTGGATCGGTGAGTAGGTAGCCGAGAGTTGCAGTATACTCGAATAGGCGACCATAACGATCCTCGTCACTTGCACGCTGAACCCATTCATCGAGACCTGGCTCGACAATATGCATTTCAAGAGGTACCAGATCAGAACCACCACCAAACATCTGACGAACTGTGGCGGAGTTCATCATGCCCATCATCGTGTAAAGCGAGGTCTTGCCAGATGTCAGGAAGATGTCTGTAATTCCGTCCTCTCCAAACGAATCTCGACGATCGGGCATGTTCACGAGGAGGTTGNNCGGCGCGACATGCGGTTTTCGAAGTCCGCTTGGTCGAGCTTGGTGAACACCGTGGAGCCGTAGTTGACCTTGACCGCGTGGTCGGCCACTTGGCTGGCGCTGACGCACGCCAACAGGTTGGCTTGG
This sequence comes from Euryarchaeota archaeon UBA40, assembly GCA_002506875.1. GTDB lineage: Archaea > Thermoplasmatota > Poseidoniia > Poseidoniales > Thalassarchaeaceae > MGIIb-N2. The sequence goes on along the minus strand of DAYJ01000017.1, from coordinate 3,767 downwards.
TCCTGAGGGTAGATGATGAGGCGGCGGCGCTGGTTTCCTTCGCCGAGGCTGCCGATCGCGGGGTCGGTCAGGAGGTAGCCGAGCGTGGCGCAGTACTCGAAGATGCGGCCGTAGCGGTCTTCGTCGCTGGCGCGCTGAATCCACTCGTCGAGGCCGGGTTCGACCATGTGCATCTCCAAAGGCACCAGGTCGGTACCGGAGCCGAACATTTGGCGAACCATCGGGGAGGACATCATGCCCATGAGCGAGTAGAGCGAGGTCTTGCCCGAGGTCAGGAAGATGTCCGTGATCCCTTCTTCGCCGAAGGATTCGCGGCGGTCGGGCATGTTCACGAGGAGGTTGAATGCGGATGGAGTATCCCGGTTACCATTTACAGCTTGCCAAATCCAATCGTAAGGTTTTGTCATCAGGTAGCCGTTTGCATCCTTTCCAAATCCTGCTGGTGAATAACGAATCCATCCAAGACGATTGTTGTAAGTCACGTTTCTGTGCATCAAAGAAGGATAGTAAACACGCTCTTGCGGATCAGAGCCAGGTACGACACCACGATGACCAAGACCCCATACGAGTGGTTCCCATTCTGGGAAACCGTCAGGCCCGACTCCAAGGAACATGTGGTCATCCCCTGGGATCTCGAAATCAGTTGGATCCGCTCGAACGCTTAGAGCACTGCCCATTCGGTCTTCGTCACCAGTAGAGCAAAACACGAGTGTTTGTGTTGTAACGACCTGGGCTGGAGTCCACATATTTGCTTGCAGAATCGTCTTTTGCTTGACCCAGTCAGACATTGTATTGAGGTCGCGCTCGAACCGGAAGCGGTCCGACTCAATCCAACTTGAGCCGAGAATGATGTTGGTGTTGAGGAACTTCGGTACTCCCTTTCCGATATAGCGGCGGCGGGGGTCTTCTGTTGTCATGTCAGTATTCATCTGCGGTGCCCAAGGACCTGAACGTGGGATGTATTGGAGGAAGTCCTCGTCATCAAAAGCATGAGATTGGGGGGCTGCGACGCCTCGCTCGACCATTCCCATCAATTCCACATAGGTTTCCATGGGCTGGATTCGGCGGTTTGTTCGGAGGTATTCATCAGAGATTGATCGGTGTTCCCACATGTTATTCACGCTCAGAATTTCTTGGTTGGATCCTCGTGCTCAACTGGATTAACACCCGGCAGAGGGAGGAATGGTAGGGGCACATGGCCAGTAAGGAGGATGCCAATAATGGTCTGAATCAAGCCCAGAAGGACCTGGATTGCATCGAACGAGTTCTCAGTTTCTCCAAAATCGATTCCAAGACCGAATATGAGGAATATGAGGCCAAAAGCAGCCATTAGATAAGGTGTGATGCGCATAATCTCACCTACCCTAGGCTCTCCTATGTTCTCGTGGAAGTGGTTCTCGCTTTAATATCCAATGCGAGTCGTGAAGATTCAGATGCACATTTATTCAGAATTTTCGATGCATGTGGTCAGGTCGTGAATCATCTTCTGGATCAGGTCCTCCATAACGATCCGCCATAGACAAGTGTGGCTCCGGTTCGGGCTCCGGTTCG
>DAYJ01000017.1:0-1832 GCA_002506875.1 Euryarchaeota archaeon UBA40 | reverse complement strand
GGCTCCGGTTCAGGCTCCGGTTCGGGTTCACTTAGATCTAGATTGAACTCAGGTATCTCCTCGGATTCAATATCTGGAAAATCTGGAGCTGATGGAAGTTCAATCTCCTCTTCCACGATAACATCGCGTACATCCATTGCAGCCTTGACATACGACGCAATATGGCCAGCTTGAAGTTCATCCAGACCATTTTCCTCGGCCTGAATATCAATTTCTTGCTTTTCTTTGAAGGTCATTCGTCCATCAGAGAATGCTGTAATCATCGATGAAATCAGGCTACGAAGGCTTTCGGCACCATGACCGTCTTCCCACGATTCTATGTGATCGCCGATTAAGGGGAATCCTTCGAATCCAATTGCCTCACCAACCGCTATCTCTACGCCATCCATCATCACAGTGGAACCAATAAAATCACCATGGATTGCATTGGCTCTAATACGTCCTTCATCGGTAAGTTCGAAAATTGAACCTACCATCCCTGTGGAGCGGATCTCTCCATCACTCTCCATTGCAGAAAGCGCTACGTGCAAGCCTTTGAGGTCGCCCATCGTTACAGCATCAATCGCCTCATTGTGTGTTGGCATTGTACCTTCAATTTCGGTTGGTTTTGAAGCTACGTACCGAAGATGGAGGAGGATGCGTTCGCGCATAGTCAAAGTTCGCGTATATGTCGCTAAAGGAATCGGTTCGGATTGGAGATCCGTTTCTCTTACCTTCGAAACATCCGACGCAATTGTATTCATGCGCATAAAACGAAAGAGGATTCGAAGCAGAATTACCACCGCAATAGCCCCGCCTAAACCGGCGGCGAGCAGAGTTGAGTCAGGGTCCATTCAGCACCAATCCCAACCGAAGAACACACGTTCCGTTCATCAAGGATTGCAGGTAAAAGAAGGAATTCGACCCATCCGAAAGTTCCGGAGAACAATCGGATGAGCCGGGGGATCCTGCAAAAAGCAGTCTAAGGAGCGATCGAAACCGCTTGACCTGACACTTAGTGATCAAACCTCGAGTTCGTCGAGGATGCCGTCCCCGTCATCGTCAGCATCGAGGTGGTCCTCAACGCCGTCGTTGTCGTGGTCGAACTGACCGGTCATGTCGTTGCCATCGTTGGTCTCGAACCAGTCGGAAAGGCCGTCGTTATCGTCGTCCGTGTCCGTCTTGTCCTGGAGACCATCGTTGTCGTGGTCGTAGCGCCACTCACCGGTGACACCATCGAACTCGTCAACGTCGAGGATCTCGTCGTTGTCGTCGTCCGGGTCAACTCCATCATCCATACCATCGTTGTCATGGTCACGGGAGTAATCCTCGCCGTTAGGTCCCTTGTCGTTGATGTTATCGATTCCGTCGTTGTCGATGTCGAGGTCGAGGTTGTCGGCTAGGCCGTCATTGTCGTGATCGTAGATGTCCGTGTTAGGGTCACCATCGTTCACTTCCTCTTCATCGTCGATGCCGTCGCCGTCATCGTCGCTGTCCTCAGCATCATCGATGCCGTCGTTGTCGTGGTCTTCCGGGCTGTCATCGACACTGTCTGGGATGCCATCGTTGTCGTCGTCGTTATCCGCGTCGTCTGGGATGCCGTCTCCATCATTGTCGTTGTCGCCGTTCTGCTCCTGGTTGTCGAGCTGCTGTCCTTGCTGCTGGTCGGATTGCTGACCCTGCTGGCCTTGCTGGCCGTTCTGGGTCTGGCCGGTCTGCTGCTGGTTCTGACCGTTCTGGTTGTCACCGTTCTGGTTCTGCTGATCCTGGCCACCTTGCTGGGCGCCTTGTTCGCCGCCCTGCTGTTGCTGACCCTGACCATTGTCCTGCTGCTGACCTTGCTGGCCCTGCTG
>DAYJ01000089.1 GCA_002506875.1 Euryarchaeota archaeon UBA40 | reverse complement strand
CTTCGACTTTAGGCTCGACTGTTTCCTTACGAGAAACAAGGTTCCTGATTGGCTCATCATCAACCTCTACTGCAGTTAGGAGAGGTTCATCTTCGACCGCATCAAGGATATCATTGCCTAATGATTCGATGTTAACCTCTACGGATACAGCCTCCATAGAACCCTGATCAACACCATCAGAAAGGATATTTATGTCTTCAGAACGGAGGCCAAGAATTGCTTCATCTGCACTGGAATCAAAGGTAAATGATGGCTCCTCAACGGGTTGGGCATCAAAGTCAGGCATTGCTACAGAAGGAGCAACGGCTTCCTCTTCCTCCTCCAATGATGGCATATCGATGACCACACCTTCGGTGGATTCGATGGCGCCAAAAGTAGGCTCTTCAATTCCAGATGCCATCACACCTGCAGCCGGAATATGCATAGAGAACGTCTTATTGCCATTAATAGGGACATCCTTGGTACCTAGAACTGATGATATGACCTCCTGTGCCAACGGATTCACAACACGATTCTGACTGCGGCCAACACTAGGTAAGTTCGATGAAGGGACAGATGGTCGTCCTTCCGGCTGTCCACGTGAACGGAATGCCATTGGAATCAGGAATACAAGAAGCCAGATTACTCCAATGTCCTGAGTTGAGATTGTGAAACCTGCGTCTGACCAAATAGGTCCTGAGGGGTCCATACCAAGTTTGCTCATCACGGCATAAGCAACATGAAGACGAGAGCCAAATTCGCCGAAAATGAAGCCGGGAAAGGCTCCAATCACGGAGTTCAAGATGAGAAAAAGTCCCATGCCTAAGACCATGATTCTCGATACTGCTACCGTCATACGATTACCCTCCGCTTCTCGTGATACTGTGGCGACACCTCCTGCCTCCATCGCCTCAGCCTGTTCTGCAAGACTGGCGACTCGAGGCATCTCAAAGGTTTCTCTCGGCTTCAGACCACGCCGAGCCACTACAATCGTAATTGGTAACAAAATGAGCTGGAGGCGCTCCTGTAAGGACAGGACTCCAGCCTCAGAGTACGCTGATGCAGAACCTTCGATACCAAGTAGATTGGCAATGTAGTAGTGAGGATGGAACTTGCCTGGAATCACATCGGAAATAATCGCAGGAAAGACGCCAAGATAAGAGTTGAACAGAAGGGAGATCAGAAGGAATATGCAAATTGCAGCCGCAATGAAACCGATTCGCGGCGACGTTCGCTCCATGCTGATTGACCTCTACGTTGGCTGGTAGGATGTAACTCCTGCTTTAACCAATGCCTCGGTAAAAAAACATGATTTCAGCGTCGTACGATGATGGAAAGTAAATCTCCATCCTTCAAGAGATGATCCAAACCGACACGTTGCCAATCGAATTTCGCACTCGGACCCTTAACACGAGCATATCTGAATTTACGAACGAAATCTCGATGCAACTTGACACAGACGTCTTGCACTGTGCTGGTATTCTTGATGATTAGTGGCTCCACGAGATCGGCCTCCCCACCCTGGGGCTTAAGGAAGACACGCATGAAACGCAAATTATCGAAGATGAAGTCCTTCATCTCCTCTATTCCCTGTCCTGTTTTTGCAGATACGGGGAGAATCGGCCACCCATCAGGGATCATGGCCCGTGCACGAGACATATCCTCTTCAGTCGCAAGATCGACCTTGTTAATCACGACAACGGCCTTAGAATAAATGCAATTACCTGCAAGCGTATCCACAATGTGATCATGAGACGTACGGGACCGCATCGTCACCTCAGCAGATACTATGCCGAAAGAACGGACAATTTCCTGGATATCAACGAAATCCACATCTGGTTGAGCGCATGTGGATCGAACGATAATTCCACCTCGCCCAGTCTTATTGATGAATACCTGCGGTTTTGCTTCATTGAGTCGCATTCCCGCTTTATCCAATTCCGAATCAAGGACATTGAAGTGGGAATCTTGGAACGGATCGATGACATAGAGAACCATATCTGATGCTCGAATCACATTCAGAATCTCCTTGCCTCTACCCTTACCGTCCGCAGCCCCCTTAATCAGGCCCGGTAGATCGAGAATCTGGATCTTCGCGCCATTGTGCTCAAGCACACCGGGGATGCAAGTCAGTGTAGTGAAGGCAAAGGCACCAGTTTCAGAATCTACACCTGTCAAGCGACTAATCAGGCTCGATTTACCTACTGAAGGGAAACCGACGAGAGCGACAGATGCATCGCCGGACTTCTTGACCTCAAAACCGTCCCCTCCGCCACTAGATTTTGAATGAGCTGTGGCTTTCTCTTCCTTTACTTTCAACGCCGCAATTTTAGCCTTGAGTTTTCCGATATGGGCGTTGGTTGCCTTATTCTTCTGAGTCTTGTGGATCTCCTCTTCAAGGGATGCAATTTGCTCACGAATGGTCGCCAACTCCCCTCACCTCCACATTCTGATGTGGTTTCGTCTGCACGACGATTCTTCAAACCCCCGTCCAAGCGAGGGTTCATGCGTGGACTGCGTGGATTGCCGATAGAGGACGATGCCTGACCTTCAGATTCGGCTTATTGATGTCCCCACACTCATCTCCCTGACGGAGATGCAGGTAGACGATTTAGTGGAAGGCATGGAAACTCAACAGCTTCGCAATTCACGACCCCAGATCCATGGAGGAATGGAACGCAGATTCGCTGTCGACCTCGAGGGCGATTTCCTTGAATGGATGGATGAATGGAGGAGGAATCTTGGGGAGGGGACTCTGATGGGCGAGATCCGTGAAGCCCACAATCGGAAGATGATTGGCGCTGAAGAGGCCTGCCGGGTCATCTCTACGTTAACGGAATGGGCTAGTATTGGGGACTGGGCTGCTTGGGAAGGCCGAGTTCTCCTCTATATCGAACCTCATCTCGATGACCCCCTAGAGGATGCCGAAGATCTCTATCGAAGCCAGGTTTGGAATACCGCCTTAGAACGGATTGGACAAATGAATCAAGAGAGTTATTTGGAATCCGTATCTCTGGATTGGATGCAACGGAGGGAAGCACTAGGAGAGACGATGGATCCAGCCAAAGACCCATTGATTCTCCCCACCATGCAGGCTCATCAAAGAGCAGCTGATGGTTTGTCGAAAATTGCCCACGTTGTGAAGCGACGGATAGACACACATGCACTGATTGGTCGCGAATGGCTGGAAGCAAACCGCTGGGGGCAAGGAGAATGGAATCTCCAAAGAATACTCATCAATGGGTGGCCGGAGGACTGAATATGGACTCGACAATGATTGTACTAGGTCGCTTCCAACCTTTCCATAGAGGGCACGCAGCAATGATTAGTGCCGCCCTTGAACATCTGAAAGCAAATGGGAGCAAGAACCCCCTTCGCATCTGCATCGGCTCCTCAGAGGCAGAATCATCATTGGAAAACCCATGGAATGCTGAAGAGCGAGAGAAAATGATCCAAACATGGCTAGACAGTAATCATGCAACAGAGATTGGAAAAACTCAGATTGTACAAGTACCCGATCTAAATGACCCCCCAAATTATGTCAGACATGCCGAGCAATTCCATGGCGTAGCAGGATCCATATTTACGTCGGATCGAGGGACTGCTGATCTCTATGAGGATGCTGGATGGGAGGTCATAATGATGCAACATGAGAATCGCAGCAACTGGCAGGGTTGGCGTGTGAGAGCCACAATGCAAATGATGTCGACAATCACCGATTATGAGGCGGTGAGAGTTGTCCTAATGGAAAGTATCCCCGAAGTAGTGGTGGATTTTCTAATCGAAAACGATGGGCTTCGACGTCTCGCCTTCATGGGTCACGGCGGAGAACCAGTCGGTTGATTACGAACATGGCGTCCCTGCATGTTGCACTGAAATCAAGGATGAATGAAGATCTAGGATGCGATCGGGATTTACCCCAAGATCACTGACTCCAAATCGAGATGATGAATGCAGCCATACCACTGCATCATCCCCATTACATTCGATATGGATATACAAATCATCAGCGTAAGACAGAAACTGAGTGTGAATGACAACGTGAATATCTATGCTGGATTCATCGATTAAACGCGTTTCCTCAATAGTCCGAGGCTGTTCGTTAACCCAAAGATCGAAGGTGGCAAGAACCTGATCAACAGATGTGTTGTTGAATCGGAGTTCCATCTCACCATTGGACCGATGTGAATCAGGAGCAATACGTGCACACTTGTACTCCTTACCTTCACAATTATCCGGAAAATCTTGACCAGATTCAGGCCCTGAGAGGCCATTGCTAATCTGTACTAGACCAACGGTTGCAGGGTACAAAAGTAGGAGGGCCAGCAGCCCAGTAATGAAAGATGATGCGCTCATTCTGAAGCGACGACGACGCGTGCCACCTTTAGCACCCTGTCACGAAGCACCCATCCAGGTTCGAGTACAGAGACAACCATGCCCGGCCCATATTCCTCTGACGATGGAACAGTGGTGATAGCCTCCATCTTCGCAGGATCAAATGGGAGACCCAGCGCTTCGATAGGTTCGACACCTTCGGTCTTGAGGGATGCTAGGATATCCTTGTGAACCATCCGAAGTGCTGATGAAATCGGGCCCTCATCATCCTCCTCGATGTGATCTATGGCGCGTTCTAGGTTCTCAACCGAACCAACGATTCTGCGTGCTAGGCCCATGCCTCCGTAGCGTGTTCCTTCCGACCGAACCTTTGCAACCTGGGCGAGAGCATTCTGAACCTCTGCCTGTTTGTAGAGCATCTCCTTCTCAATCTCATGGAGGGCCGCCTCAAGTTCCTTGATTCGCTCCTCAGGGGACAAAGGTACCTCGATTTCCTCGGCAGGTTGCACCTCGTCCGGATCGGAGGGTTCGTCCTCGGCCATGGGCTCCCGAAACAAAAGGGATTCATCAAGCCGACGCAGGAGAAGTGCTCATTCTGGCCGATGTTCATTAAGCCAGATGAGAGTCATCTCCAATCGCTCATGAGTAGGATGTACCTCCACGAGTGCTACAGGTGCATCTATTTCCTCAGCAAACTCCTCGGCGATTACGAGAGGTATCTCGATTCGAGACTCCACCTCATCATAATGCAAAAAGGTTGCAGGCAAATCACATACATCGCGAATTTCTTCTATGTCACCTTGCGCATCTTCGGATGAACTGTAGATTGCCCCAAACAGGAGAGTCCCGTCATCTGTGAGAGTCTCATGAGGAGCAATTGTCGCCTCTCCACGGCGAAGAAAACGGCGTCGAAGTTGCCCGGCATCCTTGAACACCGCCGTACAGAACTTCAGATGATATCCATATGCTGCCCTTATCCCTCCGTCATCCGGATCAGGTGCAGAAACATCTGCGGCGCGAACACGATCCCGGAGGCGTTCAGCCAATTCAGATGAACCAGCTGCCCCCGCCGTGATGCCATCGGAGAGATTGAAACCACGAACATCCATCTGATCATGATTACCAACTGTAATCTCAAGTTCGTTGAGGTTAAGGAAAGAGATTCCTGTGTCACGAAGATTCTCAAGAAGGGCAAACATCTCTGATTCCATATCAGGTGGACATGGAACCTCGACGCCAGTGTGTATCCCTGCATCCGCGCAAGCGCGGATAATTTTCCGATATGGATCTAGCTTGAAATCGAGGAGGTGGAAGCGTATCTCATCGAGTCCAGCCTCTGCGAGGAGAGGAGCCCAGTCGAGGCGAAAAGCGATGGACGTGTAGAGGTGCATGTGGAAAGTGGGACCAAATTCCGACCGAAGTCGGCGAATTCCTTCGAGAGTATGGTTGAAGTCCATCATCGGGTCACCACCCGTGATTCCTGCACCAGTGGCCCGCATCGCCCGAGCCTCTTCAATCACCTCATCGTAATCTGTGCAACGTCGTTCATTCGCAAACATGAAATCGCTTTCTTTACGATTCTCCGATAGTGGACAATAGTCGCAGGCCCAATGGCACTTACCAGTGATGAAGAGGACCAATTTGCTCCCTTGCATGCATTGGATACAGCCCTCTGCCTCGCCAGCTTCGGGTGCTTCGTGAAGTTCGGGAACATTGGGGAGCCGGATACCCATTACCATACTCATGCCTCCGATTTTACTGGTGAGGGGCCCGGAGGACTATCCATAGCGATACTGAGGAGCCAAGCATGGAAACCGAAATCCTCTGTAAGCTCGGGATGGAAGGTAAGGGCAAGGCGGCGCCCTGAAATCACACCAACTGGCTCCCCCCCATTGCTCGCAGCGACCTCAACACCTGTGCTTATCGACTCAAAACGTGGAGCACGGATGAATACGCCAGGAAAAGAACGTGACAACAAAGGAGATTCGATGAGTGATTGAAAGGAATCCACTTGACGACCGTAGGCGTTTCGGCCGATACGTGCAGGAATCAAAGGTTCACCACCGTCTTGGGGATCACATAGGAGAATCGCACCTGCACACGTACCAAGAACTGCAGCGCCTGTATGACGTAACTGTTCGAAGAGTGCGGGAAGAAGTCCACTACCCCCCTTATCCTCTGCGCCACCGGTTAATCGCATGACTGTTGATTCACCACCAGGGAGAACGTATGCATCACAGGGTGTTTTGACCACATCTTCTCGAGTACGAAGTTCATGAATTACTAGAGGTGAATTGAGGTGTTTCGCAGCATTATCAAGAGCTCGGATATGGGCGTGACGGGCGCCTTGAATCATGCAGAGCCCGACCTCAACCATGTACCTCCCAAGACCTCGTGGCTTTCAGACTCACGGATAAAACACGTCAACAATGTACACTACGTCCGTCTTCTTGATGAACCCGATTCGTAAAGATTCAGACATGGATTCGAAGTGGGAAGGTAGTTGTTGGTTCATCCCTGGGCCAACAAGGCTGACTGATGCCGTTCTCGCAGGTCTTTCTCACCCCACAATGACTCACAGAAGTCCAGAATTCAAATCAGTGATGGCTGAACTACATGGACGACTGAGACATAGTTTCGCCCTTACACCCACCACAATCGAAGTTGGGCAGCAGGCCCAAGAGGGCGAGGACGGGTACTCAGTGGTAGTGGTCTCAGGATCAGGTACTGCGGCAATGGAGATGGTAATTGCAAATCGATTTGGATCCAACGATAATGTCCTCGTTCCTACAAATGGAAAATTCGGCGAACGCGTCGCACAATTGTGCCAACATTTCGCGAATGCGACTCATCTCAAATATGCATGGGGTCAACCATTTGATCTTGGAGAAATAGATACAATGCTATCAACGGGTAAACATGATGCTCTCGCTATCTGTCATAACGAAACATCATCAGGAATCACGCAAAACGCCCCTGAGATCGCTAAGATTGCTGAGAAACATGGCATTCCATTCATCCTTGATGGCATCACCTCGGTAGGGGGATTGCCAGTGCACCCTGCGGAATGGAATGCTGAGGCTGTCGTCGTAGGTGGGCAGAAATGTACCGCTGGGCCCTCTGGTATCGCAGCAGTCGCGGTATCCGAACATTTTGTAGAAGCGATGATGGAGAATCGCAAAACAAATCCTGAGCCGGCAATCTACTATCTTGACCTCATTCAGGCACTCAAGAAAGCAGCAGATGATCAGACACCATGGACACCATCAATCAATTTGTGCACTGGCTGGGTCGCATCTCTTAGAGAACAGGACGAGGAAGGCATGGAAGAAAGATGGACACGATGCGCACGCCTTGCAAAAGGCGTTCGAAACCTATTCAGTGATTTAGGATTCGAACTCTTTGCTCACGAGAATCAACGCTCCGATACAGTTACTGCGATTCTCTACCCTGATCCAAGCTGGGGAGAGGAATGGCGGCGATGGATGGCCATGGAGCAAGACACGCATGTAATTGGTGGCCAAGACCATGTCAAGGGCCGAATCTTCAGAGTAGGTTCGATGGGCGTTACTCCCATCGAAGAAATGGTAGAAGGATGCCGTAGGATGATTGAAGGATTTCGGCACTTCGGGATGGAATTACCTGACCTCGATGTAGAATCCTACTTCAGGTGATCGAATGACCAGTGATTCAGAGATTGCGAAAATAGCTCTCGAATGCCTCGATTACACTTTACTCGATGAGGAAGCAACGGATGAGGACGTGAAAGCCTTCATCCATCGCGCCAATACATACTCCCCTGCAGCGGTATGTGTCCTCCCTATCCACGTCAGACTAGTACGGAGCTTATTGGATGAAGGCATCCTACTTGCATCCGCTGCGGGACTATTTCCTGATCCAGACGGAGACATCAATCTCCGAACTGAGGATGTGAAATTTGCACTTTCAGAGGGGGCTGACGAAATAGATGTGGTGCTCGACTTCAATGCGATGATGGAGGGTCGTGAAGGGGATGTGCGCGCATCTCTCAACGCACTCATCGAAGCCGCAGGCGATGCACCAGTGAAAGTCATTCTAGAAACATCCTGTCTCGACTACACAGAGATGGTGGATGCCTGTAAAATTGCTCTAGATTCAGGAGCATCCTTCCTGAAATCCTCAACAGGACGCAGAGGTGGATGCACCCCACTCGTGGCACAAGTTCTTGCTGAATCTGCTGGAGAGAAGGTAGGAATCAAACTCAGTGGTGGAATCAGAACAATCGAAGATGTGCGCATCCATATCGAAGCCATCGAAGAGGACTGGCCAATTGGAATGTGTACACCTAACCGGTTCCGAATCGGAGCGTCCTCATTACTAGATGCTATCATTGAACATCTGTAAAATTAAGCCGACGATAGTTGGATGTTGATTGGCGATAATCGAATGCCTGTACCATAGATCAGATATTCCATCGCTGCACCCTTGTCCTTTCGATTCGACGCGTTACTGGACTTGCGGATCATCGCCGTCTCTAATCTGACGTTGATCACCTCATCCCATCCTTGCTTCTGCGCCTCTTCACGGAGACGCTGAATTACTTCCTCACGCCCCCATCTAATCACACTGTCTAGCGTAGATATATTGCCGCCAAATAACGAGTGGATACTGACGACAAACATCTGCCACCAAGAAGGAGAAATAGATACGTTCGCCATAACTAGACCACTTGACTGAATCGAGTGATTAACATTGGCAGGCCTAGATAGAGAATGAATTGGATCCATGGGGAAACTGGAGAGTGTGACCTGCTTACGAATCTCAAGGCGCTTCCGAAGACCATTCTGGTGAAATGACCCCACGATTGCCGAGAGAAAATATGGGCCTAAAGTCAACAAAATAATGAAAATTGGTATAAGCAGAATTCCTATGATCTCACCAACAGTCGTGACATCTTCCGCCATGTGAATTCCTCACTGGATTATGACT
>DAYJ01000105.1 GCA_002506875.1 Euryarchaeota archaeon UBA40 | reverse complement strand
GCACTCAACGAAGATGAGCGAGTCCAACGTGTCCTCTCCGAACAGGTCGCATCTCTACGTGACCGACACCGTCTCGCTGAAGCTGAAACAAAGGAAGCCGAAGTACGAATGAGAAATCATCGAGCCGAGGTTGCAGCGCTTGAAGGCGACCTCCACACTCTAAGAAGGCAAATCGACGAAGATCGAGGCCGCACGAATGACCTCGAGAGGAGGCAATCCCTCCTTCAGACCGAATTGAAAGAACTCATGTCAGAACGACGGACTCTGATGCGGGAACTAGGCGATCTGGATGCTCGGAAGGCGCAGGCAGAAGCAGAACTCAGAGAGATGATTGCTGATGCAGAAGAACTCACCGAAGCTCACGAACAGGCTCTAGTTGACATTGCTGAAGCTGACCGTATCCGCGCCCGCCTCCAAGAAGAGCCACTCGCACGAGCCCTCCTTGACGACGAGGGGCTGCGTGCACTCGAACCAGTGCTTGAACGAATGGAAGGTGCTCGTAATCGTGGCCTATCTATGGTTCTCCTCGATCGCGCTGTCGAGAGAGGGCTAGCGGTTATTCAACACACAGTTGATGAAGTTGCAGCAACACCACGTCACCTTCTTTCGACTGAAGTCATGGATCTTCTTGAACAACAGGCTCCAGAGACTGCTTCTGCGGTCCGTGGTCTGACACGCTGGTCGGTTCAACAACGCCTGCATCACATGCTCGGGCAAATTGTCAACGATGTAGTACTCGATTTGGAAGACATAATTCGTGGTTACGAAGAAGCAGCCACTACCATTGGACAAATGCGTGACGTGCTCCGTAGCCTCAATGACCTTGGTATGCCTGGAAGCCGAATTGAAGCGATTGAGCGAATGCTTACACGTCCTGAGACGCTGCCGCGCATCGCTGCTGAAACTCAAGCACTTATCCACTCAGCCCTCGATGACATCTATATCGATGCAGACCAGAGAGACGCGGGGCAATCCGTAGATCTTGCCTCGACTATTGAAGCGCTGGAGAAGATGGCGAAGCGTCTCGAGGCACTCTCAGGTGAGGAAGGGGGATTCCATGGACCAATATGGCGCTTCCAAAGATCCGGTATGTTACCTTTCGAGACCGGTCGACTAGTTGGGGTGCAACGCCCTGAGATTGATGACCGGGCCCTTCAGGAAATGGATCCAGAACGGAAAGAAGAAGACAGCAATCTAGAAACAAAAGAGGGGGACGTTCGCTCTACTTGGGAACCTTTGCCTGAACCTTCAGAGACACATGGGGTCAGCATCTCAAACAGATCTGACCTAGGCCTTGTTCCAACCTCAGCAATTCTTGGATCAAAGGAAGTTCAAGACTTCCATGAGACTGAACGGCAACTCCGTGAAGTCGATTCTATGTCTGAGCATCGACAATCTATCCGGAACGGTGTACCCATGCCTGCGGACCCAACCCAACGTGATGCCTTATCATCACTTGAGGACGATCTAGCAGATCTCGACATCTGAGAGGGAACCCTATGTCGGACGTAGATCAACTCCCAACTCTCCTTGCACGAGAGGAGGATATCGCTCCAGCTAGGTATCGCCGACCCTTCGATATCCTCTCACTTCTTCTTGGCCTAATCATCGTAGCAACGGTAGGATGGTATGGTTGGACCGAGGGAGGCATTGGCCCCATGGGTCCTGAGTTGGTAGTGGGACTTGCCTGCTTCCCAGGAGTGCTTATCGGACTAATGATCTCAGAAATCCTTTCACGGTTCTTCGACCGTTGAACTGTTTGTAGCCCTCACTGTTCCATTGACCTGATTCAATCCCTTCTCAATTAGGCCGCTGATACGAGGCCATGGAATGATGTAACGCATCCCTGCAACAAAGATTACGAAAATTAGTGCTGAAATTACAGTCCCATAGGTGAGTTGAAGCTCGAGTGACTCCTCAACTTGGCCACTCCACTGAGTCCCTTCAAAGACAGACATGAGGTCAACAATCAAGTCATCAAACTTCAGGGCAAGGGCAGTAACAAGACCCACAAAGAAGGTCATTCCAGCTGTATGCTTGAGATGTGAATTCAGAATATTGTCGAATTGCCGGACGTATTCTGGATCTTTCTTGCAAGATTCAGGGAGTTTGAACGCATACTGCATGTACCTTATTGTTGCAGAACCTGATTCCAAGAAAATCATCATCAGTAGACCAATAATCAACAACGGGACAATTTCTGGCGCAATTAGGCCCCCCCATTCCGTAGCCTCACCAATCTGTACTGGAAGAGCCTGAAGATTGACCTCAACAGAAGACCGAACACCCTCATAGGAAAGCAGTGAATGAATACCAAGATAGACGATAGTGGAACCTACCGACCATGTAATCTGCTGCTTAGACAAACGCCATACACCCATCAATCCGGTGAATACAGGAAGGAAGTAAATCAGTAGAAGGAATAGTTCAATGTAGAGCAGTAACGGCCCAATGAGATACTCCACATGATTCCGATTCATTTCGTCTTGACCAAAGGGCAAGTATAGGCTAAATGAGCCAATCATTCCGAAGAGCCATGTAATGAGGAAAAGACCTGCAAGATACAGTAATGCAACCGATAGAATACCCAGATTAACACGGCGACGAATCTTCATCGACTGATAGCCAAGGAAGGTCCATCCGGCAACAATTACACCGATAATCAAGAGTGGCATCCAATATCTGCCATCGCCCTCGTTACCCATACCAATCATCCAATCGGGAAGAGGCAATGACTTGTCAATCGAAACAAGATATTGATCGAGAACGCCGAGAGTAATCGTGTGATCCACAGCGGGACACCAAGCCGCATCGATTGGATCACATGACCCATAGGTACGTGTCACCATTATGTACATCCAAACGAGAGAGATGGTCGCAGTAATCTGGAGGGCGAGTACCTGCCACTTCCGGCGAAGAGAACGCAAATGCAGACTGGTCTGCCCTTCGCCCTGTAAGTTCACTTCGTCTGCCATTCTATCACCCCATCTTGACCTGTAACAGAGCTTGAGACAGCTCCACGTCCGGCATCCAATCAATCACACGTGCTCCGAATCCAGCAAGAGCAGTCAAACGATTCTGGCGCTCAAGCTTGAGAACCTCATAGGACGTTCGAGGAATTCGACTAACAAGCCGTTCAAAATCGACACTGCTCGGACTGAGGATAATGACCTCGTGGCCACGTCCAGCAAGGTCGCGCACCGCAGGAATTGTTGTTCCATCACCCTCAGCCGCACTAATGATGAATACTGGAGAACCTCGACTGAAGCGAGATGAAAGCGCGTTTGTCACAGCTTGCAGGGGCATTGCACCCTTTGGAGCAACTCCAGCAAGGCTACTCAGGATTTTGAAATACTGCTTATCACCAGTGTCTGGTGGTAGGAATGAAAGGCGATCATCGTATACTGCAAGAGCCACGCTATCACGGCGTTTTATGAAATACGATGCAAGAGATGCTGCTGCAACTGTGCCCACCTCAAGTGGATTCTTGAGCACTGTACCAATACGGCTGATATCACGGCTGTCAAGCAAAATGAAGACGTCAGTTACTGCGTCCCTACACTTCTCATTGACAATCAATGTACCTGTTCGGGCAAATGCCTTCCAATTGATGATCTTAAACGGATCACCTGGAACATACTCACGCAGGCTGAAGAACTCAGTTCCAGGACCAGGTGTCCTGAGAGTTGTTGCACCGGTATACATCTTAGGAGTTCGGCTACGAACCATCGCCTCCTCAATTTCACGTACCTGTGGGAATACAATAAGATCCGACCGGTGGTCAACATACATTTCTTGTGCAAATAGATTGAACGAATCACGGTAGCGAATCGAAATTGGGCCAAGGGAGTAGTGCCCCCTTAGAGGGCAACGAAGTACGTAACGAATACGAGTAGTTTCACCAGGTCCAAGATTGACACGCATGTAATTGAGTCCACTTCGTAGTTTCATTTCATGTGGGATATTATCGTAGATTTCGAGTTGTTGAGTCCTGCGCCAAGAAGAATTGGTAATCTCAAGATCAACGTATAGGTCGTCGCCCTTGTACAGGTTATCGGCACTGAGAGTACGAACAACCTCAATATCGCCATGACCTGTAATCCATGAGGCTACAGCGATAAAAGAAACAAATGCAACACCAAATACCATCATTTGGAAGTTAGACATCATCATCCCGATGAGAACTAGTGATACTCCAGATGCACCAAGAATCGAAGCCTTTCGAGTCCACATATTCAGCGCCGCCCCCATGTCTTGATTCGCTTAATCACCGCGATGACTTCCTCCATCGAATATCGGCGATCTTCGAAGATGAATTTAACGAGTACAGGGTCATCCACCATCTTCTGTAACTCACGTGCAGGCAAGGCATCGAATTCCTCACGACTCAATGAATTGACGTTTCTCACTCTGGTTAGTAGGATTTGCTTGATCTTCTTTGGATTCGCGTAGTACTCATATCTCGCTGCATCTCCATAACCGTAGTAGATGATACTGAAGACGTGCCTCCACGGCTCTGGGTCCACCTTCTTGATGATAATGAACTCAAACATGACGAATAGTCCAAGGAACATTACCAGCATCGCCATCCAATCGTTAGTGAAGTAAATCAGGATATAGTAGAGAAGATTGTAGGTATCTCCCATGAAACTTGGTTGCTGATGTCGACTTTCATCAAAAATCACTTGTGCTTCTGCAGATATCTCACCATCCTCTGACATGAGTGCTTCAGCAAGTGCGTCCAAAACCCATCGTCGATTGTCATTATCAGGTACCGTTTTGTTCAGGTCCCCATAAGCACCCTCCGCTACGCCCACAGTATCGTAAAGCGCATTGATTAGAAGGCTACCATCTGTCACGAAGAAGGCACGACCAGCATCAGCATTGTCACAATTCCTTGACCTGCAGTATTTGATGTATGTAGCGAATGGGCCCTGCTCATCTGCACCAACTTCTGAGCCACTGAATCCAACAGTAAGTTGGCCATCATCATTGGTATCAAGATATGCATCTTGAGAGGAGTAGCCGATCGCATAGAGATTCTGATCCTCGTCTCCAGAGAGATCCTTATCGAATGCGCTAGGTTGGTTGAGAAGAAGATCGTAACCAGGGTCGGTATCATATTGCTGAGTTACAGAATCCCATCGGTGCGCACAGAGGCCAAGATCCGTCGAGGTCGGCAGACGTTCGAATCCAACACTAGGATTACTAGATTCAACATCGAGGAAATCAGGGACTCCGTCAAAATCTCCATCAGCAGTACAAGGATTCGTTTCCGTCTTCGGACCCGAAGTGCTGGTGTAATTGAATCCGTTCGTAATATTCGACCAAACGAAATTGTAGTCTAAACTAGGGTCCCAAGTCTGTGTATCATACAATTGGTGACCGCTGAACCCGAGGCCAAAGTCCTCAGCTAGGCCTTGTGAATATCCAAAATCGTCTAGCATGATTAGAGTCCCACCACGCTCAACAAAGGTCCTAATGGCTTCAATCTCAGAGTTTGAATAACCGAGTCCTTCAACTAAATTAATCACAGATGAATCCCCACTGAAACTTGGTAACGAGATTGTATCGCGTTCCACGCCTGAGATTACAAACACCGTATCGCTAGGCGATTGAATCTCCTCTAGAAGAAGAGGGCTACTGACTATGCTGGTGGTTGTGAGATTCTGTGCCTTGATATCTTCACGGAACGAACTCATGTCATTCCAATCCGTTCCGTAAGCACTCTGGTGTACTTCTGATCGTTCGATGTAAGTGCCCGCCACCGTCATTAGAAGGGTTCCAAGTGTGAGGTAAAACAGGACTATCGCAATCGAACGACGTCCGTTCGCTGAACGCAACCAATCAGTCGCAGCAGCAGCACTCAATGTAGCCAATCCGATCACCATCCAACAAGTGGAGCAAGATTCAGACGCTCATGCGAGCCTTAAGACGGTTGTGCGGTCCCGAGCATACAGATTAACGATGCAGTTGAACGATTGCCCCGATTTCTCGGACCTCGTCGATAGGGAGAGGTATCATCCCTCCCTCGGAAGGCCAAGGCAGTTGGGCCGGGTCAAGTTCCTGCGCTATCTTCACTAAAATATAGGTTACAGATCCGGTGCGTGAATCAACAATAAGATCGGCAACGTGGCCGAGAACATCTCCGCTCCTGTCCCGAACCTCCCTCGCGAGAAGTTCCCGCGTGAAGGTTGCAGGCATCGAATCACCTCACACCGATTCAATCCCACGAAGACCGTCATTATTACGTCGAATGGAATCAAGTCCACTGGTAAGCATCGACTGAAGCTTTTCGTAATACTCCATCATCTGAGGTGTCACAGTAGGACGAACTCGATCGATCGCCTCCTCGAAGTGCTTACGAGTAATTGTCTTCCTCTTTGCCCTCATGGCGATAAGCGCGGCTTCACGACAAATTGCCTCGACATCTGCCCCGGTATATCCTGCCAGCGGCTTCGCCATATCATCCAGAGAGAACTTTCCAATTGGCATGCCATCAGTATGAATCTTCAAAATTTCACGGATAGATTCCTCATCTGGCGGAGGGACGTGCAGGACCCGTTCGAAACGTCCGGACCGGAGAAGTGCTGGGTCAATCATTTCAGGACGGTTTGTTGCTGCAATGACAATGACACCATCTAGGGCTTCGACACCATCCATTGAAGCTAGGAGTTGGTTGACAACACGATTCATCACATCGCTACCTTCCCCCCTATTCTCAACACGAGCACCTGCGATTGATTCGAATTCATCGAGGAAAATGATGCTAGGTGAGGCTTGCTTAGCCTTCTTGAACACCTCACGAATACCTCGTTCGGATTCCCCCACCCATTTCGAAATCATCTCTGGACCCTTGATAGAGATGAAATTGGCCTTCGCTTCATTCGCAATTGCCTTTGCAAGGAGGGTCTTTCCAGTACCCGGTGCACCAAAGAGGATTACACCTCTAGGAGGTTTCACACCGAAATGCTCGAACAACTCTGGCTGAGTCAATGGCCATTCAATGCTCTCCTTAAGCCGATCTTTAATCTCATGAAGGCCGCCTACCTGGTCCCATGATACTTCTGGAATCTCGACATAAATCTCTCTCAGCGCACTAGGTTCGATATCCTTTATCGCCTCTTTGAAATCGTTCATCTGAACCTCCATCTTCTCAAGAACCTCAGGTGCAATCTCTTCCTCATCTAGGTCGATTTCCGGAAGATAGCGCCGAAGAGCCTTCATGGCAGCCTCTCGAACGAGGGCATTGATGTCTGCGCCAACGAAACCGTAAGTATTCTCGAGGACCCATTCTATCTCAAAATCGTCACTAATTGGCATACCACGTGTGTGGATGTCAACGATCTCGCGTCGGCCTTCCTTATCTGGCACGCCGATTTCAAGTTCACGATCGAATCGACCGGGGCGTCTTAGGGCCTGATCAATCGCATCACGACGATTCGTTGCGCCGATTACGATGACATTGTCACGTCCATGCATACCATCCATCAATGTCAGTAGTTGCGCGACAACACGACGCTCTACCTCCCCTGTGACGTCTTCTCGCTTAGGAGCAATGCTATCCAATTCGTCAATGAAAATAATCGCAGGAGCATTTTGAGTAGCCTCATCGAAAATCTCTCTAAGTTGCTTCTCCGATTCGCCATAATACTTCGAGATAATCTCAGGACCGTTAATCGAAGTGAAATGGGCTTGTGTCTCAGAAGCAACCGCCTTGGCAATCATCGTCTTTCCTGTTCCAGGCGGACCATGAAGGAGCACACCTTTGGGTGGATCTATACCCAGCCTGCGAAACAGAATCGGATGCTTGAGTGGGAGTTCAATCATCTCTCGGACTTTCTGGAGTTGATTGCCCAAGCCGCCGATATCTTCGTACGCGATTTGATGGCCTGCAGCATCCTCCTCCTCGTCTAGTATCTCCTCTTTGATTACAATCTCCGTCTCTGGCGCGACTTGTACGATACCCTTGGGTCGAGTGCTTACGATTGCGAAGGGGAGGGCCTCAGCAAATAGAGTCATACCAGGGATGAAAATCCGATCCCCGGCTACAACTGGTCTCTTGTTCAAACCTCGGCGAGCAAATCCTTCGATACCTGGTCCAAAGCGGACCTTCTGCTGCTTAGCCATAACTGGAGAAAGGACGAGGCGTTCACACTTCTTGACCTCGACCTTGCTGATATCGACACGGTCGCCAAGGCTAACCCCTGCGTTCTTTCGGATGATGCCATCTATTCGGATGACACCAAGATTAGCATCCTCTGGCCGACATCGCCATACAACTGCAGCCGTCTTGTTCTCGCCAGATATCTCGATAATATCGCCTGGCTTCAGATCAAGATCATTATTGAATGGGACACGGGCTCGGCCATGTCCAACATCACTGGGAATTGCTTTCGCAACACGGAGAGTCACTGATTCATCTGCTCCTGCCATCCTCGCACCTCGGGTGATAGGAACTGTTCGTTGGGGGCTATTAAACCCAAACCGAAACCCACACTCTACGTCGTCAAGAGCCGTTCGTCACATTGATGTGACGAGGTTCGATGGCCCCTCATGGTACACATCCTTGAAACTGGCTTTGAATCCATGGAAACGTCTCCACAGAATCCGAATGGATCTCCAAAAATCCGAGGATACAACATCATTGGAGGGCAACTGAAGTTAGCATCGGACGGAAGTACCTTCGTTTCCACAAACCCGGCTTGGCTTGAGGATGAATTAGGGGAATTTCCGCTATCTACTAAGGAAGATGTGAGGGATGCCTTGGCTGCAGCTCGCACTGCATTCCCATCATGGGCAGCAACACCTGCACCCACCCGTGGCCAAATAATCGGCAATATGGGTCGCCTCCTAATGGAACACAAAGATGAGATTGTTCGCCTCCAGAGTCGTGAGATTGGAAAGACCCTGAAGGAGAGTGCTGGAGAGGTTCAGGAAGCGATTGATACTTGCCTATTTTTCCAGTCCGAGGGACGACGCCTATACGGCCAGACAGTCAACAGTGAACTCCCTGATAAGGAACTCTTCACCTATCGCCGACCACTGGGCGTGTGTGGTATCATTAATGCTTGTAACTTCCCTTCAGCTGTTCCTTTCTGGAAAATGATTCCAGCCATCATGTGTGGAAATACTTGTGTCTGGAAATCGCCTCAAGATGCGCCTCTTCTTTCATTCGCACTTGCACGAATTATGCACGAATCTGGAATCCCTGATGGTGTAATCAATCTCGTGCACGGGAAAGGTAGCGGTGCTGGACAGCACCTAGTGGATGCTGTGGATGATGGGCTTGTCAACAAAATCTCGTTCACCGGGTCGACAGGTGTTGGCAAGATGATTGGAGAAATTTGTGGACGAAACCTCGTTTCCTGCTCTTTGGAACTTGGTGGAAAGAATCCACTTGTCATCATGCCTTCTGCAAATCTCGAAAATGCAGTTACTGGCGCCTACTGGGCAGGATTTGGAACAGCGGGGCAACGTTGCACAAGCCTTGGTAACCTGATTGTCCACGAGAGTATCTACGACAAATTCCTTGAGATGTACATGAACAAGGTTAGAACAACAAAAATCGGTGACTCAATGCGTCATGAGGATGTGTTGTATGGATCCATGTTATCCGAAAAATACGCCAAGGACTTCCTAAAGGGTCTCGATATGTGCGATGCTTCTGGTGCAAAGCGCATTCATGGAGAAGGGCGGATTACCGAAGCTAGCGCTCCAGAAAATTTCCTTGGATCTGCCAACGAGGGGGTCTACATGTGGCCTCATGTCTATGTTGATGTCACAGAAGATATGGAATGCTTCCATGAGGAGATATTCGGGCCCGTTGTCACAATCGTGAAAGCGAAAGACTTCGACCACGCCCTTCACCTTGCGAATGCTTCGCCCTATGGCCTATCATCGGCAATCTATACCAACGATCGCCTCGAAGCCTATCGCTTCAAAACTGGAATTAAGGCAGGAATGACGGGTATCAACAACTCCACCACGGGCGCGGAGGCGCACCTCCCATTCGGTGGCGTTAAGGGGTCAGGTAATGGAACACGTGAATCTGGGATTTGGGTGATTGAGGCATACTCCTACTGGCACGCAGTAAACGATGAATTGAGTGGGAAGTTACAACTCGCACAAATGGATGTTGATGAAATTGAAATTGAGGAAGCCGAAGTAGACTACGGTTCACTGGCTTGAGAATATAGTAAGGCTGTATGCAATTACTTATGTCCCATCAACCGTCCCATTTGAACAGAGTTGGATGATGTGGGCGAATCTGTCAAACTCCCAATGAAGAAAGGGTTCGGACAGACCGATCGAACCGACCCTTGGTGGAAAGGCCCTACTGCGATGGGTGCCTACCTCGGAATCATGCTCATATACGCCACATGGCGCGGTTTCATGGAGGCTGATTTCTGGATATTCTCGGAATTCGGATACTCAGCAGATATTGGCCATGGCGCCGGTACAATGGCAATCGAGAATACAGGAAGCCATGTTCTAAGTCCACTATACTCTCCATTGATTATTCCTGGTGGAGATTCCATTGGATCAATGGTGCCCCTCGCATTGGCATGGATGTCACCTGCCATGTTCATCCTAGTATTCCCTGCAGGTTTCCGCGGAACATGTTACTACTATCGAAAGGCGTACTACCGCGCATTCTTTCAGCAGCCTACTGGCTGTGCTGTCTCTAAACCATGGAATGAGTACTCTGGTGAAACTGGACTTCTCGTTGTTCAGAATCTGCATCGTTACTTCATGTATGCGGCAGTAATCTACCTCCCTATCCTCGCATGGGATTTCTGGCTCTCAATCAACTTCCACGACCCAGTTACACATGCACATAGTTTCGGTGTCTCAATTGGTTCTCTTCTCCTATTTGCCAATGTCATGATGTTGTCAGGATACACCTTTGGTTGTCATGCGTTCAGACATGTGGTAGGCGGTGGCTCCAACGATTGGACCTCAAGCAGTGCTGCCCGATTCAAGCATCGACTTTGGAAATGGAGCACGAAACTCAACGAACATCACAAAGATTGGGCACTCTACAGCCTATTTGTCGTCATGTTTGCTGATTTCTATATCTGGATGTGCACTGATCCGATGTTCGGAATTTCAGATATTGTTCTCATCGGAGGATTTTGAATGGAAGATTACGAGATCCATCAGCACGATGTAGTCGTAATCGGAGCTGGGGGGGCCGGGCTACGAGCAGCAATCGAGGCAAGTGCCACTGGTGCGAGTGTCGCCATGATCTGTAAATCCATGCTGGGTAAAGCTCACACAGTCATGGCTGAGGGTGGAGCCGCAGCTGCTCTAGCAAATAAGGACCACAGAGATTCCTGGGAAACGCACTTCCGTGATACCATGAAGGGTGGAAAATATCTGGGCGACTGGCGCATGGCTCAAATCCACGCACAGCAGGCTCCAGATAGAATCCGGGAGCTTGAGCAGTGGGGGGCTGTCTTCGATCGTACCCCCAAAGGATTGACGAGTCAACGTAACTTTGGAGGCCATACCTATCCACGACTCGCCCATATTGGTGATGCGACTGGACTCGAATTGATTCGTACTCTGCAACAAAAGGGCATCCATACAGGCATGGAGGTATTCATGGAATACACCGTCCGTCGCTTGTTCAAGACCGATGGTAGAATCTCTGGATGCTTTGCCTACAACAGGACTGACGGGACGCTGCACCTGTTCAAAGCCAAAACAATCATCCTTGCAACAGGCGGAATTACCCGCTGTTGGGAAGTATGCTCGGGTTCTTGGGAATACACTGGAGAGGGGCATGCACTCGCTTATTGGGCTGGTGCAGAAATGGGCGACATGGAATTCGTCCAATTCCATCCAACTGGGATGATATGGCCTCCCTCTGTCAAAGGAATTCTCGTCACAGAGGGTGTTCGCGGAGAAGGCGGGATGCTCACCAACGCCGAAGGCAAACGATTCATGTTCGATTATGTACCGGAGATGTACCGGGATGAATTCGCTGACACTGAAGAGGAAGCACTGGCTTGGGTTGATGAGGTGATATCCGGAAAACTTGCGACTAAGCGTCGCCCACCTGAACTTCTGACGCGTGACGTTGTCGCGAAAGCAATCAATAGCGAGAGAGATGCAGGTCGAGCCTCAGAACATGGAGGAGCTTACCTCGACATCTCATGGCGTGATGAGGAGGAAGTCAAGAAGAAACTCCCAGGCATGTACCATCAGTTCATGGAGCTCGCTGCCGTTGACATCACGAAGCAACCAATGGAAGTCGGCCCCACCGCACACTACGTTATGGGCGGCGTAAAGGTCGACCCCTACAGCCAAGAGTCCACTGTTCCCGGCCTCTATGCAGCAGGAGAGGCAGCTACAGGGCTTCACGGAGCAAACCGATTAGGTGGTAATTCTCTCTCCGATCTAATTGTATTCGGAAAAATAGCCGGAGAATACGCAGCAACAGCTGCACTTGAGATTGACAGTTTCGCTGATATCGATGCTGCTGAAATCAAAGAAGTAATCGAAGAGACACTTGCACCCCTTTCCCGTGGGGATGGAGAAAATCCAGCGAAAGTTGTTGAAGACCTCCGTTTAATGATGCAGAAAAAAGTTGGAATAATCAGGACTGGAAGCCTTCTCGAAGAGGCACTCAAGGATCTTGATGAACTTGAGACGCGTTCAAGCAATACCTCAGCAGGCGGCGGTCGCATCTACAATCCTGGTTGGCATCAAGCACTTGAGATTGGAGCAATGATTGATGTTAGCAGAATGTGCGCTCTTGCTGCTCTTCGTCGTGAAGAGAGTCGTGGAGGGCATACTCGCGATGACTTCCCCACGCCTGATCACAAACACTGGGGTAAAATCAACAGTGTCATCATCAAGAAGGGTGACGGATCTATGGTAATCGACTACGTGACATACCCCCCTATTCCTGACGACCTCAAGTCGTTACTAGATGCAGATGATCTACACGAAGAGGAGGAGTAAGTATGTCCAACGAAGTGACCTTTAGGGTGTTTCGAGGAGCGCCCGACGAAGATGGAGACCCGTTCGGTAAGATGGTTGACTATACCGTTGAACTCGATGAGGGAATGGTCGTTCTTGACGTCATTCACCGCATTCAGGCAAAGGATGCTCCGGACCTCGCCTGCCGATGGAACTGCAAAGCAGGTAAATGCGGTTCATGTAGCGCGGAAATTAACGGTAAACCACAACTAATGTGCATGACACGAATGGAGGATGTCTTTGAGGAGATGACCGATGAATCCGAGCCTGTCCTCGTCAAACCGATGCAGGCTTTCCCCCTCGTCCGTGACCTCGTTACAGACACATCTTGGGCCTACCGGACCGATGAACGCATTACTCCTATCAATGGGCCGGAGGAGCCAGATTGGGTATTCAAACAAGGGGAAGCAGATCGAATTCAGGAGTTCCGTGCCTGCATAGAATGCATGCTATGTGTCAATACCTGCCACGTGCTTCGAGAACATCAGAAATTCGATGAATTCGCTGGACCACGCTTCTTCGTCCGTCTTGCCAACTTAGAGATGCACCCGCTGGATATCGAGAGTCGGATTCCAGAAATCAAGGAGGACTTCGGACTTGGATACTGCAACATCACGCGCTGTTGCACCGAGGTCTGTCCTGCGGGAATCAATATCACAGACAATGCAATTATCCCGCTGAAAGAACGTGTAGTCACAGAATACTATGACCCGCTTGCAATGATTGCCAAAAAGCTCGGCTTACGCAAGTGAAATGGATCTCAAGGCGTGTATTCAATCAGAAGGACATCCGTTAGTTGGAAGACGATGTACATCAGGAACATGAAAACCCCAATCACCTTGTGATAAGTCTTGGACTCGTTCAGAGCTGCCCCGATGGCCGCACACCCAACAATAGTCGGCATAATCACTTCGGGCGCAGTCAATGCCTTCTCAAACAAGGTGTGATTGATTACGCTCGATGTAAAGAGAGAGATGGCGATGAGAGAGAAAAAAGCCTGTTGTACCGAATAGTAGTGGGTTTCTAAATCGATGTGACCCTCATCAGTCGCCTTTGGAAGAACGAGAGTCGTGAAGAAATAAATCGATGATAAATTCACTACTAGGAACCAATACTGTGCATAGGTCCAGGTATCCATGACGATGGACAACGACCAAAGTCCCCACCACGTTTGTATCGACCACATAGTAACTGTAACCACCCAGAGTGAATTGAGCCAATACGTCTTGACACGATCACGAATCTCGTACAGATCAGATACTGCACGAAAAATATGCGTGAGGGCTAAACCAAGAATCAACGAACAGAAAATAGTTACGAATTCAAAGGGAGACATCTGCATTGCTATCAGGAAAAAAAACCTGAAGACACTCTATCAAGAATAACCTCTATCCAATAACCCAAATGGATAATTCAGAGAAGAAGGGGTTCGCCTAAGACCGAAGGGGACGCCGACGGTCTAAGGCGGGGGATGTTCTGGGCCCTAAGGGCGGTTCATGGGAATTATTTCCAAGAGGGTGTCTGCAGAGCTGCTCAAAGGCGCTCGATGCCGACCTTGCTGACGTTGGCCTTCCAGACCGTGTCACCCTTCAGCCACGCAGGTGCGCTAGCAGGCTTTGGCACCTGGTTGCGCTGCCCAGTGAACACGTGGACCTTGTCCGTGCCGCGCTCGCGCAGACGGATGTCCTTGTGTCCCTTGTTGGCGGCCTTTAGGGCCGCCTGGCGGGGCTGCTTGTTGTGGTACACCGTGGAGGTGTCCTTCCCGTTTTCCATTAGTACGAAGTACTTCTTTTCACTCATCAGGCTTCACCTGTGAACAAACCTGCTTGGTTTCTCGCGTATAAACTTTAACCACAAAAACGCAATACGTCTCCGAAATCAACGGTTTTTCGAGGATTCCGAGGGGTTCCTTGCAGTCCATCGATGTGCTCAAATCTCGGCGCCAGCAAGTGTTTTCGTGTTTGAAACTCCTTCGACTTGGCGTACCTTCTCAACGACAAATGCGGCAATAGAAGACATGTCTTCAGAAATCACCTTGATGATGAGATCATAGTCGCCGAAAAGAAGAGTCGCATCTGCAACTTTATCCAGCCCTTTAACCGATTCAAATACTGAGAACTCCATCCCCGGTTCGACATTCACAAGCACGTATCCAGTTGCCATAGAGGGCGATAAAGGCATTAGCCAATCAAGCCTTTGCTATAGTGATCGACTCAATCCTCATTCACAACATCACTCTCAATTGTCGAGATTTCAGATTCATCACCAGTAATAGATGAGGTATCGAGTTGCATCAGTAAAGCATCGGATTCCGCAACAATCCAAGGAGATTCGGATTCATCCTTCATCGAAGTAAAACGTGCGCTGCGCAATACTTGGGTAACCAACAACAGCAGTATCAGAACTGCGAGTACGACACCAGGTAACATGAATCCAATTCCATCCGCCTGTTCCTCAGTTTCTTCGGATGGGGTGTCTATGGGTAGTTCCACCTCCCCTGTGACATTCAATCCCGTGATATTGGATTCATCAACACGACCAAGCTCATCTCGGCACACAATACTTGCACTGACGTTCTCCATCGGCCGGCCCGGTTTCCATTCAACAAGAATCCCCCCCTCCTGACCAGGTGAAGCCTCTACAGATAGAATACTAAGATTCCCTTGAACGATATCGATATCGCACAGGACACTGGACAAATCGTCAAGATCAGTTACATTGAACTCTATTGTACTAGGGACGCCCACCTCAGCCCCTACTGGCCAATGGATATCGTGAATTACAGGTGAGGGGAAAACAATCTCAATCGATTCAGTCCAGCCCGAGGCCAGCCCATCCTGATCCACAGCAATCAATACGATTGAGGCCTCGCCCTCTGTGAAATCAGAAGGTACATTCACAGTGTATACAATGCCATCTAATACCTCACAGGTAGAAGGAGTTTCAAGTGAGAAATCGAGCGTCTCACTCCAACCTGCCTGACGAATTGATGCAGTTGTCTGCAAGACCTTACGGTGGACATCGAGATACACTACCATGTGATTGACCTCCCCTCGATTCAAGATTGAG
>DAYJ01000065.1:40087-78952 GCA_002506875.1 Euryarchaeota archaeon UBA40 | reverse complement strand
CCCCATATTTTCGCATCTTCGGGGGGGTGTCGAGTGTAGAGAATTCTAGGAAATTCTTCGTTTGTTATGGCAATGAAGGGATACGACTTGTCGTCTTTCAGTAACGAGTTATATCGGGGTTTATGCTTCCGAATCAGTTGACGTTCTAGCATCAGTGCTTCACTAGGATTCTGCGTCACGATACAATCTACATGATCCGCTGCCTCGACTAGTGAAGGAATCATTGCCCGGTCTGGACTCTTAGAGAAGTAAGAGCGAACACGGTCGCGTAGCACTGTTGCCTTACCTACATACATCACCCGATCATCGTTGCGTTTGAACAGATATACTCCTGGTTTTGCCGGTAGGTCGAGACTCTGACCATCCACTGGCATGGGTCCACCAACGCGCGGACACTCAAGAACTCCCGCCTTCCTCGATGGTATGTGCCGCTCACACTCGCTGACCGTCTTCTCCGTTTGCTCACGGAGCAGCCAGAGTCCTTGGTGAGTGCTTGGGATGTGCCACGTTCCGCCTCTCTTCCGGGGCTGAGTGAGCGCCTTGGTGTAGTCAGATCCGCCCTCCACCCGCATCTAAAATCTCTGCAGGAAGGAGGCCTAATTCTGACTCGGCAGGCGCATGTAATCGACGGAGGATCGCGTAAGCGGACAGTTGTTCATCCAACGCTTGAAGGACGCCGTCGTTCCATGGATTTCATCGAACCGACGATAGAGTATCATGGTGAAATTGTTGGTTCCGCTCCAGAGAAAATCGATCTCATTGGCAGGGAGCTTATGGTTACGGATCTCTTTGAGCGCTTGGTCTCAGGAGATACACCTGTTCTAACCGGGCTTGCAGGCATTGGCAAGACGGCGCTTCTCAGAGAAATTGCACATCATGCCGTTTTGGAAGGTCACAAGGTTCGCTGGGCTCAACTGGATATCGACAGCGACGTTCGTAGTATTGCCCATGATCTCCTTGGTTTGACCGGTCCTGAAAGTCAGGAAGCGATTGTCGGAATGCTTGATGTCGAGGATTTAGTAATCATCGATGGTATTCACGAGGTTCACCCAAGACATGAGAACGCCATTATCGAACTCATCCTTAGAATTACAGGGAGAGGGCGGACATCGATTGCGTGTCGAGCACCTGTACCTGATGCACTTCGTGACCTTCCTGTAATCAAGATTGAAGGTTTGACGCCGGAGAATGCAGCGAAAATGCTGCCCGATGATATGGATCCCGAAGAGGCGCTCCACCTTGGTGAAGCATTAGGAGGGCATCCACTTGCGCTTGCTCTTTTAGATTCTAATTCAGCGCTACCTATTGCTACTACTGCGGTTCATGACTTCGTCCAACAGAATGTATTGGTGAGTCTGGATGAGCGCTGTCACAATGTTCTGGACCGTGTGGTTCTCGAACCGGTCCTACTCCGAGGAAACGAAGTTGAGGATGAGGATGGTTTTGTTGACTTGGATGAACGCGCCCTCCTTCGATGGCAATCCAATCTTTTCGGTATCGAGACCCTCATTGCTACGGTTCGAATGACTGATTGGCCAACTAGTGAACGTGTGAAGATCCATAGTGATCTTGCTGGCCAGTGGGCCGAACGAAGTGGCGGCCGAGCACGTCGGATTGAGATGCATCACAGAATCAGGTCTGGTGTGGACAATATTGCCGACTTACTCTTACCTGTCATCGATGAAATCAGCGCAGAGATTCCATCAGCTAGTATCACTCTTGTTGAGGATGCACTTGAGGCGTCAGATGGTGATGTACGACTTCGATTTGAGGCGGCTCGCTTGAGCCTTGAACGTGCCGAATACAATGAGGCTGAGGCGCATCTCGAAAAATTATCCAAGAGTCCAATGAGTGACATTTTACGTTCAAGGCTACTTCGAGTTCAGGGCGATTCTTCAGCTGCAGATAATTTGGAGTCGTCTGCGATTGAACGGATGGACGAAGAGTCGAGAATTCGATATACACTGTCTAGTATTGTGCGGAGAATAGACGATTGGATTCCGACTCCAAAATGCCGAGAAGATGCGAATATTATCCTCGAAGTCGTCGATGCTTTCGATAGTTCGTTGAAGCCTGAACATCCACTTACAGCAGGTGCGCGCATTGCAAATGAGTTCTCTCGCTTCCGTCTCCATCTTGACCTCGATGATGCTGATGCTGCACAACGTGTACTAGATCGTTTGATAGCGGCTTCCGGGACAAGGGATCCTATCATTCGACGTATGCGCCTCCGGATTGAAGCACATCGTGCTCAACCGGATGACGTACCTATGATCGTTGCAAGAATTGAAGCTGAACCCGACAATATCGAACGATGTCGTCTAATGCATTCAATGCTTGATCGTATGTTAGATCCACCGCCTGGGCTAATTGCGGGTTTTGAGCGCTCTTCTCATCTTCAGATTCCAGACATCTCACCACTGGGGCGTCGTCTTCTCGCCTCACGATGGAGGTTAATCGCTCGTACGGATCCATCTCGTAGGATTCCAGCCCTTCGAGAAGCAGTCCATCATCTCCAGCGAGCTGAATGCCCACACGCAGCATCTGAATTGATTGAGCGAGTCCATCGACTAATATAATCAGATTCTAGATCCAATCAGGGTCCTAGTATCCATGACTCCCTTGATTATACGAATCTGTTCCATGATGCATCGGGTAAGTTCAACTTCATCGTCGGCAACGACTTTTACGAGTACGTCGAAGGATCCGAAGATGCCCCACCGTCCTTCCACAAGATCGATAGCTTCCAATTCTTCTCTAACAGTCGCCTCAGAACCGGTTTCTGTCTTAATCAGAACGAATCCGATAGCAGCCATATATTCACCCTCAATAGTCCACAGTAATCAGTGTCTCAGTATCTCGAATTCCATCGATTGTACGGAAGGTATTCATCAGAATCTGAGCGAGTTCTTTGGGGTTGTCGGATCCTACTCGAACAATGAGATCATGTTCACCGTATAGGACGTGGACCTCTAGGACCGCATCTAGATTGTCCAGAGCGACATAGACATCACGTTCTCGACCCGGATGAGTCTTGATGAGGACGAAGGCCGCTCCCATACGATTCCCATATCAAGCCGGTATTCTCCTGTCTTTGAACTATGCGTTTCATCTCAACCCCTCTTTCTATCAGGAAACCGGTGCATTGATTCATGTTGGTATCCGGTTTCCCACTCATGTCAGGCAAGGTATGTTTACTCATCGCCTTGTTCTTGACTGCAAGTTGGATTGGTGCATTACAACCGTCAGAACTCGATTCTGAGGAGGCGGAGTCCATCTTTGTTCACTCTCGTGCAGTTACAACTTGGTCTGGCACGGTCCAACTTTCATCCTCCTACACAGTAGCTTCTGGTGATGAACTCCGTGTTCTATCTGGGACGACTATCGAGATGTCTCTGGGTGCACGCCTCTATGTCGATGGTCGTCTGAGTGTTCTTGGTACTGATGTGGCTCCGGTGCTACTTACCTCCGGGATTTCCACACAATCTCACGAAGGCTTGCAATTCAATACTTCATCGAATGGTTTTGGTTCAGTAATTCGTAATCTTACGATTCAGAATGCGGACTATGGAGCCACGATTTATGGTAGCAACCCCTTGCTTGACAATTTGACAATTCTTGATCCGGATTATGTCGGAGTTGATTTGTTCAACTCAGCAACTCCTACGATTGTCAATCTCCACATAGATGAGGCGGGACAAGATATCCATGGATTCGCTAACACATGGCGATACGGACTCGGCCTATCGATAGGTGCTGGATCGGCACCTGTTGTTACAGGATTACGTGTTAATGATGCGATTACTCGAGGAATCAACGTCTGGGGAGGTTCTGGAGGACTTATTCGAGACACCCATATTCACAATGTGACTTTAGCAACACAGGCGATTTCAGCGGGCGTATGGGTTGAGGACTCCATTCTTCTGTTCCAAAATCTAACAGTCAATCGATCTGATCATGGTCTATACGTACGTCATATCACTGAAACAGGAGTGACGCGCCCTACTTTCAGAGACACTACAATTGAGAACTCGATGTACGTTGGTGTTTTCATTGAACGTTACAATCATTCTCTTTACGCGAATATCCCAATGAATGCTCAGTTTGAGGATCTCACAATACGTGGCACTGGTGGCCCGAATGCTAAGGCGCCGGGACTCTGCACTGCTGCGTTAAACATCAATACCTCCGGAGTATACATTGAGAATGCGCTCATTGAGGACAACGATTGTATCGGTTTTAGAGGCTATATGATGGGGCCATCTACCACGGTTCGAGGCCTAACAGTCAACGGTTCGGGTGAGGTAGGGGCCGCGGATCCAAACCTCGGTTCAGGCATCTATTTGCGTTCGGTAAATTGGGCACCAACCTTTGATGATATATCTGTCTCCGGTGCTGCTGCAAATGGGATACATCTGCGCAAGGCAAGTCTTCGTGGTACCAACTGGTCTGTAGACAACAGCAGCAGTATCGGCCTCTACATTCGTGAATCTCATCCTGAGGTTGACGGCATAATAGTGGAGGATAATGGGCTGAACGGTGTCCATATTTTCGATGCAAACAACGTTCTCTTGGAAAACGTCGTTTCAGCGCGGAATGGAGCCTCTGCAACTGGTGTTGCAGATGGTGTGGGATACCTCTACGAGGAATCAAACACTTTGACTGCTGAAACCAAAGATGTCACCTGCCGTACATGCACCAGTATTGATGATGCTCAAGGGGGTGTAATGCTCAGCTCAAGTATTGACGTAGTCCTTGAGAATCACACAATTGTAACTCCAACCGGTATTGGTCCTGCTCTCCGGGTCGATAACAGTGCAATCACTCGAACAGGCGTCGTAACGATTCGCAGCATGACCATTCATCAGGAGGAAGCGTCTACACACGCTGTTTCTATCGGTTCTAGCGACGCACGCATTAACGGCTTGAACCTCCAAGGCAACCACAGTGGTATGTTCTGGACCGGATCCGGCGCTTCTGGCCTACCATCGTCACTCGCTTCCTCTACTCTTACTGGACCGAATTGCCTCAGCCTAACTGCACACAGCGAATTGTCAGTTGACTCTAGCGATTTCTCTACATGTACTGGTTCAATCACTGTCCAGTCCAGTTCTATCTCCTTCGATGGTATGCCTGACTCCAGCCATCTTGCTCTAAATCAGCCGGGAGCGAGTGCAATTAATCATGTGAAGTGGATTTCCTCTGGCGCTCCACCTTCTCTAAATCTAGGTGGCACTGCACAATTCGACCAAATGTGGAGGATTCATACATGGGCTGTGAATCAGAACGGATTTGGTTTGCCTCATGCTGAGGTAAACCTGTCTTTTGATCACACTGAATCTGCAGTTACTGAGACGATGCCATACGCTGGGAACAAGGTTCTCGGCCCCTTCGTTGGAATGAGAACCGATGCCTTTGGAAGCACATCTGTCAATGAGGTTTGGACAGGTTGCTTGTATGCTTCAGTGCGCAACGATACTGGTCCAACACAGCTCAATGCTGACCGCAATGTGATCTGCGAACTCCTTCTCCCTGATCAAGCGCCATTGATTATCTGGTCCACGCCAGTAGATGAACAGGTCTTCCCGTCTGGTGGAGAAGTAGTATTCAATGCCACAGAATCATGGGATTTAGAGTCCCAAGCGATGACCTTCACTTGGACGAGTAATATCGATGGAGACCTCCATCTGGCTTGCGCTGTCATGAATGGTGATAACGGATCGAATCTCACAGTCAACAATCAGACGCCGGCTTGTTTCTCAGATGGAACTCATGATGTGACTCTCGAAGTGTGCGATACTTCGCTTAACTGTGCAAACGAGACGCGTCGAATCGAGTTAACGAATCTACCACCGTCAATCTCACTGACTCTTAATCCGCCGGCAGATGCAACAAACCGCATACTACTCGCACGCACTGAGGTGCTTCATCTCAATGCCTCCGCCTCTAATGATCCTGAAGGCATGCCATTCACAACGAGCCTAGATGTCTCATTCTCTCCTTGGGCGGATGATCCAGGAGACTGTAATCCGCCTACCTGTCCACTAGAATACAACATATCATTCGAAGACGCGTCATCGGATATTTTCGATCTCGTCTTTGTCATTGGTGATGGTTTGAATCCAGCAATAACGTATTCTTGGACGGTCGAGATATACAACGAACTACCTCACCCGGATCTTCTAATCTCACGCGACAGCGATATTTCCTCATCTCTTGTGACCCTCGATGCACGGGGAACTAACGATCCTGAAGGGGATTCAATTGTCTACAGATTCCATTCCTCCATCGATGGAGATCTATCTACATCGCGTTCAGCACATCTACTCACAGGAGATCCCGCTCCTCCAGATGGGGTCTGGGTCGGCCATCTATCACCTGGTGCGCATACGATTACGCTCGGCGTGGGTGATTCCTATGTGGGGCACATTGGGCAGGAGAATCTGCTGAACATTCTACTGATTGTTAACAACACTCCTTCGATTGCAGTCATTGATTCTCCTTCATCTGGAATGACAACAGATTCCGCGGAACTCATTCGCTTCAACGGTAGTGGTTCAGGAGATTGGGATCTAACCTGCCCCGAGCAATCGCTTGCAACCTTAGTATGCAACGAATACGAGAGTTCAGATGGTGATTTGGTTAGTGTTTTGTGGACTTCAAACCTGCTTTCAGAACCTCTGGGAAGTGATTGGGTTGTCGATATTCGATTGCCTGCGGGTATTCATGACGTCACACTTTCTATCGACGATGGATCAGGTTCTCCTGCAACCGCTATGGTACGTGTCGAGGTGAGCGCTAGTGCACCAATTTTGATTCTTGATTCCCCTGTCCCTGGAATCAGCGTATCTAGCGATGGACCAGTACTCTTTGATTTCCGTAATTCATTCGATCCGGATGGAGATATGTTCACGGTTTCAATCACGAGTGATTTACACACTGACCCGCTTCTTGAGAATGGAACAATCGATTACTGGTACAACGACTACCTCTTGTCTGGTACCCATACCTTGACTTTCACTCTGGAAGATGAGACCGGAGCAGTTCGTATCTACCAGCAAACCCTTCAGGTTGATCCATCGGCTCCGGTTGCAGTTATTGGGAATATCACTGAGGGTACCTATGCTCCACCGGGTGCATCTCTCGAATTCATAGGTGCAGAATCATACGATTACGATGATGACATCATTCGTTACGAATGGAGAATTGATGCTCCTATGGGTACTGTTGTTTCCACACAGCCGAACCTTACGTACCAGCCTTCGCCAGGAATTCACCTAATTCATCTTACAGTAATCGATTCACTTGGAAGTATCAGCATAGATATGGTCAACATCACAGCTGGTTCGAGTTCACCAATGTTGAGTTCGCTTTCTCATAATCCGCAAATTATCCGTGCTGACGAGGCTACTGATGTCATCATCACAGTCGTGCTAGATGATCCAGACCGAACAACCGGGCAAGTTCAGGCAAGGATTGCTAAGGATGGAATTGGTTCGACGATCCAACTCAATGACAATGGTTCTGGAGTAGACGAGGTAGCAGACGATGGTATCTGGTCCGGGTCAGTCCTATGGACGCCGAATGGCGGAGGATATGCGCGTCTTGAGGCGTGGGCGACAGATGGAGATACAGTATCCCCTACAATCGCTGTTACAATCAATGTAGAGGGAGCTGTCGATTCTGGCGGAATTCTTGAGGAACTTCGTGGCGATATAACCACAGTTATTGGAGGAGTGATAATTGTAGTAATCCTTCTTGGTGGGTTGATTATGTTCAATCGTCGGCGATCACTTGCTCGTGATCTTGAACTGATTGAATCTTGGGGGGGTGCTCCCGCAGGTGCCAAGGCTGGATGGGACGCCACAACTGAAGTCAGTGCAGCGGATGCGGCGATGTCTCCGATGAATATGGATGCAGCCGATAATGCTCCAATGGAGGAGGATGACGGCAAGATTCGTGGTGGCGACCTAGATTGGGATAATGTCTGATCATGGTCCCCATTCGGTCTTCGATCGAGCAAGACCGAGTCGCATAGAGAAAAGGAATCTTAGATTCTTCCATCCGTCGCCCCATGTGTTGATCTCAGCATCGCCGACACGTTCTCGGTAAGGAACGCTAATCTCAATCGCTTTCTTACGCCCAAGGTAGCGGCGTGCGCGAATCTTGAATTCCTCCGATAGTGGCATCCCGTCGTTTGTAGGCCGGATTCTTTCATCTTCAAGAATTTTCTTTCTGAATACCCACATGCCACTCTGTGAATCATGGATTCCATACCAGTAGAGAGCTCTCGCAGTGGTAGAGAGGACCCAATTTCCTAAACCATGAAGTCCAGACATAGATCCCTTTTCTGCGCGTCTTAGGCGATCGCAGGTAATCCATTCAAGGTCATCCTCGATGAGTTTCCGCACTAGGTCTGGGACTTCTTCTCCTGGATAGGTACAGTCCGCATCCATTGTGACGATTATGTCCCCGGATGCCATAGCGAAACCTGTTCTGTAGGCTCGGCCGTATCCTCTTCGTTCCTCAAGATAGACCGTAGCTCCTTCACTCTCGGCAAGCTCGCGAGTTCGGTCTGTGGAATTGCCGTCGATTATCAAAAAGTCAAGCTTCTCACACCATCCGTCGTTGGGTACGGAGCGAATCGTGTCGACGATGGCTGCTTCTTCGTTTCGGGTCGGAATTACGACCGTGACATGAACTGGTAGCGTTTCACCCATGAATCGCGGGTTCAGTGCTTTGATTTGAATGCATTCCATCTCTAAATCATATCAAAATCAGTAGTTAATCTCGCACACAACTGATTTACACGGGGACGCGAGTGAGGTCATGATGGAGCACCTCATCGCGGACCGTTCCGCCGGCGGCGACTTAAGTCAGCCTTCTCATAATCGCTTCATCTTGCGACGTTTACTAGCGTCTGCGTTACTCCTCTGTCTTCTGGTTTCTTTGCTTCCAACAGCCATTGCTGACGATGATTGGAGTACAGCAAATGTTCTCACTGATGGAAGTAGCTCCTCGGACGCCGTAGATCATGATGGAGATTCAACTGATTGGTGGACGATTGACATTCTGAACGGCGATCGTCTTGAGGTTGACGTGACATCGCCAACAGGAGATTATGGCTTCGATTTCTTCGGATGCTTTGGGACTGATCATTGGGAAGGTAAGGTGCAAATCTGGGATTCTCAAGATGTCAATGGTGTAATGGAACGCGATCAGAAGCACTTCGATCAGGATTTCTCAAGCAGTGGTTCTGCAAGTATCTCTGCTCTGGTGAACCCCTCCTCTTCCGATTGGGGTTCCCATACAGGCCCTACAACATGGTACATCATGGTGAAGTCCCTTTCTACATGCGCACGTGACGATTTTGATTACACAATCAGTCCCTCGGTTGACACCACCAATCGGGATACAGACGAGGACGGTTTTGTTAACTCAGAGGATGATTGTGACGATGTCCCCGGAACATCGACCGAGGATCGTAAGGGGTGTCCTGATGGCGATTCTGATGGATGGTCCGATACAGGTGATCGATTCCCGATAGATGGCACGCAGTGGAGTGACGGAGATGGTGATGGATACGGTGACAATCCGGCGCCAGCAACTATGCCCGACCATTGTCCGCAATACTTCGGTAATTCAGATCAGGACCGATATGGCTGCCGTGATTCCGATGCAGACGGTTGGTCTGATCCAGACCCTACTGCAATCTTCTCGACTGAGTCATGGAACGTCTCCGATGGTGCTGATGCCTTCGAGTTTGACTCCACTCAGTGGTCGGATTATGACCTCGATGGTTATGGTGATAATTGGGATAATTTCGATTGGAATGCCAGTAGGGCGGAGGCAGGTGTAGGGGTATTCTACGAGGGTGCTACTGAGCCCGATGCTTGTCCACTAAGGTGGGGTAGCTCAATGGAGGATCGCATCGGCTGTCCAGATTCGGATGTTGATGGTTGGTCTGATCCGGATACAGATTGGGGAGTGGAGAATGGTTCCGATGCTTTCCCGACTGACGATACTCAGTGGGCAGACCGCGACTTGGACGGCTTCGGTGACAATCCAGATGGAGATTCTCCAGATGCCTTCCCAGACAACCCTTCTCAATGGGATGACAGTGATGGTGATGGATGGGGCGATAATCAGGGTCCTGGAGCAACTCAGGTGGATTACTTCCCATCCGAACCAAGTCAGTGGGCAGACATGGATTCAGATGGTTATGGAGACAATTCCAGTGGTCTAAATCCTGATGGGTGTATGGATCGTGCTGGAACCTCAACTATGGATCGTTATGGTTGTCCAGATGCTGACGGTGATGGATACAGTAATTCCGATGCGGACTGGCCAGCCCACCCAAGTGGATTTGCTGACGCCTTCAATGATCAAGCCAGTCAATGGGCTGATACTGATGGAGATGGATACGGTGACAATCAATCCGAATCTGCCTGGAGGCCCGACGCTTGCAAGGTGACGGTTGGAACATCGACCATTGACCGATGGGGCTGTCCGGACTCTGACGGAGATGGTGCGAGTGATCCACAGGTTGATTCCGGCTGGCTCCCCCATCCTGCGGGTCTTGCAGATGCCTTCCCCGACGATTACACTCAGTGGCGAGATTTCGACGGTGATGGTTACGGCGACGAGCCAGTCGGCACTAACCCCGACCGTTGCAGAGAGACACCAGGTACGAGTCAGGATGATCGATATGGATGTCCCGACACAGACGGCGATGGCTGGAGTGACCTAGGCGATCGGTTCCCGAATGATGTGACGCAATGGGAGGACACTGATGGTGACGGATATGGCGACAATCCTAACGGAAACATGCCGGACTCATGCCCAAATGCTGCGCTTTCTGAAGGCATTAGCTTGCTAGATCGACTTGGTTGCCCTGATACGGACGGTGATGGCTACAGTGACCCAGATGATGAATGGGGTGCGAGCCCCAATGGGACGGCGGATGCTTTCCCTAGAATCCGAGTTCAATGGGCAGATATGGATGGCGATGGATTTGGGGATAACGCAATCGGTTCACTCCGTGATGATTGTCCAGAAACATCAGGTTCCTCCACCATTGATTTACAGGGCTGTCCAGATGGCGATGGTGACGGGTATTCCGATGAGTTTGGATTCACCAATGCTCAGTTTATGCTGATGGCTTCCAACCCTACAGCTTCTTTGTTCACTTATCTTATCCCCTTCACGATGTTTGCTTTGACACTGTTTGGAATGATGCTTGGCCGTCGTCGAGGTGATCTCTGATGCGGCGTGTCCTGATTGCGTTCGTCCTTAGCGCTCTTTTACTACCATTTTCGGCGAGTATGGCCATGGCGGAATCGGGTGTTATGCTCAGTGAGAGTCGAGTGGACCCAATGGACCTAGACAATGATGGAAATATCGACATGCTCCGTGTAATTTACGCAGTCAATGCCTCTACGCAATCCAATGCAGGTGTTCAGGTAGTTGTTGAGACTGGACGGCTTGTTCTACCATTTTGGAACAACCTAACACTTACCTCTGGAGAGACACAGTTTGGATCAATCGATATTCAAGCCTGGGAGATGGCGAGTTACACGCTACATCTTCGAGTGTGGGATCATGATATGGAGGTCATTGTTTACGAGGAAGATCTTGGAACTTACGACTTGACAGCTGCGTTAGATCCACCTTCACTCGCTCTCGATTTCCAAGGGCGATCCGAAGTATACACGGGCGAGGCATGCTCCATTCTACGGACATTCTCTGATGAGGTTGGAGCGCACTATGGTGAGATGGGTGTTGTCTCCTTGACTGGTGTTCCATGGCAGGTGTTGAATGATACCGCTCCAATCGATTGCAGTGGATGGCCAGCAGGACAGTACACGGTGTCTCTCCAGTATACCAACGGCCTTGGATTCGGGGCTTCTACCTCTCTTGACGTAACTATTCTGAATCATCCTGCACCGGCATTCGACCTCGTGGTTACTGGTGACAATCAGCGGATGGGCACAGGCTGTGCTGTGGAGGCAGTGATTGATGAGAACTCAACAACATCGATGCTCACTTATGGTTGGACTGTGATTGATCCAAGAGGCCAGCAGACTGAGACCTCGGATATCAACGATATTGATTGTGGCCTTTGGATTCCTGGCGTGCATAAAATTCGCGTAGTTGCGACGAATGCCCAGATGCAGTCGACTACGATGGGCGTTAATTTGGTCCGTCTCCCTCCATCAGATGCTAACGATCCTACGCTTGGGAACATTACAGATGATGGGACTTGGCCGGATGCGTCCATTGGAGGCGAGTATGAACCAGTTCCATTGTTCATGAATGTGCAAGCTTCGGCAGGAGCCATTGCAGGGGGCGGTGTTCTCATAGGAATCCTCCTCGGTGCTTTCGTTGGCCTCCTAATGCGTCGGGGTCCTCGTGACTCCATGGGTTCACTTGAGGACGGCCTTCTTGCACCACCTCCCGAGATTGATCCGGTGGATGAATCTACAGATGAGTTGCCGACATACACTGACCCCCAAGGTATCACATGGCGCCAGCATCCAGATGGCCGGATGGATTGGTGGGATGGTGCTCAGGCGTCTTGGATCCCGTTTGAAGGTTGATTATTCCCGATGAAAACT
This sequence comes from Euryarchaeota archaeon UBA40, assembly GCA_002506875.1. GTDB lineage: Archaea > Thermoplasmatota > Poseidoniia > Poseidoniales > Thalassarchaeaceae > MGIIb-N2. Next base: position 66,335 of record DAYJ01000065.1, on the reverse strand, counting down.
AGGATATTTGATTCTCCTTCTATCGTAAAATTCGCCTCCTTTGTGAGGTTTGAGACACCCCGTGAACCCGGTTCCAATACTCCATCGATATCCCATTCCAATCCAGAGGTCTGTACTACTGTGAGAGTGTTTGTGAAGATTGAGACTTGCGTTCCAATTGGTGCAATCATATCGAGAGGATTCAGTGAGTTTACTCGGAGAGCGAGCATACCTGGATGCAGCATCTGTATCTGAAGTGAAGCATCGGCAGCCATCACTGCGGCAATGTTAGCCATTTCCATATCTGGACGTCCGCCACGCATTCCAATGATCATGATGTCGGTCCAACCGCGGTCGAGGCAGAAATCTAATGCTTTCTCAAGGTCATTTTTCTCCTGTGATGGGAGCTCGATAAATTCCGCATTTATGTGGCGTGTTCGGTTTACTGAATCAAGGTCGCCCACTATCATACTACATTCGATTCCGTAATCTAGAGCATTGTCCGCTCCCGAATCCACACCAATCGAGAGAGTATGTGGTGGGACATGGATCTTGTCCAAATCCTTCCCTGGTAAACAGAGGAGGGTAGTCATGTACCGAACTAGAGGTCCTCCGTCTTGATTTATCCGATGAAGAGTCGTCAAGGCTGAACCCTTTAGGACATGGATGGGAGTAGGTGCGCTGTGGCCGTGCGGCCATACGGCGGTGAAAGTGGTGAAGGAGCGCCTCCTCGTTCTTCTCATGCTACTCTCTGTTCTCTCTCCTCTCGTTCAGCCGCCCATGGCTCTAGAGGAGGAGCCAGTGCAAAGTGCCACAATCCAAGCGCCGTTACCATCCAATGATTGGGGGGAGGCATTGGCAGGGGCTGATATCACCCACCTTGGAGTAGATTGGACAGTCCAATCAACGCGTTCTCTGCGTGAGTTCAATATCCTTCATTTACTCCATGGAGGGGAAACGTCCCATTCGGATAATTACTCGGATCTTGATATGGTCCTCGATCGTTTTGGTGGTATGCATGCATGCGTGCACAACGGAACCTCAGGATCTCTAGAGTACTTCCATCTCAATTCAACTGGTATAGTAGTTCGAACAATCGTTGATGATCATACGACTAATGTTGTGGGCCAATCATGTGATATCGAATTGGATGCAAGGGACAGGGCTCGAATTGCTTACCTCGATGTCACGGCTAATGAGTTGAAGTTCGCGATAGATACGCCGTATCATTACGTGAATTTACAGGACTGGCATGTGAGGACTGTAACTGACTTTGGAACCGTTACAGGTCCAATTGACCTCGTAGTCCTCTCAGGAGATGAGGATGTTAGCGGGGGCGCCGGTACAGATGTTGTCCTGTGGATTGACTCTAGTACAGATTATCTGCATGCGTCTTACTATACCTCGACTTATTGGGAGCATGAGCCCGTAATCGAGTCTGCAATCGAGGGTTTTTCTGCACGTCAAGAAGGTACCTCTGTCCATATTCTCCACGAGGTTTCAGGTTTGATTCGTGCGGCTGAATGGCCTTCAATGAATATGACAAACATCGATGCGGGCGCCTACATTGGCGCACCTCTGGATGATGATGGTCAAGGCGATGACATTCAGACTGTATATGCTGGAGAGAATGAGACGTTAATCCAGTTCGCTCGAAGTTTGAGTGGCCGACGTGAGGGTAGAATCACAATCGACCCTGTTGAAACTATTACCGATCCAGATGGGATTGATTCTTCTCCTGGGTTGATTCAAGGTGATTTCGATTGCGATGGAGTTTCTGATATTGTAGTCATCACGGGTGATGAAATTGGGATTCATCGAGGACGGACAAGCGGTGTGAACTCCTTACCGGATTCTACGATTGCTCTGACCTTAGGTGAGCACTATGCAGAGGTTGCCGACATGAACGTCGATGGTTGTGATGACTTGTTGTTGGGAAGTTCGGGAGAAGATAGCGCTGAGATACACCTCGGGACAGTTAGTGGGCTGCAGTTGTTTTGGAACCATACTGGGGACCAAGGTTCTGGATTTGGAGCAAAGATTGTTCCAATCGGTGATGTACAGAATGACGGGTATGAGGATTGGGCAGTCCTAGCAAATCTGGAATCGGGTTCAGGTTCGTCCATTGGACGAATCCACATCTTTCACGGAGGATTATCGCCTCCATCTTCTTCCGGACTTGTTCTAACAGGCAGCGGCACTAATTTGCAGTATGGTTGGGCGATTGAGCCTCTTGGTGATATCGATGGCGATGGCTTCGATGACATGGTAATTTCTTCAGCCGGGGGTTTAACCGATCTCACTGGATACGGCCGCGTCGATTTGCATACAGGTAGTGCCATCGGTCATTCGACTTCTCCAGATTCCACTTGGACTCGAACTCTGCAAGGTACATTCCTAGGATATGCTGTGGAAGTCATCGGGGACGTGAATGGTGATGGCTTCAATGATCTCGGTATTGGTGAGCCATATGTTGACTCAGCAGGTCCCAGTTCAGTAGGAGCATTACATGTTTTGTTTGGTAGCGCCTCTGGTTTCGGAGGCACCTATAATCAGACAATCGATGGTCCATCAGCAGGGTCCCGTTTAGGCGTCCACATGGCCGCTGCTGGTGATGTGGATCGTGACGGTTACGATGATGTCTGGGCAATTCGTCCTGGTGTCGGCAATGATGGCGACCTCATCCTCCTATGGGGGTCTTCGACAGGCCTTCTTCCCACTCCTCGAATATATGAGATGGAGGATCTCTCAGATGTCGTTCGATTATCTGACCTAGATGGCGATGGTCAGGAGGAATGGATTTTCGTCGGGGTAGGCGATCTTCCTATCCACGAACATCTTGATTTTGAGATAGCAAGTATCCCGGGTCCTTTCGGTGACTCTTCCAGCTTCAATTCACTTGATTTGGTTATTGACGGAAGCGACCGTTCAGTGATTGGTGTTCAAACTGATACTGAATACGTCATCTTCGATCGTCCAGATGAGCTATTCTCCTCCACAGGCCAATGGCATCAGACCATTTTTGATTCTGAAGCCGCAGTGTTTGACGTAACCGAATCAGGTCGTATAATGGTCCTCACTGAGTGTAACCAAGGAACACTCTGTTTGAACCGTGAGATTGGACAGATTGCATCGGTAGCGGTAGTTGAATCGACTGGTGATGCCGGCGCTTCACCTCAGTTAATCATTGGTGAAAATGGTGAACTGAGGACTAGTTACATGCTAGGTTCCTCGGTCCTTCGATTCGCGAACGCCACGAACTCGGGCTTCCAGTTTTCCTCTGGCCCATCTCTTGGTTTGTTAAATGGAACTCCGATAATTGACCTCGAACGGAATCTCATGTTCTGGCGAGATGATGCCACGCTGATGGCGGCTCAATGGAATTCCAGTGGATGGGAGTCGATTGCTCTCAGCCCTATAGGTGAAGCAAACTATTCTCACTTCGATGTAGCGGGTATGTCCTCGTCAAATGAGACCCTTGTAACCTATGCTGCATCGGATGGGCTCAGGACATTGAGATTTGATGCTGATGCTTGGACGACTTCGAACGAAACCGTTCACAATCTCTCAGAGATGGATGATTATCTCCACCTGCGTGCCTTCTGGACTGATTCTGGTGAGTCATTGTTTGCTGTGAATACGAGTGGTTTCGGGGTTGTAATCGATTTCTCGAACAACTCTACGGTGTTCGAGGAACGTTTCAACTGGACATATTCAGGGACCAGTCACAATGGTTCCTCAATTTCTTTGGATGGTGTCAACCTGTCATCACAATATTTCCGATTAAGCTATGGCGATCCAATGGTTAGCCCACTGCTCTGTCCAGTATCTTTGACGAGTATGTTGGATTGTTCGCTCTCTTCTTTGACATCATCTGTCGAGTCAGTAGCGATGCAAGGCTCCCCTGTTATGGAGTTCGGCATTCGTTCGGATGGATCGGTTGAGACTCCATATGGAGTTCTTAGTGGATTAGATCTCGATGCATCTGCTGGTCTATCCCTAGTAGAGCGTACCGGTGAACGTATCGGAATGGTATTGTTTGGAAAGACCTCTGGAACAATGGATGCAATCGCTATTCATCTTGACGTTGACACTGACCGTGATTTCATTCCGGATATAATTGATGATCTACCTGAACAAGGGGGGCAGTGGTCTGACTATGATGGAGATGGTTTCGGAGACAATGCAGTAGGTCCAGGAATGGATGACTGTATGACCGATGTGGGCAGCAGTTTGTATGGCGACACAGGATGTGGTGATGTAGACAATGATCTTTGGTCAAACTTCAATGATGATTGCTCTAGTAATGGGCACTCGTACTACGACCGAGTCGGATGCAGTGATGCCGATGGAGACGGTTGGTCAGACAATGATGGTGTATATTCGAATGGAGATTTGTCACCTCTCAACTGGTTCCAGGCCAAGGATTCTGATGGAGATGGTATCGGAGACAACCATGGTCCTGACTGTTGTGGTACAGATTTAGCCGATGAATTCCCTGATAACATCAAGCAATGGGTCGACGCAGATGGTGATGGTGTTGGCGACAATTCATCTGATCCTGATGGTGATCAATGTCTCGAATTATTCGGCCTGAGTATCTATGATCGTGCAGGATGTGTTGACAGCGATGGTGATGGGTACAGCGACCCTACTGCTGCGTCAAGCGCGATTAGTGATGATGCTTGGGAAGTTGAGGATGGTGCAGATTTGTGGCCTTGGAGCCCAACAGATACCTCCTCGGAGAACACTTGTGGCGCTTTGTGTCATCAACAGTGGGCTGATTCAGATGGCGACGGGTATGGTGACAACAATTCAGTTGGTGCGTTCCTTAGGGATGCCTTCCCAACCGATGGATGGCAGTGGTCAGATACGGACAACGATGGTTATGGTGACAACTGGGACGACCCCGCTCTAAATGCGACAAGGGCAGGAGGTGTTGGCCAATGGGTCCCTCAGGCTAATCTTAGCGATGACTGTCCGACAGTAACTGGGAATTCTTCTCTTGATCGCTGGGGCTGCCTCGACACTGATGGTGATGGGCATTCTAATCTCTATTCATTCGATATCGACCAGAACACAGGACTACGTGTGAACGAGCGTGGTGATGCACTACCCGATAATCCAGTACAGTGGCGTGACAGAGATGGCGATGGCTTCGGGGATTTCCCTCAGGAAGAGGGAGGCGACCAATGTGTGAGTATTCCCGGTGTGTTGAATGGTATCCCGGGTGATGGATGCCCTGCACCAATAGATGATGCGGATGCTGACGGTGTAGCCGATAGTTCGGACCTCTGTCCAAACACCACATCTGGGGCAGAGGTGGACCAGAATGGATGCGCAGATGCACAGCGTGATGACGATAATGACGGCGTCCTAAATCCTGCAGATATTTGCCCAGGTACTGCCTCCAGCGCATCTGTTGATTCAGATGGTTGTAGTGATGCTCAGAAGAATGCTGATACTGATGGTGATGGGGTACGTGATCTTGACGATCTTTGTGCTGACACCAGTTCATCATACAGTGCTGCAGAAATAGATGCGAACGGCTGCGCTCCTTCCCAGCGTGATACCGATAGCGATGGTATCACTGATGATCTCGATGATTGCCCATCTACGACCATTGGGGCAGCTGTCGACGATACTGGTTGTGTCCTTGCCGGTGTTGACAGTGATGGCGATGGTATCGATGACATAGAGGATGCTTTCCCAACTGAGGCAACACAGTGGACTGATGTTGATGGCGATGGCTTTGGTGACAATGCGGAAGGTGTGGATGCTGATGATTGTCCATCTATTTCTGGAGAATCTGATGAAGATCGGAATGGTTGTCCTGACGGCGATGGTGACGGTTGGTCCGATCCGGACTCTGCTAATTCCGTACCACCTATTGGTACAGCAGATGCATTCCCCAACGATTCCACACAGTGGAGAGATCGTGATAGCGATGGATACGGCGATGAATCTGATGGCAGTAATCCGGACCAATGCCCTGACGTGCCAGGGGTTGAGGATGGTAATTCTGGAACCAATATAATGGGAGGTGAAGGCGGAGTTGGATGCCCATACGTCAACAAGACCGATACTGATGGAGACGGGGTCTACGATACAGTAGATATCTGTCCAGATAGCCCATCTGGGGTCTATGTTGACCAATCTAACGGATGCACCAGTGAACAACTTGAACAGGCTGGAAATGAGAATACGGGCGGTATTGATCCGATGATGATCGGAGCAGGAGTGGGAGGCGTCCTCGCACTTCTAATCGTCATCATGCTAGTTCTGAGAATCTTCACTGGCGGCGATTATGATGATGAGGACGAAGATGACTGGTATGATGACGATGACGATGATGATGACGATGAGCCACGTGGATTCAGTTTCGGCTCGAAATCTAATCGTGCAGAGAAACAATCGGAACCTCCTCGTCGTGGACCATCGACACCACGTCCATCTGCTTCCCCTCCATCACGAAGTCCTCCACCTAGTCAATCCACAGGGCCACCTAAGAGGAAGTCAGGACCTCCCGCTCGTAGTACAGGCCCGCCGAAGCGACAGAAAACTCCTCCCTCACGGGCTCCTCAAGTGGTTCGAACTCCTGTCAAGGCTAACCTAGATGATATCCCAAAGGTTGCAACTCCTCGTATCGACCCTCGTAAAACGGACCTCTCAGAAGCTGCTCCTGTCCGTCGGGTACGTCGCACGGCGAGTGTGGTATCGACAACATCGGAAGAAGAACCAATGAAGCCGACCACCAAGAAGGTCGCTAAGAAGGCCGTCAAAACAGTGAAGCCCACTTCGGATCCCTCGGTACCGTTTGATTCCCTATTCGATAATCCGAAGAGTGAACAGGTCCTTGCCTCCATTGAGATGGCGCGTTCGATGATTGGTGATGGAAAGGAGGATCGGGACATCCTTCGACAACTGCAGAGGGCTGGTGGCTGGAGTGCAGAACAGTCGCGAGCAATTCTCGATACATCTCGATGAGAATCAAATCGTAGACTAGAGCCATCAGATTGATTCATGAATCACCTGCACCGACCGAATGAAAGAGGTGGGCGTAGATGACCGAATCTGAAGTTGAGGGCGCCTCTCTTCCGACAGACGGCATCGATGTCGATGAGACATCGGCGTATTTCGGCGTCACCCAGACCTCAGATCTTATTCTCCGATTGAACGAGACAGATCGCCTCAACGGTCTTGGTGAGTTTCTGACATTGACCAGCGACCTTCTACTAACTGGGCAGTTTGATTTCGATGTTGTTTCGGAACGTTTGGGTTGTGAATCTGGTGAGATTTACTATCTATTCGCGGGGCCGTTTGGCATTCTTACGATGACTGACCCTCTACGTCTCTATCTGGGTCAACAGGATTCTGAAGGAAACGAAGGTACTGCCCCGGACATACCTACTGAGGAAATCGCTGCGTTGGATACATTCAACGATCCATTCAGAATCCTCAAGTTACTTGCTGTTGGCCATACAGTTGGAGGTATCAAGGAACTTGACCTCTATATTGCTGCATTCGAGGAGCTGATTGTTGACGCTTCTACCAATCGGGTCCGATTGATTGCTCTAAAGGCACAGTTGGATCAGGTATTGGATAAGGCAAAGACAACTCTTGAGGTTTCAGGCCTATCGGTACTCAGTATGACCCAGGTCGCATCCAAAATTATCCGTGCACCTGAAGGTGCTCCTCCTCCGAAGGTTGCAGAACCTACCACTGAATCTACCTCTCCTAATCCTGTTGAAGTTGTAACTTCTGTAGCTCCAGAACCAGTCACTATAACTCCAGAATCTATCCCCAATCCTCAGAATATCTCTGATGCTGAAGACGCCCTTGCAGCCGCATTTTCAGGAGACAATCAGCCCTCTACCAATTCTTCTCTATCTGTTGATTCTGGCCCTGAAGACGATTCTCTCGCCTCTGCGTTCTCTGTTCCAACCCCTGCCCCTGTCGTTACCCCTGCTCCTAATCAAACGAGATCATTAGTTACTGAAGATCCAGTTAAAATGGCGGATGTGTCTCCGGAATCAGTTCCACCGAAAGCACCGATTCCTGCTGATACCCCAACTGTTCTTGCCCCATCCCGTGCCCCTATTGGGAGCCGCCCGGCCCCAACTCAACCCTCATTCGGACAGGCCGCACAGCCCACTTTCGGAGCTCTCCCATCCGGTGCACCTAGCGCTGCAGCCGCACCACGTCCGGCGGGTACAGGAAAAGTACGGAACGCGGGGGCAATCGGAATCCGAGCTACTATCCAGACCGGTGTCTTTTGTGCTTCATGTGGAATTGGTGTGGAGCATCACTGGCGGCACTGCCCTCTGTGCTCTAACCGACTGATGTGATCAGTCAGATTGGAATTCACCTGAATCGATTAGGTATTTTTCACCAAGACGAACTGTTGATTTTGTAGAGACTGCGCTGGACCTGATTTCAATTCCTCGCCGATTTTTGGCCTGTTTCAAGACAATGTAACAACTTCCGAGAACCTTCTCATCTTCGAGTGCATTACCGGTTATCCTCGCTTGAGGATTCATTCCGAATCCGAATTCAACTAATTGGATAGTATCCATGCCATCCTCGGTAAGTTCGTCAATCTGCTCTTTGAGATGACCATCCTCTGGCCCTTCGATTCCAATAAGGCGGCCTTGATCAAAGACGATACTGATTGGTGACTTGAGGGCGATAGAGTCCCAGGCGCCGTCGATTTCGATTGAACCTGTCACAGTATCCGATTTGACTTGAGAGAAGATTTTGCCCGCTGGAAGGTTCGTGACTTGTCCCGGTCGGTTGCAAATGCCGTTGTCTTCAAGATTCCAACGGCCAGAGATATCGAAATTCAACTCTGTTCCATTTCCTTCAATGGTAACGCTTCGATGTCGTCTCAAAACCTTGCCCATGGTGGCGATATTATTCTGAAGAGTATCAAAATCGGCAGTCATGCCTCCTTCAATGAACATCGCCCGATTTACTCCCGGCATTGTGGCTATCCTTGCTCCATCCTTGGAGGCGATTAACCTAGCACGGGTATGAGTCAATGAGTAGCGCGTTGCAGCGATTACAACGTGTTGGCGACGCATCATATCAGCTACCGGGTTTGGTGGCTCTTGGCCATGGCGATGTGTACTCGGCATCATCACCATGAGGACTCGATCCGAGACCAGTGATCCTGCCTCATAGAGTGCCTGTCCAATTTCTGCAGTATGTGGATCGGTGACAATTAGTAGATTTTCGTGACCCCGTAGTTGCATACAGGTATCAATTACAGTACGCGCAGAATTACGAATCTTCTCCTTCTCAGCTGCTTCCGCAGCCACAGAGCCGAGGTCCTGCTCATCGACCATTACCCTTGTATCATATCTCTGGTTATTCAAACCGCGTCTGAACCAAAGAGGGCATCTTCATCGGAATCAGAACAATGCAACAATTCCTTGATATCATACCCTGTTATAGTTTCAAAAATGGGACACATACGCAAGTACGCGCTTCTGTTGACAATTCTCATGATTGGTACTAGTCTCGTAGGGTGCCTGAGTATTGTGGATGACATCATCCAAGATATCGAAGATTCTTCCAATGATTATCCCTCTTTAGAAATCGGAGAGCGAGCTCGATCATCTCCTGCCCTTCAGACCTATGATGCCTGTTCGGATCTCTTAGATGATTTACAAGATGCAGCCTTTGAGGAGGCTCTGGTATCCCTCGATCAGAACGCCTACTGGCATTGGACGGATTCGTACTACTATGCTCTCCGTGAGGGTGATGTCATGATGGATGGTGTTGCCGAGATGGCTTCAGACGATATGGCTACGGAAAGTAGTGCGCCAGTCGCTGGCTCTACGACTTCAGAATCTGGAAATTCCGCCCCTGTTGAGGGTGAGGACTACTCTGGAACTAACAACCAGGAGGATGGTGTGGATGAGGCAGACTTCCTCAAGACTGACGGCCGCTGGATCTACGTAATCAACAATGGGCATCTCGTAGTCCTTGGCGTTCCAGAGTTCGGTCAGTTAGAGATGGCCTCCAACATGACTCTAGATGGCACCCCGCGAGAGATGCTTCTTGATGGAGACCGCCTTGTGCTCGTCTCCAATCTATACTACTGGAATCTCGAGATGGATGACCCTCTCCGTGCCCTGATGGTGATGGGAGAGGCAGATGAGTGGGGATACTACGGATATCGTATGTCGAACCTCGTGCAGTACACGGTCATCGACGTTAGTAACCGCAGCGATCCTGTGATTGAGCGAGAGATTTTCGTCGAAGGGCATTACCATACTGCACGCCTCGTCAACGGGACGATGCGTAGCGTTACGCATGCCACGACCTACATCGATGGACTGCTTCACTACCCCGAACTGCCACAGGATTACTGGGAGATCAATGACCGCTACAACCGGATGGATGTTTGGAACAGTTCAGTCGATGACGCAATCCTTCACAACAGGGAGGTAGCCGATGGTCTTGTGCTAGAGGATTTCGCTCCACGGATCCATGAGCGCATCGGTGACACAATCATGACACATCCAGTAACTTCTGGCGATTGTAGCGAGTTCTCGATGGCCGATAGTTCACTTTCTCGTGGATTTACTACAATCTCCACAATAGCTCTGTTCGAGGAGGAGGCAACCATCCAGGTCGATCATATTGGCTCCTCTTGGGTAAATGTCTACTCTTCGGGGGACACAATGGTACTCGCAGAACCGGCCAACGATTGGTGGTGGTATTGGGGTAGCGATTGGTCCGATGAGACCAATATACACGCCTTCGACATCTCGGAACCGGCGAATACCGAATACATCGGTTCCGGTCGCGTGATAGGTAATGTGCAGGATCAGTTCTCTATCTCCGAGCACGATGGTAGTATCCGCGTCGCATCCACATCGGATAACTGGGATCGTTGGTGGTTGGCAGCGACCGATATAGCAGTCGATGTTGCTGAAGCCGTCGATGTTGCAATTTCAACAGATTCCGATCTCTTGATTGAGCCAGAGGTACCGGAATGCCTCGGCCCATCGAACCACGTATCTGTTCTGCAGGATGTTGGTGACGGCATTCTTGAGACAGTCGGTGAGATCAATGATATCGCCTGCGGTGAGCGTATTTGGAGTGCTCGTTTCGTCGGTGAAATTGGTTACCTTGTTACGTTCCGAAACATCGACCCACTCTGGACAATCGATCTCTCTGATCCAACTAATCCAACAATTCTCGGTGAACTTGAGGTTCCTGGTGTCTCGACCTACATCCATCCAGTGAACGAAGATCTCCTCCTAACTATCGGTATCGGCCCCGCAGGAGAGGATGGTTTCGGACTTGACTGGTCTCAGACCCAGATTAGCCTCTTCGATGTGAGTGATTTAGAGAATCCTATTTTGGCGGATTCACTTGCGCTTTCCCCTGGGTACCTAGATGATAATTGTGATAACATACGCTCATGCGGTTGGTCTTGGTCATGGTCTGAGGCGACCTATGAACACAAGGCATTCAACTATTGGGCCCCCGAGAGTCTCCTCGCAGTCCCCCTTTCAACGAACCGATACGTCTACGATGTAATCGAGGAGGATGGACGCCTGTACTCCTATTATGGATATGAGTTCGTTTCCACATTGAAGCTTGTCGATGTCGATACTGAAAACAAGAGTCTCGCACTTCATGGTGAAGTTGACCATTCTAACCTCTATGGTGATGGTGTCCAAGAGTACTGGTACTCTTCTACAGACATCCGTCGTTCCATCTTCATGGGTGACTACATCTATGCCATTTCATCGAACGGCATGACTGTTCATGTTACAGAGAACCTCACTCATGTATCAACAGTCGAATTACCTGAGCAACCGCGGTTGGAATACTACACCAGCCCAGTTGTATCCACAGAGGGGGAGGGATCAAAAGAATCGTCTGATGGTGGCGAAGGATCGGCTCCTGAATCGGATGGCGCGTGACTACGAGAATCTGAGTACACGCCCAGTTTGTCCAGGCCGGGCTAGAGGTTCACCTCTGAACGATCCATTTTGGGTACGTCGATGAACTGGAATGCCATCCACGATAGTCCACATCGGTAGTCCAGTGAGTTCCATACCTGCATACGGTGTCCATCCAACTTTTGTCCAAACATCATCATCTGTGATAGTGCGTCGGGTTTCCAAATCGACCAATGTTAGATCTCCATCATAGCCCTCGATGAGTGACCCCTTGTTCTCCATGCCATACACCTTCGCAGGCCCTGCGCACATCCACCTTACCACGTCTGAGACACTGCACTTACCATCCATCGCGTGGGTAAGCATGAGGGGTAGAGATGTTTCGACACCAGGCATACCTGCAGGGGCTTTGGGATAACCGATTGATTTCGCTTGGAGCGTATGTGGGGCATGATCTGTTACGACACAGTCGATGGTCCCGTCCTTGAGGCGTTTCCACAGGGTATCCCTGTCCTCAGTGTATCTAATCGGTGGATTCATGAGCGCACGAACTCCAAGTTTTTCGACATCGTCCTGATCGAATGTCAGGTGTTGAGTGCATACCTCGGTCGTGATCAGATCTCCTTTGTTGGATGCCAACCAATCGGCTTCAGATCCACTGGTTAAGTGAACGATATGTAATCGATGATCGTAATCTTTGGCGAGGGCAGAGGCCCGCTTAGTTGCCAATAGTGCACATTCCACATCTCTACATTCTGCATGAGCAGCGATATCAGTTCGATGCTCAAATTGAGGGATTCGATTTTGGAGCCGATTTTCGTCTTCAGCGTGTGTTGCGATGATGCCGCCAGTGTTCGCGAAGATGTTCTCTAAGTGCTCTTGCTCATGGACGAGGAGATCCCCCGTGCTACTGCCCATGAAGATCTTGATGCCGCAGACACCATCCATGCCTTCGATACTTTGCAGATCTGCGACATTGTCCGATGTGGCGCCGATGAAAAAGCCATGATGGGTTACCGCCTTCTCGGAGGCCAACGCAATTTTCGATTCTAATTCCACTCGATTTGTCGCATTAGGTATGGTGTTCGGCATGTCAAGGAAAGAAGTAATGCCTCCAGAAGCTGCGGCTCTACTCCCGCTTTCGAGGTCTTCTTTCTCTGGATTTCCTGGGTCTCGGAAGTGGACATGGGGGTCGATTGCACCAGGGAGGAGGTGCAGGCCCGTAGCATCGATGACAAACTCGCCGTCTTTGGGTACTAGGCCTCCATTAGGAGCCACAGTATGGATAGTGCCGTTTACGACCCGCAGATCACCTTCTACAATCCCATTTGGGAGAGCCATCATCGCGTTCTGGACAAGCAGGTTGCCTGTCATCAGTAACTCTCTATGGTAACGACTCAATGAGCCTTCTCCCCTTTCGGAGTCCTTGAAATAGGGGTGGCAGACACGAGTGACTAGCGAGGTGGGGTAGTCTGGTTATCCCGTCGGGCTCATAACCCGGAGATCGTTGGTTCAAATCCATCCCTCGCTACCAATTACCTCTCGATATACGCAGATGTAACGCTTGGTTTATGCAGAACCGTTGTTGAAGAAACATCATGGATGGAAGGTTACGCTTCGGTGCCGTCCTCGTCGTCTTGTTATTTGTTGGATGTACGGGTGAAGGAACTGTAAGCGCAGTTGAACTCAACGTCTCTGTTTCTGGTGAGCCTGGTAATGTTCACATTGAGAAATCCGCCAATAATGGTACCTCTGCGATGAATGAACTTAGGGTAACTTTCGATTTCTTGGGTACAGAATCTAGCGGAGGTGCGTTGACGGAATATTGGTTAAATCCCGGTGATGGTGGTCAACGAGTTTCGGTAAATGCCGCTGAGGCAAGCACCCTCTTCAGAGATTATGAATCACATGGAGTATTCCAATCCGTTGCTGGTGCAAATGATTCAGGTGAAAACTCTGCTGAAGAGGAAATCCGAATTGTGGTTAATGGCGCATACTACCTGAATCAGACACAGCCTACTGGAGTTGATGAGCCGGCAGATCTTCACATTGATGCTCCGTCTGATAATTCAGTAGAATCGCCGCATAGTATGTCCATTTCATCGACTATCACAAATGTAGAAAATTTTGCACAATTCCCTCCACCTGCTGATGTTGAGATTACCTGGCGACTCCTAGATCCAACTGGAACTGAGATTATATCTTACACGCAGGTGATTAATGAAGGCCAGTCATACACTTGGACGCACGAGGAAACCTCTCCTGCAGTCGGTGGTTGGACATTAGAGGTAAGCGACTCGGTTTCGGATGAAAATGTTCAGCAGGAGACCAGTGTGGTTGTTAGGTACACTGAGTAATCAGTTTCACAATCGATTGAATATCGACTGAAAGTGAAAAAAAGCCCACACAATGGAAACCAATGCTGTAATCGTATGGATTTCCAATTGAGGCCTCCTTCGTTTGTTCATATACCCCGGCACGTGGTTGGGAGGCAACGCAAGGTGAACAAGATGGCCAGCAAGAAGAAGACCGCAACGAACAAAGACGACATCGACGAAGAAGTAATCGTGGTTGATGTGGAGGACGAGAACGAACCGACGATTGAGGACCTACCAGGTGTTGGTCCTGCAACTGCAGAGAAGTTGCGGGAAGCCGGATTCGATGACCTTCTTGCAGTTGCAGTGATGAGCCCATCTGAGCTTGCGGATCAGGCTGAACTTGGTGAAGCAGTGTCCTCGAAGATTATCCAGGGTGCTAAGAAGCTCGCGAACATCGGTGGATTCGTTAGCGGCACAGCCCTTCTCGATCGTCGTAAGCAAGTCCAGAAGCTTCGAAGTGGAGCACAATCACTTGATGAGCTTCTTGGCGGTGGTTTTGAGACTCAGAGTATCTGCGAAGTGTTCGGCGAGTTCGGCAGTGGTAAGACACAGATCGGGCATCAACTTGCAGTTAACACCCTCCTTCCAGTTGACCAAGGTGGCCTCGGAGGCGAGGTATTCTACATTGACACAGAAGATACATTCCGACCCGAGCGCATTGCTCAGATGGCTAATGGAATAGGGATTGATCCAAATGAGGCACTGGAACGAATCCATGTTGCTCGTGCTTACAACTCGGCTCACCAGATGCTTCTCGTAGATGAAATCAAGCGGATGTCAAAATCTGTAGATGTCAAACTCATTATCGTGGATTCTCTAACTAGTCACTTCCGTGCAGAATATGTCGGTCGTGGAATGCTTGCTACACGTCAGCAGAAGTTGAATCGTCACTTGAAGGAACTCAAGCAACTTTCTGACATTTTCAACGCCATTGTGTTGGTAACTAACCAGGTCATGTCCAAGCCTGATGCAATGTGGGGGGACCCGACTAAAGCGATTGGTGGCCATATTGTGGGTCACGCCAGTACTTTCAGACTCTACCTCCGGAAGTCGAAGGGCGGACGACGTGTCGCACGTCTGATTGACAGCCCCAATCTTCCAGAAGGTGACGCAGTCATCAGCGTAGTTGAAGATGGAATTCGTGACTGAATCAAGCTGGAAGATCTGCTAGGCGGGTCTGAACTGCATCAATTAGTTCCTTCACTGTTTCTGGACCGAAGGAGAATGTAAGTTCTGCAGCCTCAAATAGGGCGGGCAGCGGAAGTTTCCCTCCAAGTTCCATAGCTCGTGCATAGTTCTGTAATGCAGCATCGAGGGAATCCAACGATTGAAGCCAAATCTGTAGAGCACCGAGTTGAGCAATTCCATACTCGATGTAATAGAAGGGGTAGGTGAAGAGGTGGAGTTGTCTATGCCATCCGATATCTCTCATTTCCTCCATGCCGCTCCAATCTACATTGGCTCCGAAGCGTTTTCTTAGATCTCTCCAAGCTTCAGCGCGTTCTTCTCGTGAATGACTTGGATGTGTGTGCGTCCAATGTTGGAAAGCGTCGATGGTGGCAATCCAAGGAAGTAGTCCGACGACACCTTCGAGGTGGACACGTCGTGCTCGGTCCGCATCGTCTTGAGAATAGAACTCATCTAGATGAGGGTGTACAAGAAGTTCCATCGACATCGAAGCGACCTCAGCGAATTCAATTGGTGGGCTACGATTGTCGATTAGATCTTGTTTACTGGAATACATTGCATGGAAGGCATGACCCGCTTCGTGCACCATCGTTTCGAGGTCTCTCTGCAATCCAGTGGCGTTCATGAAAATGAATGGACGTCGAATTCGATCAAAACTGATTTGGTATCCTCCCGGCGCCTTCCCTTTTCGACTGTCTAAATCCAAGGATTCCCCGTCTCGGAGGCTATCAAACATCGTTCCGAGTTCATTGCTAATACGGTGGAACATTCGGGATGTACCCGCTACCATCTGATTGACTTCTTCAAACGGGCGAAGCGGATCACGACCATGGACATCTACTCCAAGATCCCATGGACGTAGTGAATTGACTGCCAGGAGTTCCTTCCTCTGTGCATCAAGTGTTCTTGACAATGGAACACAGATTTTTTCTGCAGCTCGATGGAAGTCCTCACAATCCGTGGGAGTGTAATCAAATCGGTGTTTGGCTACAAAGGCATAGTCACGGTAGTTCTCGAACCCCGCATTTAATGCGATTTGATGACGAATTGCTAACATTTGGTCATACAGATTTTCGATAATATCTGAATCCTTCAAGCGACGATCCCATACCGCTCTGTATGCTTCTTCCCTAGTATCTCGATTAGTGACTTGGAGAAACTTCCCCATCTGTTGCATGGTGCGTTCCTCTCCTTGGAATTGAACTGTCATTGATCCGGAGATTTCCTCATATTTTTGGCCAAGTTTTGTGAGTTCGGTGTAGAGGGATATGTTCTCCTCTCTGAATATGCGGATGTCTGCCTCAATATCTCGAATCATTACTCCATAGGTGCTTGGATCTAATTCATTGATGACTGGACTAGACATGATGCGACGGTTCAATCGATCGCCAATTTCGGAAAGTTTCGGCTCTGTGTTTTCAACAAAATCGAGGTACGCCTCCTTCTTTACTTCATCATCAGTTGAGCAAGTCATTGCCACATAGAGCCGGGATCCGGCTTCTGAGACCCATTCTCTCAGTTCTGATTCATCCCGAATGAGTTCTTCCAGCCCAGTTACTGTATCTACTGAACGTTGCACTAGGTCTTCGTACAACGGTTGTAGTGATTCCCAATTGGTGGCATCGAGAGTATCTGGAACAAAGGTCATGCATCTAATGTCGAAGACCTAATCCGTAAATGATTGGTTGAAATGATTAGTCCGATTGAACAGATTTCGGACCAACAGGCAACGGTCCTTCCTCGCGTGTCCACTTCGCACATTTCCAGATCTCAACTGCCTCCGTTACCTTTTGACGCAAGGCTTCGAGTTCTGGATGATCAGGGTTGTTTTCCTCAGTCCAACAGGCGATACAGTAGCGCTTCCCCTTGTTGTCCACGTAGTTCATTGGTGTGCAGTAGACATCGCATGTCACACAGTTACGGAGACCATGGAACTTCGGCATTACCCTAGCCACGGGAGTTCACCCTATGAGGTTCACGATGATAATCAACGGATATCTGCGCTCGCTGCCATCATTATCATTGATGATTCGATACCGCTAATCGGTTCAGAAGATGGGATTTCTAGTCGATCTGCACCTTCTCGATTCGGCACAGGTCTAGCAGTTCGCAGGTCTCCATTTAACCATGGCATGAGGTCTGAAGCCATCTGTTCAATCGCTGGGTCGTGTGCAGGATACCCCTCCAATAGGCCGTTTGAATCAATTCCAGTGGTTCTTGGAAGATAGACAATCCATACATGGTCATCTCCTTCTCTCGGACCGATTCGATCGAAAGCAAGTCGAATCTGGTGTGTTCCTGCCAGGATACGAATAAATTCTGCATCAATAGTCCTTGCAACCATAGAATCTCGTTCCTCATTACGGGTTGCAACATGCCAAGAGGCCCACAGGTGTCTATCGCTGGAGGGAATTGGTCCAGCGATCAGCGCCCATCTATCAGATGGACGACGTTCAATCCAATCACTGATCAATACTCCTACGTCGTTGATTGGTTCGTCGAGGTCGACACCCCATGCGGGGAACCATGGTACATCGCCGGGTTCCATGAACGGTACCAGAACGTTCGATTTTTCAACGCCTCGTTCAGCGACGTCGTGCAAGGAGTCGTTGTGCATTAGAAATCGTATTATCGACGAGTCGTGGACTCCATCCGCGAAGATCCTCCAATCGCTTTCGATCTCGTGGGCCCATCTCTGCGACATGGTGCGGATCCTCTAGCCCGATATGGTGCATCTCTCTGGCTCGGACACGTCCAATGCCTCTGATACCTACAAGCCCAAGTAGTTCCGCGCGGACTCCATATCTAACCCTCCGCTGAATTTCAGCGATACATTCGCTTACGAATGCTGTTGCATCGGGTTGGTCAAGGTTTGCTTGCTCATCGGATGAGAGCATTCGTCTCGATGCGTACAACAGCCAGTCAGCTAGGTCAATCCGAGTTCTTACATCTCCAGGTTGGGCCCCATGTTCCTTTTCGATATCACGTATTGTGCACTCATTGATCCAAGATTCGAGAACTGTGAGTGCCTTGATTTGCCCCAACTCTACATCAAGACCTTGTCGTGAATTGACCTCAGCAAGGTCGCTGCTAGTCAAGAGCCTCTCTGGGCCGATAGCCATGGCACGATCCTCAATCGCATTCGCCTCAGAGGACTTCACCCACATTGGGAGGAAGTCTGGTGTTGTGGTCACGAGATGTATGAGTCCTGTTGGAGTAAGCTGGCGACGATCATCAAGGCCAGCAGCGATTCTAACTGCAGTCCTAAGGCCGATGCGAAGTAAATATCCTGTAACAGGATTGAGATAGAGCCGGGATATGGTTTCTCCGAATGGTGTGGCGGTATAGGTCATATTTGCGGGGTCTTCATGAATCTCATCGACATGGTTCAGTGATGCAGCAGTTGTGAATCCAAATACAGCAGGTCCCTTGCGTTTTGGAGTTGTGTCATTCATTTCTCGTTTCATCCAATCTAATCCATCGAGTGCGGATGCTGCTGCGGCCCATGTCGGGAGATCATCTTCCCAATTTTCTTCAACTTCTTCGTTTATCGGCCGGGATGCGATTCGTTCTGTAACAAGATCTGATTCACCTGTACGCAATATCATATCTCGTTGCACAAGCCATTCAATCATCCGATCGATTCTCTGATGTAGATTGTGTTTGTCTATCTGGCGAGCGAGTAGAGTTTGCTCAAAGAAAGCACGTAGGGCATCCCTATCCGTTAGCCCTACTGACGCAATGGAGGCAAGAACGTGAGTGAGTAGTGCGGGATCATCCTCTACAGTGTCAGCTAACGGATTCGCAAGTTTTGATTGAATATCTTCAGGGAAACCGAAGATGTAGGCATCGATAATCTTGTCTCGGTCTGATTCGGTCTTTGCCATGACCCAAGCTTCTCCTGAATCGTCGTATTGCGGTCGTCCAGCCCTCCCTTGCATCTGTTGAATTTCCATAACGGAAAGGTCAGCGTATCTACCTCCGTTCCATCGTTTCCAATCTCGGATTATTACTCGTCGTGCAGGTAGATTAACTCCTGCGGCGAGAGTTGGTGTGGCGCACAGTGCCTTCAACAAACCATCTTTGAATGCAGTTTCAATCTGAGAGCGCTGTCTTGAAGTCAATCCTGCGTGATGAAAAGCGACACCTCCGCGGATTGCGGTGGCAAGTCGATCAGTTAGGCTGGCGGCGTCGTCACCACGAGTCAATGATGTGGCTAATATTTCGAGTTTGGATATTTCCTCTTTCGATTCGTTTGTTGCTAACCGATTTAGTGTTTTTAGCCGCCGTTTTCCTAGTTCTCGTGCTTCTTTTTCTGCTGAGGCCCGAGTTGAGACGAAGAGTAGTATTTGCCCATCTATTGAGATGGTATCCTCTAGGATAGCATCAGTGATTTTACTGGCTGAACCCTTGAGGGTTCGTGATTCAGGGAGTTCAATGTCTTCGTTGGGACCAACAGCTCTGTGAATATCTAGTTCCAAACCCGTCAATGTCCCATACTGGAGTGTTACAGGTCTCCAATCTGATTCTACAAGATCTGCTTCCATCCATGCGGCAAGTTCCTTTGGATTTCCGACGGTCGCTGAGAGGGCAATTCTCTGTGCCTCCGGTCGAAGATGCCTCAGGCGGGCAAGAAGAACCTCCAATGTTGGACCTCTCGATGGTTCATCGATTAGATGGAATTCATCGGCAACGACAATCTCGACTTTCTCAGCGAATGCGGGCCGATTTCGTAGAAGTGAGTCAAGTTTCTCAGATGTGCAGACCACAACATCTGCATCATCTATGCTTCCTGTTTCCCCTTCTCGATCACCTACAGCCAATCCTACTGTCATGTCAACCTTAGAGCATAATTCACGAAGGTCGTCGACTTTCTCTGAGGCCAGTGCCTTGAGGGGGACGATGTAGAATGCACGTGCGCCTTCACCAGCGGTTCTCAAACGGTTTAGGATTGCCAGATAGGCCACGAGAGACTTCCCGCTAGCTGTAGGTGTGGCTAGCAATAAGTTCCTGCCAGAGAGGGCAGGAGCAATTGCTTCGATTTGGGGTGGATGTAAATTCTCGATACCTTTCTCAATGAGATAATCGATGAGACGGGAATCGATGTTGAGATTGCGGACATCGCCATCATCCCCGCCCATGCGAATGCATTCCGCGCCATCGTCCTAAAGCATGACGAGAGATATGGTCTTCAGCCGCATTCGCTAAGTGCTTCATCTCTCCATCCTATGGCATGGACGGCGGTAACGATGCGATTCAGACACTATCCCTCCTCGAGGAGGAGCCTGATGTCAACGACTGGGTTGAGATTCTCTGGGGGTGCTTCCTTATCGCAATCGGTCTCCACCGTCTCTTCCATCCTGGAGACCTTCTCGATGAGAGTGCTATGCGCTGGATTGCAGGTGGTGTTGTAGGATTAGGGATTGCTTGGATTGGGCACGGCCTGAAGGACATGATGGTGAAGGAGAATCGAAGGGCTACTGCTGCACTACTCAGTGGGGGCCCTCCTGCAGAGACAGTTGATTACAAGCTCATTCGAGATGTTCTTCTTCATCCAACAGAGTACCGTTCTTTCCTACAGTTTGCCTACGAGCAGGCTTTCAGTGATGGCGTTCTCAGTGGTGATGAACTTGAGGAACTGAGCCAACTCGCATCGGCCTTGGAAATCGGTGATCCCGAGATTTCTCGTATCGCTACAGTTGCCGCGATTAACTCTGCTTTAGCGGATGGTGTGGTCTCGGAAGCCGAGCGCATCCTAATCCACAACGCTGTAGAGCCTCTTGGTCTCAACGAGGATGATCTCGCAAAGATTGACTCTGCTCTAGAGGATGGCATAATCGATGATGAAGAGCGTGAAATGCTTATCTCGATGATTAATCGTCTTACAGCTGAAGAGGAATAACCACTTTAGACATAATTCTCTGCAACTTTGCGTGCCGCTTTCTCGCTGTACCATGTCACAGCTAACAATACAAGTAGAGTACCGTATCCCAATGTGATGAATGTGAGAGTCATCGGAGTTGGATCAGATGCACCTCTTATTCCCTCGATATCTGGTGTTATCTCCGCAGTATGCAGTAGGTTTGTTCGGATTGAAACGTCGACAGCGTCTAGGCCACAGTCGCAGTAGGAGATGCTAATCATCTCGGGAATGAGTCGTGTTGTGAACCGGGCCCAATCGTTTGAATCAACTGTTGCAGGGCGAGTCATCCATGCTCGATCATTCACTGATCCTTGACCCGCAGATTCAATCATGGTCCAATCGATGTGTATTACATCGCCAATCGGCAATTCCTTGACTACAAGTGATGCTTCAAGCAACAATAAATCGAGGCTGAGGAGTCGTCCTGCTTGAAGGACGAACAGTACTTGTTCTCCTTCGTTTAATCCACTGGTCCTCATAGCATCGAAGATTGCTCGATCGATGTCGATATCCTTCAGTTCCTCGGTTTGGATTTGGTATCTCCCGTCTCCTGTGGGATGGATACCATCTACATGCAGCCTCAACCGGAAGCGTTCTCCTGGCTGGGTTGCAAAAAACCCGTTCGAGAAATCAGGATCTCCACTCTCAATTGATGTGACGATTGCATCCAATCGTTTGCCAATCAGGTCATCGATTAACCTCTCTTCAGAATCAGGAAGATTAGAGGTGGCGAGAAGTGTTGGAGCGACGGATGCAGAGATTAAGATGAATATCAGTGCAACAGGCAGACCGATGTTCTTCGACCAAGAGAAAGCAGCTGGGCGAAGGAAAATCCACCTTGCAGGTGGTAAAGAGAACAATATCAGGCCAAGGGATACGATGCCACCTGCGCCTTGACTCCCTACAATTTCCTCCGGTGCTCCTACCCAACCTGTACCTGTAGGCCAATTTGCATCTAGTTCGAAATCACTGGCTTCGTTCGCTGCTGAACCTGAGAGTATCTCTTCGGCAATCCATGAATAGATGCCAAAGCGTCCGTCTTCACCTTCGATACAGATTCTCAAATTAGCCCGTTCAGAGAGTTTCCATCGTAACGTACTCTCGATGATGTCTCCTCTTTCTGTAGTTTGAACCGAGGGGGCCGGTTGGCGAACACCTTGGGTTGTGGTGAGTTGTGGCTGAGGTATGGGTACAGCAATTTCTGCTGGCATAGGACTCCATTCGATGTGGATCCTGAGTTCCTCAGCACGTTCACCTGCAGAGAATGTGAAGCAGTCGATATCAGCCTCAATCAATGCTCCATTCACGTTTTCACCAATCTCAATGCTCACCGGTTCCGACATTGAGCTTGGCTCATCCACATCTACCTGTGATGGAATTAGATTCCATTGAACTGGGATATCGACATAGGAATTACCCTTCAGTCCGAGTTTCCATGTGACTGGGCGGTCGATTTCGAAGGTTAGTGAAATCTGTACGAGATCGCCCGGACTAAGTAACCGGCCGTTACTGAGATCAAGCGCTTCGTCTTCAAGGCGGTATTCTTCTGCTTCAGTCATTGGGTTCTCGGACTGACCTTGAATTGTCCATTCATTAGTGGAGGGCCCTAGTGCGAGTATGATGTTCAGATCAGGTCGCAGATAAGTGCCGGGGTCTTCTTCTATCTCGAGTTCGATTACAAGGGTCTCGAGAATCTCTGGAATCAGAGCATGTCCCTCTTGTGGAGGAGACATCACGAATTCTAAACGTATAATTTCAGGAGAAAAAGGACTAGCCCCGTTTTCTTGTTTTGAGATTGTATCTATACCTATCATGAGGTTGGTAAGCTGACAGGTTTGTTCATCGGAGCAGGTTAGATTGAGGCGATTATCCACTGGCCCGAGTTCTCCAGTAGTCGTAACTGGCGTCAGTAGTAGGATAAGGGCCATTGTGAGGAGGACTCCTCGAATCCTGCCTGCCATGCCCTAGGGTCAAGATTCTGCATCATGAGTTTGTCCCGTGGGCACATCGATGAGTTTCACTTTGCAAACTCTGCATAGATACCTCCCGTTACTCCTACGGGAGCGATAATGCTCTCGTTCACAACGCGGGCAGGTCCAGTTCCATCGAGCCGCTCGTTGGCGTAGGTGTCGGCCAAAGGAAGGCCCAGATTCTCGCGCATTCTTATCTGGCCAACGTGCTTCAAGGTCTCTGAATAAACGGTCATGTCTCACATGTCCAATTGCATGCAGCATCTCATGATACATCAGGAACTGCGCGTAATCCCGCCATTTGTCTTCAATTGCTACGGGATGGATTGCAATCTCTTTCACATCATCGATGCCTTTGTCTCCACCACGGGGTCCTGGATGATAACGGCAAACAGCATGCATACGTGTTGCATTTCTGCGAATCATTCCCAACGGTACCATTCGTAAGTCATCCGCCTGTGTTAGATTGATGACCCCTATATCGATCATTACAGGGAGCACTTGCTCACGAATATGAACGAGTTTAGAGCGTGACATTTTCTTGCCTCATGACCAACGATGGTATGCAGGATGCCCCTCTTTTACGGCGACGAAGAGCCCCTCTCCACGTGCACATAATTCTCCTCCTGCATACAACTCCATCTTGACAGTCGCTCTGTCAATTTGCAAGTCAGTGACTTCGCTGCTGATGGTGAGTTCTTCTCCCGATGGCGTTGGACGTCTCAATTGTATGCTGTAGTTTGCAGTGACAGTACACGGTGCCTCCTGCATCTGGTTAGATTCCATAATTGCCATGGAGGCAGTCCAGTTTCCATGGCAATCGAGCAATGTTCCGATAATTCCTCCATTGACCATGCCCGGAAACGCTTGATGATGTTCCTCGGTAACGAAGGACATCCGTAATCCATATTCTACATCTTTCCGATGAAAAGAACGTATCCTCAAACCCTCTTCGTTTGCCGGCCCACAGCCGAAGCAAATTGAGGTTGGTGCATGAGTTTCCTGAACCGAGGGCTCTGTCATCTCTATGGAATGGCTGCAAACGGTCCTTGAGGTTCGGGGTCCATACCTTTCATCGAGTTAAGCAAAGTTTCGAACATTTTCCATCTAATAGGTTCAAGGACCCACAGATTCCCCGAAATGTTGAGGTCTGGTTTTGTCGGACTCGTCTAAGCGGAAGTCCGCCAAGAACAAATCCTCCACCAAGGTATCCAACCAACTCCCTCGAAGTCGTAGGAAAAAGGTCGAGCAGGCGCTTGAGGACGGAGTCAATCCAAAGGGTTCTCCACGTTCAAAGAAGAAGCCAAAGATCCACCGTTTCGCACGCAGTCGGGTCAAAGTCGGCACAATGCGGACGATACGTTTTCCTTTGTTGGAGACAGAGATGGGTGATCCATGGCCGGTTCGAGTTACGGTGATTCATGGTTCGAAACCGGGTCCTGTGTTGACACTTCTCGGTGCAGTTCATGGAGACGAGCTCATTGGTCCAATGGCGTTGACCCACCTCTTAGGAACACAATTCTGTGGGTCTGATCGCCCAATCGATCCAGAGAACCTAGCTGGAACTATCCGAATCGTACCTGTTGTCAACCTACCAGGATATCGTATGAGGAGCCGTTACTTTCCAGATGGAAGAGACCTGAATCGAGAGTCACCTGGTTCGTCGAAGGGGAACACCACATCTAGAGTCGCTCAGAGGGTTTTCAAGAATATAATCGAAGGGTCAGATTATGTCATCGATGTCCATACTGCGGCACGTGGAAGGACCAACTTGCCACAGATTCGTGCTGATTTAGCGGACCCTGCGAGTAACCTGATAGCACGTGCTTTCGGCATCGAGGTAATCCTTGATTCACTTGGTCCTAGAGGATCTTTCCGGCGTTCAGCAAATGAGATGGATATCGGTTATGTGACCTATGAGGGTGGAGGTGCAAATGCCTCTGATGCAGGGGCAGTCCAAGTCGTTCTCTACGGTATTTTGAATGTCATGCGCTCTTTATCGATGATATCGGGTAATCCATCTCGACCTCAGGCTAGGTTACTAGCCCATGGTTCTCAGTGGATTCGGGCAGATGAGGGCGGCCTTCTCGATATGCGAGCGCCAGCAGGTCGATTTGTGGAGGCGGGCGAAATTGTTGCTACAATTACTGACCCAGAGCGACCAGGTGCAATTGCTACTGTCATATCTCCAGTACAGGGCCTTCTTATTTGCACAGCGACGAATCCATACGTGAATTCCGGTGCACCTGTAGGGCATATACTTCCAATACACCGTGGACGTAAGACCGTAGAATCCATGTTGAATGGTGATCGGATTCTTATTCCATCCGGAACGGACGGAGATCCTCCTTGGAGAGAAGAAACTGAGGTTGATGAAATTCAGGTCGAAGGCGAATGGTTTGAGGGGAGTGTCGATGGTGGCTGGCATTCGGAACTTGATCCACCTATACCTCAAGTCAGTGCAGAGGAAGAAGCCGAATCCTGAGGGTCAACGACCGGACCAGGGGTCATCATCGAAATCTGGGGCCTCCGGAATATCGAAACCGATACGACGACGATTATGCATTGGAGGTGGTGACCACGCATCAACATGGTCTGAACGATTCCCTCCACGGAGGATTAGTGCGACTATTAGTAGAAGGAAAAGAACTCCCATAGCAATGAGTATCTCTTGAGAGATTCCGTATTGTTCAAAGAAGTTGTTTTCCTCACTGATGGCATTCTTCTCATCATCATCATCATCATCATCAGGTGCGCAAGACATCTCAGTGCAGGCCCATTCGCCATCACTGTCACAGACGCAATTGTTGCAACCATCACCAGCGGGTTGTGTCTCTCCCTCGGAGCATGTAGGTTCAGGCTCAGGCTCAGGCTCAGGTTCAGGCT
>DAYJ01000065.1:0-39780 GCA_002506875.1 Euryarchaeota archaeon UBA40 | reverse complement strand
TCAGGCTCAGGTTCAGGCTCAGGTGTCTCCGCAATTAGGCGCACAGTCCAACCCAGCTCGATAGTTCCGTTAGCATCCTCGAGATAAACCCGGTAAGCTACTGTGATACGTTCCTGAACGCAGAGTATGGATTCAAAATTGTCAGCTGGATTAAGACAATCTATGAGTGGAATCGTTAATGTCTCACCGGTATGATTCATTGCTTCTCCATCTCGGGTCCATGTTCGGTTTAACTCGACTCCTGCAGGAACACCAGAGAAACTGAGTATAATCTCGGAATCAGTAATGATGTGATCGATTAGGATTGAAGGATGCAGTGTAAGTCCGCTCTCACGATCAACATCTTCGTCGATGATAGCGTCGCAATCATCGTCAACCCCATTCCATAATTCGTTCGCACCTGGGTAGATGGTGGAGGCGTTATCGTTACAGTCGAAAAGCCAGATTGTACCATCTGCATCAGCATCAATTTCTGGAACCAATGGATTAGTCATGTGTTGCAGAATCTCTGCACCGTCTTCCAATCCATCTCCATCAGTGTCGTTGTTCATGTGGTTTGTGGAATAGTTGTGGTATTCCTCATAATCTGATAGTCCATCCATGTCGAGATCGGTAGAGAGGAATGTCTCGTCGATTTCGTCGTTGCAGTTTTGGTCGATACCATCGAGAATCTCAATCGCTCCTGGATTAATTGTGGATTCGTTCTCTTCGCAGTCTTGGAACCAGTAATACCCGTCGCTGTCAGCATCGAGATCAGCGAAAAGTGGATCGGTGGAATACACATTTACCTCATCCCCGTCAAGTAGTCCGTCGGCATCGGTGTCCGAGTTAGAGTGGTTAGTCCCGTGAACATGGTATTCATCGTAATCAGAAAGGCCATCGGAATCGGCATCAATGAATTCGTAGCCTTCATCGATTGTTATGTCACAATCGTCGTCAATTCCATTGAGTAGTTCAGGCCGGCCGGGATTAATATTGGGATCTGTGTCATTGCAATCTTGGAACCAATAGTATAGATCGCCATCAGCATCGTAATCTGGAACAAGAGGATCACTGTTGTAGATATGGACTTCTTGTCCATCGGTCAAACCGTCTCCGTCAGTATCCATGAGATTCGGATTTGTACCGTTTACGAGGACTTCGGTACCGTCGTCGAGTCCATCGCCATCAGAGTCAGGATTCAGTGGATCAGTAGATTCGTTGAACAATTCGTCCCCATCGTTGAGTCCATCTCCATCGGTATCGGCTAGATTTGGATTTGTGGAATGGATATTGGTCTCATTCATGTCACTGATTCCATCGCCATCCGAGTCGCAGCCCTCATTGATTCCATGGAACACTAGATGCCAGTCATCGAAGGTACCTGTATCTCCATTGGCCTTATCTTCAACAGACAGTGTCCAATCTCCGAGAGCGAATTCATCCATATGTCGGACGGATCCGAACGACCAGGCAGTGTAGTCGTTACCTGAATCTGAGTGTTCTTCTGCAAGTAGGGAATCTGTTCCATCAGGAGATGTTAAGATAATTTCGAGGTCACCTCTCGCCGTGTGTGAGATATTGACTACAACCTCTACGTATTCGATACGAAGGTCTTGATTTATCGTAATGGTGTCTGATACTGGGGCGCCATTGTCTGCAATTGAACTGGAGACAGTTGAGATGCTGGAGCCGAAAGAGGTCTCAGTTTGTAACTTAGTCCAGTTGGCAGCGAGACTGACTGCTGCATGCGCATCAACAACACCGAATCCGAAACTATGGGAAATATCGTGACCACCACCATTCGTAGACCATGAGGCGTGTCCTGGGTTGTTCTTTCGCGCAGAGTTCGCGAGGATGGCCATCACATCCCGAGCCGTTAGGGTCGGGTCTACATCGAGGATGAGTGCTACAACTCCCGAGACAAGTGGTGTAGCAGAGGAGGTGCCACCGAAGTTACGAGCGATGTCACCGCTGTTGTTGTAGCCTCCTGATCCAGGGATATCTGCAGTTACGATACCGAGAGTCCCTCCGTTTGAGTGTGCTACTACGAGTACATTCGCACCGTCTTCTGAGTAATATGATTGAGTCCCTGAGTTTGTGATTGCGCCCACAGAAATCGTCTGTCGAGCGTTAGCATAGCCATCGTAGTTTGAATTGTCACTATTCCCTCTACCATTACCTCCTGCCCATGTGATGATATTGCCGAGGTTTCCACGGCCAGTCGTAAAGTCAGATTCGAATGCAGCAATCAGGAGTGGTCCAGGTCCTTCGAGAGTCTCCCCATTATCGGACGGACCCCATGAGTTACTGTAGATATCATTGTCTTGATCATTTAGACTTAGCGCATTCGCCGCTGTGGAGTCAGAGAATCCGCAGGCGATGAGCCTCGTACCACTCATGTCAGCATTGTAAGCGACACCAGCGATTCCGTAACTGTTGTTTCCTCTCCCTCCTGCCACTCCAGCTGCCGAGGTACCGTGTCCATCGCCAGAAGACGGACTGGGATCTCCGTCATTGCTGCAGTAGTCATATGAGTCCCCACTTTGGTATCCAGGAGATAGGTCGGTATGGCTATGCGCAAATCCATCATCTATGATTGATATCTGGGCACCTGTGCCATCAGCGATATCCCATGCCGCAGTCACGTTTGCATCTTCACCAATGGTCCCACTATTTTGTCCTGTATTGACAAGGTGCCATTGTGCATTTATCTCAGGATCATTGAGTACAGCTCGTGGTTGCATCACTTTCTCTCGTTGAGGCAGACTACGCTCAATGATTCCTCGATTTTCTAACCCTTCTAGAATTGACGCGCCCTCTACTGGCTCAGAGAATGACCAAATCCATGCTCCATCGAGGAACGGAGCCATACGAATATCGACATCAGCACGGGTGTATTTCTGAACGAGAAGAGGGTCTAATGTTGTCAAAACAAGCCATTCCTCTGGCGCCCCTAAATCCGTCTGTGATTCCGCTGCTTCCACTTGGTAGAAGGCACGCTGAACTGCACCGCTGTAGGTTTCAAAGACTGGCTCAGTCTTTGGGTCTTCGAAATCTTGAGCCATTGCAAGGGGAACGGTGATGGAGGTCAGGAAAAGCGCGACTAGGACAATAGCATGCTCGCGCATGAATCATTATTGTCCATGGAACGTCATAGTGCTTTGCTCAAGACCCGATGAAGGTTTGAACTGCTTGATTGACTTCTTCATCGCTCATCAAGCGTCTTTGGGATTTGGCTAAATCAAAGAGATGGGCCACTAATCCATCGGTAGCCTCGAAGCCATTTCGTTCAAGCCAGTAGATGATATTAGAGCGGCCAGACATGTGGCCAATCCGAATTATTTGCTCCAATCCAAAGTCTTGAGCCGGGACTCCGCTATAGATCCGGTCTGCCAGCCAGTGATCTCCTTTTTTCATCGCTTTCACGACCGCGCTTGCGTGGACTCCAGTTCCGGTTTCGAAGGCGTCTTGACCAAATACTGGATAATTACGTGGCAGTGCGACTTCGACGTATTCGTTGGCTTTGCGCATATATTCGTTTAATGTGGTCAAGTCGTTGTCGATTGCACCCATTAGTTTGAGATTCACGAGTGTCTGATCAATTGGTGCGTTTCCAGCACGCTCACCTACACCAAGAGCGGTCCCGTGGATTACGTCTGCTCCCGCGTAATAGGCTGCAATATTATTCGCAACGCCTAGTCCACGATCTTGATGTCCATGCCAGTTAACTTCGATGTCCCGTCGCTTGAAACCGGCATCTGGGATGACCTCGTCCTGAACGAAACGAAGTAATTGCTCCACACCGTTCGGCGTAACGTGACCACATGTATCGCAGACACAGAGCCGATCAGCACCCAATTCCAAAGCTCTGGTGTAGACCGCTTTGATGTCCTCTGGCTTCGAACGTGTTGTATCCTCGGTCACGAACATTATAGGAATGTCATTGTCTACTGCGAATCCAATCGCCTTCTCAGCAGTTGAGATGATACGATCCATTGTCCAGTTTTCGGTATACTGTCGAATCGGACTTGTTCCAAGGAAGGCACTTGCTTGAATCTGCATCTCGTGTTTCGCCTGTAAATCAACGAGCGGTTCGATGTCACTGACTACAGTGCGAACTGCACAACCTGGACGTATTTCGTAATCCTTCTTGTTGATGTGTGATAGCATTGCATCGATATGATCGATGTGTAGGGGGCCAGCACCTGGAAGGCCGAGATCCACCTTCTGGATACCAAGATTTTCCATATAATCGAGGAGTTCTATCTTCTCCTCGATTCTTGGGTTGCGTGCAGATGGGCTTTGTAGTCCATCTCTCAAAGTCTCATCATCGAACCAAATTGGGTGAGGGTGAGCGGCTTCATCTCTCGTGAAAGAGTGTTGGATGAGATTCCAGTCGTAGATGAGGTCCTTCTCGTTCACGTGGTCGCCTCCTGTGGAAGAGAAGCAAGGATTGCGTATGAATCCCCCGCTTAGGAGATGGTAGTGGTTTCAATGTCCTCTTTCTTTGTCATGGTCCTTGCGAGATTCCCGCCTAGCATCGCGAGGAAGACAATCGCAGCCCAGGTGTTCAAGGCAGTCACCACGAGGCCGATGAACATCAGAGCAAGATAGTACAGTGAGGCTTTGAATGAGCGCAGAGCAGTAGGCAAACGCCCCTTTTCATCGAATTCTTCCTTGGGATCAATCCGGAGGACTGTCTGGAAGTACCAGAATCCAAGGCTGAAGGCGATAATAGTCCAGATGAGTCCTCCTTCATTGCCCACGGCTTCGTTTCGAAGCCAAGGCATGGCTGCAATCCCAATGAGTAGGAGGGCGTAGACCTTCATCTCAAGGAGCGTCCGTTCAGGCCCCTTGACCCAAGGCATCATTGGTACACCTACCTTTTCATACTCAGATGAGCGATATAGTGCGAGTGCCCAGAAGTGGGGTGGTGTCCAAAGGAAGATGAGTGCAAACATTAGCCACGGAAGTGGCTCACCGAGAAAGAATGGATTTGTGATTGAGAGTTCAGTGGCAGGAGTAGCTGCCGCCCAACCGATTAGTGGGGGTGTGGCTCCAGCAATTCCACCAATGACGATGTTCTGAGTAGAGGTTCGCTTTAGCCACATAGTGTATATGAATACGTAGAAGAGGATACTGAATCCTGCCCAGAACGCAGTAACTGCATTTGTCATCGCCATGAACCATGCCACACCGAGAACGGAGATACTGATGCCGAACCAGAGGGCTTGATTCGGGCTGACAGTTCCGGCAGGAATCGGCCGATTGATTGTCCGTTTCATTCCAGGATCAATGTCACGATCGTACCACATATTGATCGCATTTGCACCACCAGCGGTCAGCATTCCGCCGATGATGACCACGATCATCACTTGACCCGTATGAAACAAATTCCAATCCCCAGTCTCACGCCAGATTTGAGCGTCATGAATCAACACTGCACATAACGCAGTAATTTGGAGGAGGATTAGTACACCCGGCTTCATGAGGGTAACATAGGCCCTCACACCAGTCGCTACCTCTGCCATGTTACCTCACCATTTGATTCGACCATTGAAGGTTGGGTGTAGAGTTTCAGTTTCCCTTCATTCCTCTTCATTATCCGATGCGTCGATTCGGATCATCAGAATCGCGGATGAAAATATGAGGAAAATCACAGATGCAAAGAGAAGGTGTAGGACAGAAATCCATTCTATAAATCCTGAATTTGCAGTCCATGAGAGCACATAGGCTCCACCGAGAAGCACATTCAATCCATAGAGTCCAGCTCCCCATGACATAAGCCGGTGAGTAAGGATATCAGGCGCCCATTCCGAGCGTGTCATCCATATTCTGAGGAGAATTATTCCAACAATTAGGACCAACCATCGATGAATGAATTGTGATTGTGCAATTACATCTTGCACCAAAACTCCGATACCTCCGCTGCATAGCGGCCAAGAGTCCGGGAATCCCGAAACTCCACAGGCGACATTTGCATCTTCAGTGGTGGAGACAAAGGCGCCCACAAAGAGGACGATGAGAGTTGATAGGGCACTAAGTCGAAGATGCGCCTGTGTTCGTGGACCGGCATTCACCTCCCATCTTTGTCCGTTGTCCTTCCTCCAAGAAATCCAGAGTCCAATCAGGGCCAGTGTGAATATTAGTGCGGAGGCAAGGTGTAGAGCCACTGACCAGTGCTCATTATCCCATTTCACAGTGATATAACCAAGGAAACCCTGCCAGATGACTAGAATGAGTGAGAGGGCTGCAAGTGCGTGGGTTCGATTAGAGAGGTCTTCACGCTGTGCTCGGACAATAAGATACTGCAGGATAATCAGTGGCCCAAGTAGGGCACCTGCAATGGCGCGATGGATCCATTCGGTGAATATTTCGAATGTTGTGTATCTATGATCGGCTCCTCGAGAATCAATTTCCTCAGGATTATTTTCCCACCAAGTTGCTTGTTCTTCAGGTGATACATCGAAGCCCCATGTACCGAAGCATGTGGGCCAATCTGGACAGGATTCACCAGCATCATAGATGCGGATGATACCTCCAACCGCTATGACCAAAGCTGCGACAAAGATGAGTGCTACCGGAAGTAGATGCCATGGCCCTTTCCATTGTGCCATGACAAGCGCATGGGTGTGGGGTATTTCAACGCCTGATGGTTCGTATGCGCATGTCCCACCATTGGTGGCGCGGTGTACTGCTTGCCGTGCTTGTGGCTTTGACCCCAGTCGTGGGTTCAACTCCAGTCGATATTACGGGCCCACTAGATACGACCACTCCCGGAGTTGTCCTCGATGTATTGATTCTTGATATCGAGGCCAATGCTACGAATGGTACCGGGGATTCTCTTCGTCGCCCGCCGTTCCTAGTTGAATTACATACAGCAACATGGTGTATCCCCTGTCGCACCGCGGAAACGGAGGTAGCAGAATTGGAGGCGGTATGGTCCAGCGTTGCAATCCTTCGTCATCACTCATCTGATCTTGACATTCTATCAGTGGAGGCAAGTAATCAGACAAAGCAGAATCAAGGTATTCGCGGTTACCCCAGCATAGTTGTTGAAGGTCGTTGGATTCTAAACGGTTCTAGTCAGAGCAGAGACTTCGAAGATTTCATTGCAAACATGACTTCGGCGGGATTGACGAGGAACACGACACCAAATGCCAATTGGATCAACGGATGGAGCTACAGCGATGGTGTGATGGATGTAGATTTTGAAGTTGGTATGGATGATGTCCAAGTTGATGTCTATCTCCTGATGAATGGTGTAAATGGAAGAGAATTGGGAATCCTTCCTGATACTGTTGTAGCAGGAGTGACGGATGTTGATTTGAGTCAAGGTTCTACGGCGAGCCTCAACCTCAGTGGTGCTTCAATTAGCGTAACCAATGATCCTGGACGTATT
This sequence comes from Euryarchaeota archaeon UBA40, assembly GCA_002506875.1. Lineage (GTDB taxonomy): Archaea > Thermoplasmatota > Poseidoniia > Poseidoniales > Thalassarchaeaceae > MGIIb-N2. The sequence goes on along the minus strand of DAYJ01000065.1, from coordinate 32,396 downwards.
GTACTCGTAGTGCGTAACCCTGGGCCTGCAATTCTGACACCAGCGTCTGATATATTCGTCTCTAGTGACTACCAATCGGTTCCACCTAGTCCGTCTGGAGGTTCGTTCGCGGTATCCAACCCGTTCCTCTTCTGGTTCGCACTTCTTGGCGGTATCGCGTTTATGTTGCCCGCTCTTCAGCACACAGTGCCGACGCTATTCAGGAAGCAACGGCTAAAGATTGGTGAAGAGGAGTAAGATTCACTCTTAGTCGTGAGGGACAACGTCCATTGGCAAAAGATTGCGCTCGTACTCGAGCATAGCAATCTTTTGAGGGTCAAGAACGAAGCGCGTATTGGCTTCCTCGACACCGTAGAGTTGAATCAGTTCATCCTTGAAAGCTTCACGAAGGTCTTCTTCGGTGACATGGATGGGTGCACCCATACTAATCTGGAGTGCACGGGCACCGATGATTCGGGCCTTCTCGAAGCGCGTGTGGGATCTGATTGGCTTGACCATGGTTTAGTCACCTACTGTCCGACCGACTTAGGGGGGTGAGATAAGGCCTGCGCTTGGTAAATCAGAGTTATTCAACCCGTTCGATTAGCATAGCAACCGCATTCCCGCCGCCTAGACAGAGTGTCACAATACCTGTAGAACCACCAGTTCTTCGCAGCACCCCGAGCATCGTCATCAGGCAACGTGTCCCTGATGCACCCAACGGGTGCCCGAGGCTGACAGCTCCACCATGTAGGTTGAATCGTGCCTCTGGAATGCTGACTTCCTTTGCAACCGCACAAGAAGCGGCGGCAAAAGCCTCGTTGTGTTCGTATACGTCCACATCCTCAACTCCAAGTTCGTTACGTTCGAGCAAGGCTTGAATCGCAGGAATAGGCGCGTACATTACGCGAGCTGGTTCTACCCCACTTGTGTATTGGTCAATGATTCTCGCGAGGATAGGCCACCCCTGCTCCATAGCGAATGATTCGTCAGCAACAAGGACGGCTGATCCGCCGTCGTTCAAAGTCGATGCGTTTCCAGCAGTGACTGTTCCATTTTTCTTGAATACAGTGCGAAGTCCAGCTAGTGTTTCGACATTTGTGCTGTCTCGGATGCCTTCATCATGAATGACATTCTTCAAACTTCCATCAGATTGCGGAGCATCGACAGGGACGATTTCCCAATCAAACCATCCGGAATCCCTAGCAGTTGCAGCCAGTTTTTGTGAACGAGCCGCAAAAGTATCCATCTCAATTCTTGAGATGTTGCATTCATCAGCAATCAATTCGCCAGTGTTTCCCATATGTATGTCATTGTAGATGTCCCAAAGTCCGTCGTAAACCATCGAATGGACAATCGTATCTACATCAATTTCTGTGCCTTTGTGGTAATTCCTTACTAAATGGGGGGCATTGGTCATACTTTCCATCCCACCTGCGATGACAGCACGATGTTCTCCTGCACGAATTGCTGTTGCTGCAATCATTAATGCCTTCAGACTTGATCCACAGACCTTGTTAATGGTTGCACAGGGCGTTGAAGCCGGCAAGCCGGCACCAAGGGCGACTTGTCGTGCTGGATTCTGGCCTGCACCTGCTTGGATGACTTGGCCCATTAGTACGTCATCGATGATATTCTCCATGGGGTTGATGCCTGCCCTTTCTAGGACGGAACGGACTGCTACAATTCCTAGGTCTACGGCTGACATTTGGGAGAAAACACCACGATATTTCCCTATAGGCGTGCGAGCGACAGCACAGATTACTGGCGTTCCCATGGAGTCGCATCGGGCCCCCCAAGATGAATCTCACGGGTCAGAATCACAATTTAGAGTAGGTCTAAATCTATGCGAATCCATAGAATTCAGGGTCTCGAATTTGAGGTCTAAGTTCCGATTTAACTAGAATAGTTCGAACGGCCCAGAGATCAGTGAATACTCGGTATGTCGTGGTTGCGTCGAGATAATCTACGCCAGATGATCCACCAGTACCAATTCTCCTTCCGATTATCCGTTCTACCATGCGGGCGTGACTGTGACGCCACTTCACCATCGATTCTTCCAATTCTATCATCCGATCAATGAGGGTGCGAGGCCATGCGAGGAGAGGTAAATCTCGATGTGATTCGATGAATAGGAGTCCGGCTCGAGGGCGGTCGACTTCACCGTTGGGCATCAGGAAATCGCGTGCCCCCTTCGCGACAGCCGCGAACCGTGCTTTCATCGCGTCAGAATCTCCCATGCCCCATTCGGACATTCGCTCTGCCATCTCTGAACCATGTTGTTCAAGGGCAGCGATGTGTGCCTCTACGTAAGATTGGACCACCTCCGCATCGTTTGTTGAATCGGGAGTTGAACCATCGATAGGTGTACGTCCAAGCCAGTTACGTGCTGTATCCCATAGAGAGATTTCATCCATTCTTGACCGAAGCCGCTCTAAATCTACCTTGCCTTGCTCTGATGTTTCAGCCATCTGTATGAAACGCTTGAGTGGATCCATGCCTCTGTTGCGATGATCATCTTGGAGGCCAATCAGAATCTCTAGTTCTCGCATTTGAGCGGATTCAAAGCCCGAAGCGGACCCCAGACCATCTCGGAAGGCAAGAAAATCCTGCGGACTAAGGGTCTCCATCACAGACCATTGCTGAGACATGAGTCGGAAGATTTCGGTCACACGTCCGAGACGGTGGACGACCATAGGTATCGCCTCTTCCGCGACGGATTCTGTATCAAGGACGTCTCGAGACTCAGCAAGCTCACGAATTACTTGCTTGAACCATAGCTCAAAGGTTTGGTGAACCACGATGAAATGCATCTCATCAGCACTCACATCTCCATCTCTTTGCAGGGCGAGTAACTCGGTCAGACTGAGGTATTCTCCGTAACTCAGACTCCGTTGTGGTCCCCCGCTCATGACTTCACATCCGTTGCCCGGTATGTAATGGATTTCGGTAGCACTTCCTAGAATTGAAATGTGGGTAAGCGTCAATAACCACTCACCGGTGGCGTCCCTAATGGCAGGAGACGCCCTTCCCGTTGCCGAGTGGCTCTCGGATTACGACGTCTCCCAGATTACTATCGGCGTGGTGGCATCCCACTCCTCTCTTCAGATTCTCCACGGTGCCCGTCAGGAGGGATTCAGAACTTTGGGTATCTGTGTGGGCGAGGCACGTCGTAAAATGTACAGTGCATTCCCTGGAGCGGAGCCAGATGAATGGCTCATTCTTGACAATTACAAGCAGATGATGGATTATGCCGATTATCTGCGTGAACGCAATGTAATCATCATTCCTCACGGGTCCCTTGTAGAATATCTTGGGCCCAAGAATTTCCAGGCTCTTTCTGTGCCAACGTTCGGGAATCGCAACATCCTCGAATGGGAAGGTAGCCGAGAAAGGCAGCGCTTGTGGCTTGAGTCCGGAGGATGTTCGATGCCCCGTGTGATTGAGGATCCTAAGGACATCGATGGGCCAGTTATCGTGAAATATGCGGGGGCGAAGGGTGGTAGAGGATATTTCGTTGCTCGTGATTTTCGTGACTTCCGTCGCAATGTAGACCTTGAAGAAGATTTCACGATTCAGGAATATGTTCTAGGTACTCGATACTATTTCCAATTCTTCTTCGATCCACTTCCAGATGACGGCTATCAGGTTGATGGAATGGGTTCGAAGGAGGGACAGAAAATTGGTCGACTTGAGCTTATGAGTATTGATCGACGTGATGAGGCGAATGTCGATGAGTTCTACAAACTCGGAAGTCTCCGTGATCTCCGTGATATGGGACTCGAACCATCCTTTGTAGTCACAGGCAATACTCCTGCTGTCTTACGTGAATCTCTACTTCCCGAGGCATTCCGTATGGGTGAGGGCGCTGTTGCTGCAAGCATGGAACTTGAAGGAGCGGAGCAAGGCATGATTGGCCCGTTCTGTCTCGAGACAATCGTTACTGACAAGTTGGAATTCAGGGTCTTTGAGGTCAGCGCACGGATTGTCGCAGGAAGCAATGTCGCTGTAGGAGGATCTCCCTATTCCGACATCAATGAACCGGGCATAAGTACCGGGCAGAGAATCGCTCGATGCATCCGTAAGGCAATACAAAAAGATCGACTTCTAGATATCGTATCTTGATAGATTCAGGATTCTTTGTTGACAGCAATTAGTTGCCTGTCCTCTACAATTTGTAGATTGCCTGGAGGTAGACAACCAAGGATATCGTCCTGTAATAGGCCGGTAGCCTTGGCGATTTGGTTAGCAATATTCTCTTTCTTCAGTGTCCCTGGTTGCAGCCGAATCCACCTTTCACAGATGGACTCGATAGCAGCAGGAGTGCCTACGAGTGGAAGCGGTATTCCGTTGATTGCTACTACCCCCAGACTAATCTCAGTAGACATGTTACGGTGCCAGTTTCGCTGCCCTCTAATGACGAAAGCCCCTCGACCAAGTGACTCGCCGGTCTCAGCCGTTTTTGATACCTGATTGGAACCAACATGGTATGCGGTTGCAGCACCACCTCCTCCGCCCCAAGCTCTCGACCAGCATACTGCCATCTGCGCAGCTTCTTCGAGAATCATCTCGTTTGGAGAACCGAAATCTGGAGATTGAGTAAGTCGTAGGGATGGGACATGCTTAGGAAGTGTTGGATTAGGAGCTGGATCGCTTTGGAATCCTTCTGCGATACGAATGGAACAGGATGGTGCACCATGTAGATCTGCGTGAACATAGATGTCCTCCCTGCCGAGATGTTTCTTCACAACAGTATCATTTCCACGCGCATCGCGCCCACCGACCATTAGCCGACCGTCACTAAGCATCGTCCAGCGGTGACGTTCGAACCAGAGTCTCTTAGATCGTTTTACACGACCTACACGCCCAGAAGCCTCATCTTTTGCACGTTGTTTTTCCTCCTTACGCTTCTTCCGTTCCGTGTCTTCGAGCGCTTTCACCGCTCCTTTTGCCTTGTCTTTTTGAGTTCGAGCAACCGTGAAATGGCGCTGAGCGTTTTGATGAACAGTCTCGTCAACGTACAACTCCACCCGTATGCCAGGTAATCCCTCTTCGTCAGGTAGGAATGCCTGCATTGTCCTCTTTGCAGGGTCGACTGATTGTATCCATTCAACGCCCTTTACAGCTGCACGTACATCGGCCCAACCCTGTTGTTCAACTGCACGACGAATTTGTATTAGTAGGGAGTTCACATGTTCCCAGTTTTCAGTAATCATTGCTGCAACATTCTGGGCCTTCCCGGCTTTCTCATGGAAACGCCCGATTGCCTGTTCTTGTTGTACTGCACGGCGGCCCAGCCGGCTTCCAGCAGTCTCTTCCGCTTCTCCCGCTTCTACCATTTTTTCCATCTCTCGCCGAGCATATGCTGCAGAATCGTGTGCGCCCCACCATGCATCGACTGCAGCCGAGAGGCTGGCGTGTTCAATATGCAATGCCTCATCCATGTGAGCGAGGGCCACAGGTGCAACCTCCAGATATGGCGGCATCTCTCCGGTTGTGACGCCAGATGCGATTACATTGAGAGATTCAGCATCCTTGGCCCATCCATGTGCACCGATGGAATCTATGGTTTCGAGCATCTTGGTTAGAACTCTCATAATTTCATCCTTCTCATCTGCCCTAAGTTTCGAAATAGGCATTGAAGGGTCGATACCGGTCGCCGCACAGATTGCATTGGCGTATCCACGGCCTAGATTCACCTTTGCTGCAAGTGTCCGTACGACGTCAGCATCACTGTCTGCGAGAATCTCACTAAATCCATCATCGTCAAGATCACGTGGGTCGACTTGTGCAGGGGGCCATTCGTATACTTCTCCACGCTTGAGTGTCCGAGAGGCATATTCCGTCGAAGTGAGTGGTTGGATAATCACTCCTTCAGGATTGAGAAGAATGACGTTTCCTTCACGAAACATTTCAATCACTAGACGGTGGATACCTGCGGCGGTATCGACGTGCAGAGTTAAAATTCGATCAAACCCATGTTGAGTTACATCAACGAGTCGGCCATTGTTCAGATATTTCCTGATTACCATTGCGAACGGTGAGGGCGACATTGGCATAGGGCGGTCACGATCAGATAGGTAGAGGCGTCGTCCACGTACGATGACGAGATCAGAAGCGCCATCTGTTTTGGAGTTCAGTCGTAGCATGACTTGCTCCCAGTGGGGCTGGTATGCCTTACGGACTCGTGCACCTATGTGGGCTCTGAGTTCCACTACCATACGAGCGATATCGAAACTCGACGATTGCTCACGCATGGGGACCGCCAAGTGAAGGAGCCTTGTCGACCCTTCAATAGGGAATCGCTTGAAGAACCGTGGAATATGCTTCATGTTAGTGCAACCGGGAATCCCCACGATGCGAATCCCGCGCGGCGGGTTGTCTATACTAGTAGATTCAGATCAACCAGAATCTGTGGGGGAGAACGATCCAGGCGTACGTTGTTTCTGGTATCGACCAATGATGCGGATTGAGAACGGACGCATGCGCCCAGATACAGATTGGGGTATTCATGTGGAATCAGATTGTCTTGTAGATATGGCGGCTCGTGTAGCGGGCCAGATGGAGCAAGACGGCGTTGTGAATGCTTCAGATATTGCTCTCGACCTCTGTTTTCTGTTTGGTTTCGATCACGAATACTTCCATCACTGCGTTGATTCAGCGTGGACAGGCCACCTCCAGCGTCTGATTGAGATACAGGGCACTCTACCTTCTGACGCAGGAAAATATCGAGAGATGTACATGAATCGAATCGACGATGTAGTGGATAATTGGCTTCTTGTTGAGGAAACACTAGCGAATGCTCATGTTGTTCGAGATCCGACCCGTCTTGGCGGTCTTCGTGAAGCCTTCCTGCGGTATGGTCTACTCCCTGATCCCGATGAGTGGAAGCGTGGCCCGTATGCACTCTGGGACCGTGCGGCTTTCGATTCACGTGCCTTCACTGCCCTCAGTCACCACGTGTGGATGCAGTATCTCAAAGGCGAAGCAGATCCTTGTGGAATTTGGTCTGATATTGAGAAAATATGCCATGAGGGTGGAAATGAATCCGGATTCGCTGAGATTGTGAATCGTATTGTGGATGCCGTAGATCCGACAGATCTTGATGATGATGCACATAGTCATGTGCTGGATCGTGCTGGAGTAAGTGTCCCCATTTCTTTTGGTGGTTTCCAGCAAGGACTCTTGCGTAGGCTTAGCGTTCCTCTCCGGGTTCATGGTAGTCAATCAGGATTGATTCGATCCCGTTTTGGAAAGGATAACCCGGATTGGCCCTATGGAATCATTGAGGGGCTGTATATGCACTTTCGAATTGCTGAGGTAGGCGGAGAATCCGATGATCCATTCGGTGATGATGACGATGATTTCGAACTCACTCCGTGATTAGCGTCGTCGAATTAGTGCAATCGCAATAGCGAAAAGAATGAGTTCCGCACCAAATCCTGGCGTGGATTCAGGTTCAGGATCATCTGGATTCCAAGGGAGGATGATATTGGCATTAGTATCATTCTCAACAACGGTGAAGATGAGTGTTGATCCAGTGGTAATTTCTAATTTGTCTGGAACAATCTCCAAACTACTCACGGTAATGTTGTAGGTCTGGGCTTCACCCTTGATGACGATGAGTTCCATGGCACCTCCCTGGTTCAGACCATAGTAGGTGTGTACGATATCTCGGTCACTCACGGTTTCATATCGGCAAGCTAGATTGTTCTGACAAGCGGAATCCATCCATTCAGGAAGTGTGTACTCGTATGTCATGTTGGAGTCCATCATGTCAGTCCTAGTAGGTCCCGGGATGTAGATCTCCGCAGATGCGACACCTGCAAGGAAGAAGAGGCCTAGTAGGGCCAGTGCAAGGCTACGCATACCCTCTCCTGCCGGTCCCAGTTCTTGCCTTTGTCGGAGATTACGATAGGTATAGATTCAATTTTGAGTCATTCAGTCGCACGAGTAATCCAATCTTCGATAATTGGACGAATATCCGCTTCATGAGCGAATTGGTTACTGGGCACCTCTATTAGTTCCCCATTATCGAGACATTCTGCAATACGAATTGCATCGTCATGTGCATGTATGACATCTGATTTTGCAACACAGACGGCAATCGGTTCCACCACATTTTGAAGCCCTTCCCAAACCGAGTAGGAGCGATTCGAACGAGATGATAGTTTGAGTCGACGCATGTCTGCATTACGCATCGTACGAGTGTAACGAATCTTCTGACCAGGTTCTTTCACCTTCCACCGCATGTAGGGTATTGCAATCATTCGCATTATTGGGGGATACACCCACCATGGAAAGCTGGAAAGAAAAACCATCCACAATGGAAATTTGAACTCTGAATTTGGTGCGAGAAGGAAGGCAGTTCGTACTGAAAGCGTCCCCTCTTTCAACCCGTGAAGTATACTCGTTGAACCTAGCGAGGAGGCAAACCAATCACACTCAGATGGATCGTGGCCAAGGTTGCGAACTATGGCGTCCATGTCTAATGCATGATTTGGTATCGAGTGGTCTATTGCTCGTTCACGATGTCCATCTGGACTCTTAGTGTAGTTCTTTTCTCGGGTTTCGATGTATATGACTGGGCGATGCCTTACCCAATCTGCTAGAAGCGGAATCCACCCTTCAACCACCGAGGTCCATCCTGGAATAACTACCACTGGACGCTTTGTTGCATCGTCCATTACTTTCGGAGTCCATACAAGGGTTCGAAGATACCACCCTCCACTTCCTTCGACAAATTTCTCGTCGAAATAAGCAGCCTCTGTGCCCAACGGGTCCTCCATGGTTTAGCAATATTAGGGGGCCAAATGATGCTGCCGGTTTTAGATTTCAGAATCCAAACAGTATCAGTAAGAGGAAGAAACCCACAAATGGTAGTACTGTGGACAGCACACCTGCAGCCATAATGCCATACGCGAATGGCTTCTTGTCAGTTGCGAATCCCCAGATAATCCCTCCAATAAATGAAATCGGCCAGATTACAAAGGCTAGAGTCTCAATAATATCTCTTGTAGTATCACTCTCGCCATCCTCCCCCCCGTAGTAGCCAACCCATCTCGGAGCTTCGCTATTTTTAGTGGCGATATCAACTTCATCACCATCGAGTTTGATGTAGACGATTGTATCCTCTCCCGATTCAGCCCACATATTTTCTTCTGCAGAATCCTTGTGGGCTTCCCGCTGGTCAAAATCGTCAGTGCAATGCCAGTCGGAATCATGGTGCTCACAATAATACCACCAGTCGTCCCATTCCTCGTCATCCACCTCATACTTGCACCACCATCTGACATCGTCATCCTCCAAGTCGTTTCCTTCCCACTCGCAGTAGCCGCCATAATAGCTGTTCCAACCGATGCCGCGATTAGTCCACCCAATCTCCATTTTATACCATAAATTTCCGTCATCATCCCCTGCCATATCGGCATATTGCACGTCATCGTCTCCTCTGATTATGGCTGATGAGATCCATGTGTCATTGCCCAATTGACCCTCAGCAAAGATTTCCCACTCTCCAGAATTTCCTGCTAGTTCGTCACCAAACCCATCTCCTAGATGGAATTCATGGACATAGTAGATTTCATCTTGAATCGTGACATTTTCATTAAATATCGCATCCCCTGTCGAATATTCACGCCAATCATCCGTGAACTCAACCGTTCCAATCAGAGTAAAACTGATGAGTCCAGTGATTATTGGAAGTACAATCATTCCCATCATGAAGAGTGCCCAAGGTGGAAGTGACGAGTTTTCCTTTTCTTCATTCACTGTAAAAAAAGATGAATTCGATTGAGTAGACGTCGAATCGTCTGGAGAAACACTGCCAGAGAATACTTGTGGACTATTCGAAAATCCATCAGAGACATCATTTAGAATTTGATTTGAACCAGAATTGTCCTGGGCCTCTAAGAGCGCTTTTTGAAACGCTTCAATAGCATCAGAATCGGAATCCATGAGTATCTCTAAACGTGCAGGTATTTCCAAATGACTCCTAATTTCAATGATATCTGTTAATTGATTATCCATTTGCCATTTTCCATACGTACAAGGCCTGCTGATTCATGTGAGGATAGGTGAGATCTCGTTTGATCAACCTTCAGAATCGGATTTGCATCAGGTGTATCAGAATACGCGTGATTCGCAATTTCTTCAATAGAGGATAAACCAGAGGTTACAGCTTCTAGAACACGTTCATGGCGCCCGATTCGATGTTTGATGTATCGATCTAGTAGTTTCTCTGGGCGGTGGGTAAATGGACCATGTGCTGGAAACAATATCTCGGAATTGAGTGCACGCATCCTCTGTAGGCTATCGATGTAGGCGTCCATATCACCATCTGAACTTGGAACAAGGATAGTGCCAACCATCACGGCGAGATCTCCAGATACGAGGTATCGATTAGATGCGAGACAGATGTGACCTGGACAGTGACCTGGTGTGACATGCACCGTCCATTTCATCTCGCCACTCGGGCCATTGAGTGAGATGATATCGCCTTCATTCAGCACTCGATTAGATTCACTGAGCTGTATCTCCGCCAGTGTCTCAGGAGTTGCCCATATTGGTGCTGTATACATTTCTGCAATCTTGGATAAGTCGCCGATATGGTCCTGATGACGATGAGTGAAGATAGTCGCGATGATGGTTCCTCCATCTTCTTCGATTCCATGTATTCGTCGTTGGAGATATGCAAGTTCTTCTGATGTCCTCGCTGCAGGGTCAATGATGAGCCGCTCACCACCTTGTTCACCTAGAATGAAACAGTTCGTGTGAGTTGCAGGTGGAAGTGTTGCAGTTCGGAGCGGGACACATTCGATATTAGGGGCGAGTTCAATGCGGTGCTCTCCAGATTTCGGTTCATTTGCCATCGATTCCATGGCAGCATGGATGTCGTCATCATTCGCTTCAAGTGCTTCAGCAACATCTCGAAGTAGTGTGACAATAGGAGGTGCTGTGAGCATATTTCCAGTTTTCCAGACCTTGACAGCTTCAGCAGGATGCATCCATCGGAGTTCATCGAACTCGCTTCCTATATCGAGTAATTCAGGTTCAGGGGCTCCATCATTGAGATGGACATGCATGAATCGATTTCTGAACCTCAGTGGAGAGAACGGTGGTGTTGTCCGTGTACCGATGTGAGTGATTTCTTCTGGTGACGCGGAGATTACTCCCTTTGCTACTGCTGAATTCCAGGCTGAAGAATCTTCGATTATCATGTGACGTAGTGCCATCGAGACACGTTCTATTTCTCCGTCACCGATGGCTAGCCCTACCTCCTCTGCGGTCTCGCGAAGAATTGCCGCATAGACAGCAGGCCAATCGTCCTCAAGTTGATCAAGACCTTTGATGGATGCAGCGGCTTCCATATCGTTCCTTCTGATGCCACCTCCTGGTAGTGCCCAGAAGTCCGCGAAGGCTCGAAGGGTTGGGATACGGTGGGCGAGAAGGACTTCCGGCCCTTCAGATCCATTCCGTGTGATGAGAATAGACGTCGATTCTCGTGGCGTTGCAACCCTCGCCTCGGGCATGACCATCCCCTCGGGGGCTTCGTCCATGGATGCATCTTGTGGCTGAGGGCTATGAAACCGCGCTCATTCCTCTGAGTCGTCCTCTTCGATCCTTTGGATGCCCCATTGGATGAATACTCCTAGGATGGCGATGAGTCCTGCTATACGGAACACTGTGTGGTAGGTCCACAATCCAGTGCCATCGACAGTGGCAGCCCAGATGAAGGCAGCAAGGACGGGTCCGATGATTCTTGAGAGTGCACCATATCCCTCTTGAGCGCCCATGACTCTGCCAAGATCGAGTTTATTGAATCGGGCCTCCGTCGTGATTAATGTTGACTGTGTGGGTTGGAAAAATCCATTTCCAGTAGCTATGAACGTCATAGCTAGAAGTCCGATTGCAAACGGTGTAGGTTGTAGATACGGTATCCATCCAAGGCCGATAGCCGTCAGAACGATTCCAATTACCATGATATTCCTCACATCATATCGCTTTGTGAGTGGACGGATTAATCCGCCTTGAACGATGACTCCTACTAGGCCAACGTATGCGAATATGTAGCCGTTCATTCGTTCATCGTAGCCTAAACCTCCATTTTCGATTGGCATGGCTGTGAACAGAATAAACGTCGTATGCATCATCGTGAAAGCGAGAAGAAATGTGGCATTGACAAAGATTAGCCGTCGGACGTTTGGAGAGAGGTCCCGAACTCCCACAAGATTCCTTAGAACCATCTTGAGACCTTGCTGACTCCCTTCTTGCGATCTCTTCTCTTTTGGAAGGCTCTCTGGGAGCATACGAATTGCAAGTAGGAAGGATACTGCAGATAGTAGACCTGCGGTGAGGCACGGAAGGAAGTATGGGTGGGCTACCCACCAATCTGTTGCGAACGGTCCACCGAAAGCACTAGCCGGGTCCGTTAGAATGCCACCTACGAATGGACCAATCATGAATCCAAGGCCGAATGAGGCGCCAATCATGCCCATTCGAGCGGGTAATTGTTCTCTTGTACTGATGTCACCAATGTAAGCACGTGTGACGGCAAGGTTGCCATTACCGGCCCCCGCTAAGAAGCGCACAGCGATAGCCATCCAGAGGGCGGAAGCAAGACCGAATGCGATGAGGAAGATTGTGTTGCATACAAGTCCAAACATCAGAATCGGACGCCGACCAACCCGGTCTGAGAGAGAGCCAAGAAGCGGAGTGAATAGGAACTGTCCCAATGTGTAGGATGCAAGAACAATCCCTACCCACCAATCTCTTGAACCCATATCTATGAAGCCATCTGCCTGAGCTAAATCTTGAACGAAGTAGGTTAGGAATGGGATTACCAGAGTAAATCCAATCATGTCGATTAGTACAACAAGGAAGAGGATGAAGAGTGGTGACCGTTGTCCTTCATCCGTCATGTCGGGACTTCGGCGCGACTATCGTTTGAAGGGTCCGCATCACAGCGTGTTGAATACACGGTTACCTACCTGTGTTGTCAAATTCCATTGTCCTATGAATCCCGACGATATACTACCAGTTAAGTGCCAAAGATAGAGCACAGGGGCATGGATGAGCCATTAGAGGCGAATCCCTCGGTCGATAACGACCCTCATTCTGTAGATTTGAATAGATCTGTAGCGAATCGAATCTTTTGGTTCATTTCGGGTCTAATTTCGATGATTGTTGGTTTGATTGGAATACCTGTACCTGGTCTGCCTACAACTCCACTGATGATTCTGGCAGCAGCGTGTTTCGCAAGGTCCAATCAAAGATTCTATGACTGGATAATTAACAACAAATTGTTTGGACATCATGTGAAAAATTACCGAGAGGGCAAGGGTATTCCAAAGAAGATTAAACCGATTATTCTCCTAACTTTGTGGACTTTTGTACTGTTTGCGGTATTGGTTGCGATTCCGGATTCAGCACCAATGGTATCGAAGTACACTACCTTGATTTTGGCAGTTATCGGGACCCTGTTTATTCTCAGGATTCCAGGATTTGAAGAAGCATAGGATTCTAGGAATCAACTCATTCAGATATTTGCGGAAGTTGTGTTCTTGCGAATGATTTTGCAATCAAACCACTTAGTCCGGTAATCCAGTCACTTCTGTCGTTGAGACATGGAACAACACGCACACTTTTTCCACCGGCTTCGATAAATTCATCTTTGATTTCGATCTCTAGTTCTTCCAAAGTTTCTAATCCGTCGGCGACAAATGCAGGGGAGACAATCACTAGATTTTTGATACCACTTTTGGCTAATTTTTCAACAGTTCCAGTGGTCGATGGACTAAGCCATTTAGTAGGTCCCAATCGACTCTGGTAGCTGTGAGACCATCGTTCATTTTGGAGGCCTAGGGAATTAGCGACTGCAACCGTGGTCATCATGCATTGGTGTGCGTAGCATTTCCGATTTACGTCCACTGAGCTATTACAACATCCATCAGAAAGACAATGTTTTCCACTCTTGTCCACGCGTCGAATATGAGAAAGAGGGAGCCCATGATATGAGAATAAAAGGTGACTATTCTCATCCATATGTGGTCGAATTGAATTTACGAGAGGATCAATAAAACTCGGATTTACGGGAAAATCACCCAGTTCATGACATTTAGGCTTCCAACCCATTTGTTTTAGTTCAAGATAGGTACGTTTCAATGAGGTTTCAGTAGTTGATTGCGCATGATGTGGGTAGAGAGGGGCAATTAGGAGTTCAGTAATTCCTTTACTCCTTAATCGTTCAAGAGCATCTCGGATTGAAGGGTTTCCATATCTCATTCCAACTTCAAACTCGATATCCTTGATTTCTGTGTTCAGAGCTTGGCAAATCCTCTGTGTATATACTCTGAGTGGTGACCCCTCTTCCATCCATATTGAGGCGTATCGGGGTGCGACCTTTTTGGGTCGAAGATTAAGGATGATTCCTCGAACTAGCATATGTCGAAGCGGAGCAGGAATGTCAATTACATCAGGATCAAGAAGGAATTCCTTGAGATATCGACGGACTGAAGCGGTGGTTGGTTCATCTGGTGTACCAACATTGATCAGAATGACCCCTCGAGTCATAACCTTCCGAAAGTTAAGCAGTGTATGAGTGTCTGCTTTTCTCCTCAATCTTATCCAAATTCTTGATACACATTATCTTGAATTTCATCATGTGCCGTTTAAGGAGCCCCAGACGATTGAGGAAGACCTCGCTCTGATGGCCGAGGCGATGGAGATGGGCATCAACCCGTTCCCCCCTAAACGTGAGAAGAAGCGATGGGGTAGAATCGCGCTCGGATCATTCATGATTGTCTTGATGGTATCTTGGACATCGCAGTTTATGATGCGATTTCTTCCCTAGTGGTAGTCGCCGGTTTAGTGAGAAAAGTAGCCCCTCCCGGATTCGAACCAGGGTCACGAGATCCAGAGTCTCGTATGATGGACCACTACACTAAGGGGCTGTGTAAACTAGGCTAGATTTTTCACGTATATCATAGCAACGTTAGGAGAGAAATTCTGAATTTAGGGCATCTAGTGATTCCTTACTTGGCCTTAGTTCAGAGTCCTCTAAATCAAGTAATGGCTTTTCGACTAAATCCAGGTCTTCTGCTAGTGAAGGTTTTGTTGGGTCAAAATATAGCAGCCCAGTTACATGTTTTGCACCCTTATCGGCTTCATGTAATGCGGTCAATGCAGCTACGGCGTCCGAAGGATCATGTTCTTCAGATATCGTTTCTAGACGTATGGTCGAACCATCGTGGAGTTCAATATCGCGATAATGACCTTCTGGGACATCAACTTCCTCAATGGGGTTGAAATGAGGTATATAATCGGCCATATGCAGGGTCATTTCATTCTCCTTGACATAACTAAATGACTTCATAGATTCATCATTATTGTTGAATGTGACACAGGGTGAAATGACATCCAGCAACGCAAATCCTTTGTGAGACATTGCAGCGCGCAATAGTGACGTCAATTGTTTTCTAGAACCTGAGAATGAACGTGCAACGAAGGTGCAACCTAGGTTAATCGCTAGTGCACACAAGTCAATCGGTTGTAGTTCATTTGAAGGCCCTTTTCGCTTCTTTGAACCAACATCCGCTGTTGCAGAGTACTGACCCTTTGTCAGACCATATACTCCATTATTTTCGATGATGTAGACCATATCCATATTCCTTCTAATCGCATGGATCAATTGACCGATTCCAATCGAAGCAGAATCGCCGTCTCCTGAAACTCCTAGGTATAGTAGGTCCTTGTTGATTGCATATGCACCTGTAGTGACTGATGGCATACGGCCATGGACGGTGTTGAATCCATGTGATTGCCCCAGGTAATATGCAGGGGTTTTGGATGAGCAACCTATACCCGACATTTTCGCGATTCGATGAGGTTCAACACCGTTCTCCCAAGCTGCATTGATAATCATGCCAGATATCAAATCGTGGCCACAACCTGGGCATAACGAGGAAGGCCCTCCAGTGTAACTGTCCTTTGGTTCGTTGATTACATTCAGTTTCACAGCGCGTTCTCGACGCATACTCATTGCATCACCTCCTTCAATTTCTTATCGATAAGTGTAGCATAAATCCTAGCACGAGGCGGTAATCCATCGCTGTAAGCCACTGAATGTACTTTGGTCACTAGATCATCAGGAAGTTCCTTTCTCAGGATTCCATGGAGTTGTCCATCACGATTTATTTCTAGCACAATCGTTGCCTTATGTCGCCGAATGAAACTCTCTACTTCAGGATGATATGGTAATGCTCTGATTCTACATTGGTGGACATTATGTCCAAAATCAAGGAGTATGTCGTCGATTTCTTGTATGGAGTTCTCCATGCTTCCAAGATACAAGATTCCAATTTCAGCATCTTCTCCTTCTCTGAGTATCGGCGCGGGTAACTTATCTCTTGAATTATCGATTTTCTTCTTCAAGCGATTCATTAAATCATGATAATCATCAGGTTTCTCGGAGTAAACTCCCATAGGATTGTGTCCAGTTCCTCTGTAGAGAATTGGGTCCATGCCGGATCCAGGGAGTGTTCTGTAAGGGATCCCGTCTCCATCTATATCCAGATATCTTCCAAAAGTTTCGAACGCTTCAAAGACCTCTCTTTCACGCACTACCTTGCCTCTATCCATATCGATGGAGGGATACTCAAATCCAGCACAGGCCCATTTGTTCATTCCTAAATCCAAATCACTGAGTCCGAATACAGGCGTCTGGAATCTCTCCGTACAATCGAATGCGTACCAACCGAATTCAAAACACTCTTCGATAGTCCCAGGAATCAGTACAATGTGTTGTGTGTCCCCATGACTTCCTTCGTACAGCATTGCTATGTCAGATTGTTGAGTTCGGGTAGGGAGTCCTGTTGATGGTCCAACACGATTTACATCCCAGAAAACAGACGGTATCTCAGCGAAGTAAGCGAGTCCGATGAATTCCTGCATTAGAGATATTCCTGGCCCCGATGTTGCAGTCATACCTCTTCCTCCAGCCCAACCAGCACCTAGGACCATACCCGCTGCAGCGAGTTCATCTTCAGCTTGTATCACTGCAAGATTGGCCTTTCCATTTTCATCGGTTCTCAGTTTTGGGATGTATGCAATGATGCCTTCAGCTATTGATGAAGAAGGTGTGATGGGATACCATGCCAACATCTGGCAACCTCCATAGATGCATCCTAAGGCAACTGCCTCATTCCCTTCAATGAAGAACTTAGATTGAGTAATATCTCGCTTGGCTACGGAATATGGATCTATCTTTTCCAGGTTTTCTCGAAAGTATTCCCTGCCAGATAGTATGGCTTGGATATTGAGATTAATTGCACTTTCTTTACCCTTGAATTGTTTATTCACAGCAAGATTCAGACAGTCCTGATCTATTCCTAATATCTCTGCAAGTGCGCCAACATAGATGATGTTTGTAACCAGCTTAGCTAGCTTGGAATTGATACCTCTAGCCAATTTTGTCATTGGTATAGGATATGAAAAAACATCTTCCCGGTCAACAGTTTTGTTTTTTGTATTACTATTCCAAATGACCACAGATCCAGGTTCCAACGATTCTAGATCGTCATCCCAAGTGTCTGGATTAACCATAATTTGGATATGCGCCCTATCCCCTGGCGCCTGATATCCATTTTCAGATAATCTGAGTATGTACCATGTGGGTAGCCCGGAGATGTTGGAGGGGAAGAGATTCTTTCCACTAACTGGGACTCCCATGTCAAAGAGGGACTCCAATAAGATTAGATTAGCAGATTGGGAACCAGTTCCATTCGCTGTAGCGATATTAATCGTGAAATCATTGATGACTTTCTCCATTAATACTCGTCCCCCTCGTCGTTGGCCTATTGTAACAGCCTGTTCATGACCACCGCGCGATGCCCCGTGGGGATGGAGCGCATGACTTAGGTTTTCGGACAGAAGTATGCTTTTTTTTCGCCCTGAAGAGGATGTACCTTCATCCGTTGCCGTTTTGAATGACTTGTTCATCGGAAGGGGTGATGCCAACGCCACAGGCACTCAAGGATGCATGGGA
This sequence comes from Euryarchaeota archaeon UBA40, assembly GCA_002506875.1. GTDB lineage: Archaea > Thermoplasmatota > Poseidoniia > Poseidoniales > Thalassarchaeaceae > MGIIb-N2. Next base: position 14,374 of record DAYJ01000065.1, on the reverse strand, counting down.
TGAGGCTCGGTCACAGACCGAGCGAGGGGACCCTGAGGATGCTCTCAAAACGATGAGAGGTGCTTGGGATACGCATGGAAAAGATGCTGACGATCACCGTACCTGGACAATTGTTGCGGACGCCGAAGCTAAGATTGCAGGCGAGTCAACCCGCCCGAAGGATTACCGGAAGTCAATCAAGCACTACGAGAAGGCTCTGGACAAGGGTGCGGGCAAGGACGTACGTCGCCAGATGAATAAGGTGCGTGCAGATATGGATGAGAGGGGCATTGGCATGGGTTCCTTCCGTCTTTACGATGATGGTTCTCCAACTGTCTATGGCGTCTTTGCACTATTCGCAGTTGGTATGCTGTTACTTGTCTCGCTCCGTTATGTCGATGGTGGTCTCGATCTCAGCGATATATTCGCTTCAGATGACGATGACTCAAATCCAATTTCTGTTGGGAACACCGCTCAATTGAGCATATCTTATGTTCCAGCAGGGATGTCTGAATCAGACCGTGTGACGGTTGCTGTAATGATTGATTTACACTCTGCTGATGCACCAGTTCATGTGGATAATTTCGTGAAGTTAGCACAGAATGGAGATTATGATAACACGATTTTCCATCGAATCATTGACAACTTCATGATTCAGGGTGGCGATTTTACGAACATGGATGGGACTGGCGGCCATGCTGCTGAATTCTACGGTTATTGCAATGGGCAACCAAGCGCGTCGGCTTGTTCTTCTGAAGATGCATACACAATTCCTGATGAAGCAAATAACGGTCGCGTGCACGATCCATGCACCCTCTCCATGGCGAAGACCTCTAGCCCTAACACTGGAGGAAGTCAATTCTTCGTGATTCCAGAGGATAGCAATCCGACTCACCTCGATGGGGTGCATACGGTTTTCGGGACCGTTACCTCTGGATGCTCCTTTGTTACAGCGATTTCTTCAGTTGACACTGGCAGTAACGATCGGCCTGTTTATGACGTCCGCCTTGAGTCAGTGACCATCTCGTGATTCCATCTCATATTCGATGGGTCAGATTGATGGGCAACTGTTCGGTGCATTGTCACGGTGAAGCCCATGTCTGACGAACATCCTTTCGTGGCCTTGCGGGAATTTGAGACCTCTTCAGGGGCTGCTGCAACCTATGCTGCTCTCTCTGCTCTTGAGGAATCTGGGGTGGTTGATAATCTCGAAAACCTCCCTTACAGCATTCGAATTTTACTTGAAGCCGCTCTCAGGAAGTGCGATGGTTTCCTCGTGACGAAGGAAGATGTCAAACGAATCGCAGCTTGGTCGCCTACACAATCGCCAGCAGAGATTCCATTCATGCCCAGTCGGGTAATTCTGCAGGATTTTACTGGTGTACCTGCAGTTGTTGATATCGCTGCTTTGCGTGATGCGATGGTCGAACTGGGAGGGGATCCTGTGAAGGTAAATCCGCAGGTCCCGGTAGATCTTGTGATTGATCATAGCGTTCAGGTCGATGTCTCGGGCCTATTTCCGGATGCGCGTGAGCGTAACCTAGAGATCGAATATCAACGGAACATGGAACGCTATCAGTTCCTGAAGTGGGGCCAGCAATCGTTGGACAACTTCCGTGCAGTGCCTCCTGGCCGTGGTATTGTCCATCAGGTGAATCTCGAATGGATTGCAAGTGTCGCTCGTGAGGAAAGAGGTGTTTGGTTGATGGATTCGCTAGTTGGAACGGATAGTCATACAACGATGATCAATGGTCTAGGCGTTCTTGGTTGGGGTGTGGGAGGTATTGAGGCTGAAGCTGTGATGCTTGGTCAACCGATTTACATGCTATTACCAGAGGTTGTTGGTTTTGAGTTGACAGGAACCCTTCGAGCAGGAGTTACAGCCACCGATATGACACTGCGCATCGTTGAGATGTTACGCGAACATGGTGTTGTTGGAAAGTTCGTGGAGTTCCATGGAATGGGCCTTTCTAACCTCTCTTTACCTGACCGTGCAACAATTGCTAACATGGCGCCTGAGTATGGTGCAACCTGCGGATTCTTCCCTGTTGATGAGGTCACTCTCGACTACATGCGGTTAAGTGGTCGTGATGAAACTCATATCGTGGATGTCAAGCGTTACATGATGGCTCAAGGCATGTTCTGGACTCCTGAAACCACCACTCCTGCCTATACTTCGTCGATTACTCTCAATTTAGAGGATGTTGAACCTGCTCTCGCCGGTCCCAAGCGCCCGCAAGATCGTGTTGATCTTTCAGCGATGAAAGCACACTGGCATGAGAGCCTTAATGCTCCCCTGGGGCATCAAGGTCATGGTGTAGATGCATCAAAGAATCAGGACACAGTCAGGGTATCTGCACCATCTGGTACATCGTTTGACCTAGGTCACGGAGATGTCGTGATAGCTGCGATCACCTCATGCACGAACACTTCTAACCCTAGCGTCATGCTAGCGGCAGGACTTCTTGCGCGAAATGCGCGTGCTCGGGGTCTGTCAATCAAGCCATGGGTAAAGCCTAGCCTAGCACCTGGAAGTCGTGTTGTTACAGAGTATTACGACGCCGCAGGTCTGACAGATGATCTTGCAGAACTTGGATTTAATGTGGTTGGGTATGGGTGCACGACTTGTATTGGGAATTCAGGCCCATTGGATGATCATATCGAGCAAGGGATCGATACTGGCGACCTCATTGTTGGTTCAGTCATATCTGGGAACCGGAATTTCGAGGGAAGGGTTCACCAGAAGGTGAAGGCGAACTATCTCGCATCTCCTCCCCTTGTTGTCGCATACGCGCTCGCAGGAACGCTAGATGTGGATTTCGAGGTTGATGCGCTAGGCATAGACCCCTCAGGTAAACCCGTTATGCTCGCTGACATTTGGCCATCTGACATGGAGGTGCAGGAAGTTGTAGCCTCGTCTATATCTCCCGAGATGTTCCGTGAGCGGTATGCCGATGTCATGCAGGAGCCTCGTTGGGATTCTGTTGAGAGCCGACCGTCTCCACTCTACCCTTGGGCCGCCGAGTCAACTTACGTCCGCCTTCCTTCATTCTTTGAAGGCATAGAACCTGAACCCGCGCCAATTCAGCCTATTCAAGGTGCTCATGTATTGCTAAAACTTGGCGATTCTGTAACCACTGATCATATTAGCCCTGCAGGTGCCTTCCCCCATACTGGCCCAGCAGGTCAGTATCTTGTATCGGAAGGCGTCAAACCTCGTGACTTCAATTCCTTTGGTAGCCGTCGTGGTAATCACGAAGTTATGATGCGAGGTACCTTCGCGAATGTCCGCATACGTAACCAGATTGCCCCTGATACAGAGGGAGGTTACACCACTCATTTCCCATCTGGTGAAGTTACTTCGGTCTTTGATGCGAGTATGAAGTACCAGGATGATGGAATCCCTCTAGTTGTTCTTGCAGGTTCACAATATGGTACTGGAAGCAGTCGTGACTGGGCTGCCAAGGGGACGCTACTACTTGGTGTGAAGGCAGTCCTTGCAACTTCTTTTGAGCGCATACATCGCAGTAATCTCGTTGGGATGGGGGTTCTCCCTCTCACCTTCATGGATGGTCAAGATGCAGAAAGTATCGGCCTAGATGGCACAGAGGTCTTTGATATCCCTGCAAGTGCAGACCTCATACCTTTGAGCAAGCTTAGTGTCACAGCCCATCGCGCTGATGGATCAACTGTAGAATTCGATACGATTGTTCGTCTCGACACTCCGGTCGAGGTGGAATACTATCGTAATGGTGGGATTCTTCAGACGGTTCTGCGAAATCTTGCATTGACTTGATTTATTCAACGATTTGATTCCAATATTCCTGAATCAGAGCAAGTGTGTCCTCATCACCTGCAGGTCCGAAGGAGCCCTCATGTCTCTGAATTTCTTCACCAACTGAATTGACGAATATTACAGTTCCAGGTGCAAAGACATCCATCTGTTCTGCAAAATCATCTCCTTCAATTACACGAGTGAACGTGTACTCAAGTGTTTGGCCAATATCGTCGCCATCATCGTCGAACTCATTTACAATATCAATCCACTCGACCATACTCACTCCCTGTGGTGCATAATCATACTCAGTGGAGACAACAACAACCTCGATTCCGGGTACTGAAGTGTTGAGGTTGTGCATATTGTTGTGACAAGGCGTTCCACACCATTGCGCACTGAAGAGGATAACATATGGTGCTCCGAGGTAATCCTCTTTTTCGACGGTGGAGTTAGTGTGGTCAAGTAGGTTGTATTCAGGAAGTGCAATTACATCTTCCGATTCCGATGTGCAACCAGTTAGGGGAGTAAGTGCAATTAGTAAGGTCAACAAGAAGGTGGCTATTCGTGCCATGTAGATTTGGCGAATATGATTGATTATGAATGATGTGGAATAATATGCCTCTGCCGTTCATTTCAAAATCAACGAAGAGATGGGCTATACATGCGGTCCCCTTTGTATCATCTAGTTCCGCTTATTGTAATCCTCTTGCTAATCCCAGTTGCTTCATCCGAGGTTGGAGATTTGGATGAAGATGGTGTGCCTGATGATCAGGATGCTTGTCCAGAAACCTTCGGTAACTCCACACTAGACCGTTTAGGGTGTATGGACACTGATGAGGATGGTTGGTCAGACCCTGATGAAAATTGGACAGCCCCTTTGGGAGCGGATGCTTTCCCCGAGCGTGAGGATGCCTGGTCGGATACTGACAATGATGGATTCCCTAATCAGCCGTCTCTTTCTGACTCTGACGATTGTCCTTTCAAAAGTGGGACTTCAAGGGTCATTTTGAAGGGATGTTCCGATATTGATAGAGACCATGTTCCGGACCTGTATGATGATGATGCTGATGGAGATGGGATCCGGAATGAGATGGAACGTGCAGCATCTACTGGTCGTTTCCTTTTCGATCCATTCGATGCGTCTTCAACTCCGGAGGACCGTGATTTCGACACAATTCCAGACGTCTTAGATGATGACAACGACAACGATGGTTGGCCTGATGAAGTTGAAATCGATCGTGGGAGCAATCATGAGGATCGAGACATGACTCCTCTAAACCAATACTTTGGGATACAAACTGGTTTCATCTACCATGGAGGGCTATCATTCGATAACGAATATGACGAAGGAGAAATCGAAATTTCACTGAGTTGGTTCATTTCGGTCTTGACAGGCGAGTTGGTTATTCCCATTGCCTTGATTCCAATCTATGTGTTCCTCTTTGTTGTGCGTCGAAGGAAGTATAACACAATCCTTACCATGATTGAGCTTGAGAACGACTTGGAGCGTTTGTTTGACCTTGAAATGGAGGTAAACGAGCTCGTCCGTACTCGCAGTATCAAGGTCTACCATGGTCTTGTACTAAGAAACGCATTAGAAGAGCGAGAGAATATACTGTCTGATAGAACTCCTCAAATTAAGGGCAGATATGGTGACTTTGAATCAGAGTGATACAATCATACTTGATCGGCTTCAATTAGATTCTCAAGAAAACGAGTGACTGCCTCCTTATCGATGGATGGTTGTGCTGCAGCGAAACGAATCACAAGCCGTCCATCTAATCGTGCATCGATGACCATTGCAGTTCCATCTTGTTCAAGCAGGTCCCTTGCCTTCCTTACCCGTGTATCACCTTCTTCTGGAGTTTCGTTTTCTCTAGGTGTGAATCGGATACACACATTAGTGAATTGATGCGATATTAGTTCCACTTCATCCGTTTTTTCTACAAGGCCCGCTAAGTGTTCTGCAACATCCATGCATGAATCAACTATCTCGCCGAATCCGTCGCTACCGATGTCCAACCAAGTCAGCCAAAGTTTGAGGGCATCTGCACGCCGTCCACATTGTGGTGAGATGCGCCCGAGGCTCTGGCTACTCACGGGGTCGTCGAACAGATAGTCTCCCTTTTCTGTGTGGGCCATTGCATTTTCAAGAACACGCCCATCACGAAGTAGAAACATGGAGCAAACCATGGAAGCGCCAAGCATCTTATGGGCGTCAAATGTCACCGAATCAGCTCTCTCTATGCCATTCAGCATGCTACGATACCGCTCTGAAAAGAGGACTGAACCTCCCCATGCTGCATCTACGTGGTGCCAAATATCGTATTTTTCTGCAATGTCTGCAATTGCATCGAGGTCTTCGAATGCTCCCCGTACGGTGCTGCCAGCAGTCGAAACGATGGCCAATGGTTCCATGCCTTCTTCTTTCACATGATGAATCGCTTTGATGAGGTCAGAAGGTTGCATGACTCCATCCTTTGTTGGGACGCGTATGATGGAATCCATGCCAATCCCCATCCTGTTCATAGCCGAATCCACGGAGTAATGCGCTTCATCTGAGGTCAGCACACACAGCCTATAGCCCTGAATACCTGTTCTATAGGACCCCGGAATCAGGTTCTCACGAGCACATACAAGACCGAGTTCATTACTGTTTGAACCGCCCGTAGTAAATACCCCATTAGCATTGAAGCCTATTCGATCTGCAATTCCCCGAATCATCTCTCGTTCGATGATAGTTGCAGCAGGCGATACTGCGAAGGAATGCATAGTTGTGTTTCGTATATCTGCCAGAAGGGATCCGATTACAGATGCGGGTTGTGACCCTCCCCAGAATGCCCGCATGAATTCGGGCAGATCGGTTCTCACTGCAGATCGTAAGTAGGCGTCGATTGCATCTTTCACACGTTTCGAGCCACCTGCATCTTTGCTTGTGAAGGGGCCGAGTGATTGGCGTATCTCGTGCGGGTTCATCCCGTTGTGGAGTCGTGCTTGCGCTTCTGCTTCCGACATGAGGATATGCTGGATGAGTGCATCCCTGTCGTGTGTGTCCATAGGCTGACGAGTCAGCCTCAGGTTTTGATTCTGTGTGGCATGACTATTCTCTAATCCGTAGACAGTGCAGTTACTGTTCGATTGGTTGAAGAACCGGGATTCAAGCAGTGAGTTCCATGGCCATGACCGGTCCCGTTCGATTCAGGTATCGGAATCAGGAGGAGGACATCGATATCCTCATCCAAGGTGATGTGAATTGGGTCGAAAAAATCCGTGACGAACTCGGAATCTCGGGTAACGGCCCAGGATTCCTATCTCCTGTGTTCGGATCTGTGGGGCCTCGCCCCTCTAGTCGTTCTTCCAAAGGGGCCCCAAAAAGGTCGAATGAAGATCAAGAATCAATTTCAATCCGTCCTGGTCCGGAGCCTGATCCGAGTAAGATTCCAGCTTCAATACGGGAAATCGGGGCTTTGGACATTCATCGTGATTTTGAGGAGATGAGTATAGCATCTGCACCTGATCTTGATTTCGATGAGATACAGGGTGAAATTGACGCAATGGGCCCCTTTGAACCTCTTGAGGATGCGGGTACAGAGCGTGCTCTTGAAGAGAAAATCCTCCAAGCTTTCATGGGTTTCTTAGTGCAGGTTCACGGTATGACTGCGATTCCAGAAACTATGCTCTACGCTCATCTTGGAAATCGATTCTCCATGGGGGTGGAGGATTTCGGTAAATGGTTGCGGCGTCTATGGCGAGTTGGCAGATTAGAACGCATGTTCGGTTCGAATGGTTCTGATTCTTATGTCCCCTTTCCATATTGGCTTGAGCGAGAATAAACCTCGAGATGTCACTCACGCTACGCTTTAGGGAAACATGATTCAGAGCACGACCCCATAACCCTCAATAAGAGTCGGTTAACTCAGACGTTCATGATGTCCCTAGCGAATGCCACGAATGATTTCAACAGGAGGCGACGTCTCTCTTTCTTCCTTACGAGTTTGATGTTGACCTCTCTTCTCATCGGATTGGCTCCAACTGCTATTGCGTCTCACGAAAAGACATATCATACAACGAAGAATCCAACAACAATTGCTGCAGGTGATCTTGATTGTGATGGCGACAATGATCTCGTCACTGGTTCGGAAATGGGCAACTTCCTCACAATCCTCTACAATGAAAATGGGGACTTTTCGGATCGGCAGGATGTTTGGACAAATAACAACAATTCTCGTCGTGCAGGATTTACCGATATTGCAGATTCCAGTGAAGTGGATATAGGGGACATAGATGATGATGGGAACCCTGACATCGTTTACTTCCAAGGGAATATCCGGACTGTTAGTGGAGCTACCGTTATGGGTAACATCACGGTCCTATACGGCGATTGTGCTGGAGGATGGACTGCATCTAGTCCAATCACAGTGTCTCCATACATAATCGGAATCGAGGTTGCAGATGTAGACGGTGACGGTGCAGATGATATCGTTGGCGTGTTCCTTGATGTCAGCATCGTGAATATGCAGTTGGCCATTTTCCGTGGCCCTGACCCAACACAAGTCAACAATCAGGCCACAACTACGATGCCACTTGGTGGCACATCGGGCGCTTACTACTATGATTTCACTTTGGGATCTTATGGTGAGACTGTTGCAGGTGGAGGTATCGGAGGAGGTCTCGGCGACTGCGACGATATGGATGCTTGGCTCATGACCTCTCCTCCTTACAACGGCCCTCAGTCCGGTTTCGATCCAGGGAATTGGGACAATGTGACGATTATCGAATACGATTGCACAACAAATCAGTTTTACAATCCTAACACGGCTCCAAACAATGTTCACAAGTTCGCAATGGGTACCGACAATGACGGTCAAATCGATGTTGCGGATAGTGATAGTGACGGAGTCATTGACATGGTTGCTATGACTGATGGTTGGAATCAGAACATTACCTACGCCACAGGTGGTGGGACTACCTGGGCTACGGGTAATCTTGCCTACATTGGTGATTTTGTAGGTTCAGATGTAAGTCTCGAAGACATCAATCAAGACGGTCATATGGACTTGGTTGTGCCAAGTATGCTGACTGTCACGACAGTTACCTCCACCGCATTGGGTAACAGCACAATTCTCTCAACAGACAATCTGCAGGACCAGAATACGGTTCAGATTATTCTTTCGGATGGCGCAGGAGGGTGGGAGAATCCTCAGTCCTTCGATGTCGGACGTCGTCCAACGATGGCGATTGTGTCACAGTTAACCGGTGGTTCAGGTAGTGCTCTCGACATCGCAGTTGGTCAGCGAGATTATACATTCAGTTTCGTTGATGGTTCCCTATGGATTGATTCCAAGGGATGGGCTGGAAGTGTGGACTCTATTACAATCGTACAACTCGATAACCAAGATCTTGGTGTGACTGGTCTTTCAGTTTCGCCAGCAGCATACAATCCATTCACTCAGAGCGGTCAAATTGGGGCTGGAACCCGAAATGTGAATGTCACAGTTCGTAATACTGGTCTTGAAACGGTCAGTGGTTCAGCTGATGTCGAGGTAAAGGTTCGCGATATCCTCTCTGGAACTGACACAATTGTCTATGCCAACGACTTCGATGGAAATGTGGATTCGTCTAACTGTTCAGGATGTAATCTGGATGCGACCTCCTATTCTGGTGAGTGGGGCTCTGGAAGTTCTTGGCATGTTGAGCAGGCATCCAATACTTCGAACAAGGCGGATACGCGGTTTGAGGCTCACGACAACCCTACTGGCTTCATGTGGGCGGGTCTCCGTGCAGCAAACTCTTCCGATGGTGGCTCCTTAGAGACGGGTTACTACAACAACATGGATGAGGCGTTCATAGTCGAGAACATCGATCTTAGGAACTCCGATACAGCTGCTATGGACATCGACATGCTATGCGCAGTTGGTTACTCGATGGTCTATTACAGCAGTACCGGTATTGCTAACCGTGTACTCTACGATGATTCCTGCACAATCGATGTGTGGTCCGAGGCAGATGGGTGGGCAAGTGTCAACTACTTTGGTGGCCACGATAATGATCGTGTTCTATACATTCAGAATGGCTATGCTCCTGAGCGCGCAGTGAACAATAATCTGTACTACTCGGGCACCATATACAACTGGTTGAATCTCACCGGAGACGATGCGATTGACCTAACTCAGTGGGCTGGTGAAGTGATTGATATTCGCTTCCGCTTCCGTTCTGGTTTCGACGGTTCCGTGGGAACTAGTGATGAGACAAATCAGACCCAATGGGACGGCTTTGCCTTCGACAACCTATCGATTCGCAAGACTGTTTCTTCATTCGGTGCTAGTCCTCAGGTCGCATCTCAAACACTAACTCTCAACAACTTCGCTCCAGGCGATGAGGAAGTGGTTACCCTCCAAGCGAACTTCGTTAACGGGACTACTTACTTGATTGAGACCTTGATCTCTTCCACAACAGGTATCACTAACGGTGACATAACGAACGACGATGCGAAATTCAGTACTCTTGTTGAGAATTTGTATGACCCCGCAACGAGTGAAATCACTTCACTCCAGAAGGGTGCTCTGTACGCTGCTGATACCTATCCAATCGATGTGGAAGTCGTCAACCGCGGGAATACCGTGACGGACTTCGATGTAGTCGCCAATGTCTACACCGCCCAGAGTTCTGAGCTTCTGACTGAGGACTTCGAGGCAGGTTCTGGTGGTTTCCAGTTCGGTGATGACGGAGATAACTTCGGAGTAGTCATTGATGATACTGCAGCTAATGTGCAAAACTCTCTTGTTCCACAGAATCGCCCGGTCTTCGAAGGTGCAGCCTATTGGTTCGGCGGCCCCGACGATGGATACGGCCAGGACTGGAACGAGACGATGAATCTCGCTACTATCGATCTAACGAATATGCAGGGTGACTTTGCATACCTCAATTTCGACTACTTTGCTGAGATGGAGGTCCTCGAGGATTCAAACGGAAATGTCGTTGGTTGGACTGCTGAGACCGGACTTGAAACATCCTGGCGCTCAGGAAGTACCACTTACAAGGGTGTAGTATACGGCTCTTGGAACGATATCAACGAGAATGGCGTCCTGAATAATCAGACCTGTGAGGATATCGATAATGATGGCTACCTCGATGAAGTCGAAACTTTCGGCGATCGCCCAGACGATGGTAATTATCGAGTATGGTTCGATTCCGAGGGACTCAAGAAGTCCGTAACGTTGGATCTCACTCACGTCTACCTACTGAATACTACCAATACAAACTCGAATTTGTGGCGCACTGAATGCCTGTCAATGAGTGGTTTTGAGGTCGACTTTACGTGGCGGTTCCAGTCTGATTCTAATGGTGCGACTGGTGCTAACGGTCTCGCAGGGTTTGGATTAGACAATATCAGCGTGACTGAGTTTACCTTTGTGCCAGATCAAACATACTCCACTACTGTAACAGGACTTGATTCTCAGGAGGATCGCGTCGTGACGGTAGGCAGTCACGCTTTCACTCAGGGAATTTACAGGATTGATGCGATCAGTGTCTTCGATAATACAACTCAGGGGACCGATTGGTATGGTGCTCAGGAACTCCTCCTATCGAATAACCTCACTCGAATTGTGTTTGATGTAGCTTCTGTTGATGTTCTTCTCCGGCCGCCAGATGTCCTATCTTGCGTCGAGCAGATTATCCCATGCAGTTACCCAATTGATGATGCTAAGAACCACGATTTCAGCCTCAGCCTAGATAATGGTGTACTGGCTGGCGATTATAACATCAAGATGTCCATTGTCGACACCTCGACTAACACTCCTGTCACTGGTTCTCCATTCAACTCTGAATCTGGACTGATTAGCCTGACTCCTCATGAAAGAACGAATGTCTCGTGGATTGCTCCATTCAATGGTTGGCAAGATGGAACTGTCTACAACCTCTCGTTCTTTGCAGAACTTGCTGACGGCACTCCTTCTGGAAATACGCATTACTTCAATATCCTCTTTGAGGATAACATCGATGTCGCAATCCTCTCTGCACCTACTGACCAGGATCGATTGAAGACGGTCCGTGAGGATCTTGAAGCAATGGGTATGACTTACACTCAGTTCAAGCCGGACGACTGGGCTACCTATGTGAACTCGGACTGGATTGATCCACTGAAGTATAACAAGGTCCTACTCCCGTGGCAGACTGAAAATAACGTTCTGAACGGGAATTACTACAGTCGCCTCGCACTGGGTGTTGCAGGTAATCCTTCACCAACTACGGTCTTGACGAGTTACATGAATGGTGGCGGCACTGTGCAGATGCATCTCGGTCCGTATGCTGATTCTCCGCACAATGCTTACCTCAACAACAAGTTGCCTTTCGGAATTGAGGTTCAGGATCGTGACACAACGACTAACCCTCAGGTCACATACAATGACATGACGATTCTCGATCCATATCACAATATGATGGAGGACATTGTTCCATCTTCATTTGTTGGTGTTAACAGCGGAAATTATGTCTCAAACGCTGTAATCAACACCGGACAGACGGGTAACGATCAGATGCCATACATTTGTGGAGGTCCAATTACGAATCCACGAACTGGTTTTGATACATCTTTCCACAACATAATCCAGGGACCTGAGTCGTCTATGTCCCTCTTGGCAACCTGTGGATATGGATCAGGAGGTCTGATTGTCACCACTATTGACGTCGAGAATGAGGCAGTTACCAACAAGTTTGGTGATACCACTTTCCCAATCCTGAGTAATTTGCTTTCATATCAGATGATGCCTTACCCATCTGGGTTTGGAATTGCTGGTGGAGATGATTGGGATTTACTGATTAATGGTGAAGCGCCTGATTGGGATACAGTTAACGGAAACTATCAGCGAATGTATCTGAAGTCATCAGCAGAGCTTGACTTCTCCTTTGAATCGACCGTATCTGGTCTTGATGCGAACTGGGAGATTCGTTCAGGGGATGCTTTCGATGTAACAAAATGGGACGGTGGAGTTCTACCTGCTGGCCAGTTTGATCATACCCCTGATGATTCACACACTGCATCTTTCTGTGTCCTAGACACATCGTCATCAACGAATTGTAAGACGGATGCCTCGTGGATTGTGACAATATTCCTCCATGATTCAGCAGGTCATGTCCGCAAGGCGAGCATCGAACTTGTTACCAACGATATTCAGGCAGACGAGGATCGACCTCTTGCTCACTTCTCGGTTGTTGACAGGCTTGATACAGATGCATACATCACTCCTTTGGATACTTACGAAGTCAATGGAGAACAGTGGATGTTCTATGAGATCCGTTGCCCTGGTGATGAAACAGATCCGTGTGAGCGTCGAGTATACTTCGATGCATCCCTGAGTGAAGACAACGATTCTACTGATGGGACAAAAGGTATCACTGAGTATGAGTGGCGAGTATACTCTGACCGTTACTACAACCAGTTACCTGGCTCACCATATCACGAGTACATCCGTGGAACGGATTCCTTCTCGTATGCGTTCAAGAATGTGACCGTTAACCCAAGCGGCCAGAATAACGGCACTCCGATTAGAATTGACCTGACTGTTCAGGACCGAGCAAACAAGGACTCTGAGAAGTATCGAATGTTCTTCCAAGTTGTACCCGATAGCTTTGGTGATGCTGCGGCTGAGGTATCTATCACGAGTCCGACGGCAGGAGATACGCAATCTGGTGCCTTCGTATGGATTAACGGTAGTGTGACAGGTGGTGTCGAAGAGGGTGATTTGTCGATTTATGTGGCACTCTCAGGAAGCGATCTGAATTTGACACCAACTCAACAATTCGCAAGAGCACAAGCAATGAAGTTCAACTCATCTAGCAACCTCGCGAATGGTGCTGATTTCAGCCTGACACTCAGCATCGAGGATCTTTACTTGGAGGGCCAAGGTGTGTCCCAGACGGTTTACATCAAGATTCAGGAAGGTAACGATGGCGAGCCTATTTACCAACAGATTCAGATTAATCTGATTCCATTAGACACAGCTGATCCCTGTGTAGCGGATCCGAATGCAGAGGGTTGTGAGAGCAATACCGATGGTGAGAATACTGAATCAGGTGGTGAATCGAACCTCCTGATAATTGTTGCAATCGTCTTTGTCGTTCTATTGGGCATCGTATTCGCAACGGTGCTTCTTGTCCGTGGACGTGGCAGTTCAGATACCGATTCCGGAATGGGAGAGGTCACCTTTGGTGGCGTCGAGACCATGGATCCGAAGGAGGCCTATGTCCAGCAATTGATTGCTCAGGGCTATCCAGAGGAGACGGCCAGAGCCTATGCTGAACAGTATGCGTCACATTTCCAACAGTGACGAACCTAGTTTATGTCGCCCCTTGGGGGCAATTTCGCAGCCGTTAGGCTGTTGATGTAGGACGGAGAACTAATGAACGAGAGTTTGGAGGCCACAACATGGACAAGAGCGACTTGTATACAGTTTCCGATCTCTCTCTAGCTGACACTGGCGCGAGGCGTGTCGATTGGGCTCGAACAAGGATGCCAGTTCTTCGCCTCCTCCGCGAGCGTGCCGAAGAGGAGAAACCTCTCGCAGGGATGCGTGTAGCTGGTTGTCTTCATGTCACCAAGGAGACTGCTGTTCTTAG
>DAYJ01000051.1 GCA_002506875.1 Euryarchaeota archaeon UBA40 | reverse complement strand
TTTGCTGATACCCAGTATTGCTTTAGGATATGTTCCATTTGTCATTATTGTATTAATGATTTACAGTACTTCTGATGAAACACTACCTGGATTTGGTTTTTTCATATTTAGTAGCATGTGCCTAGTGCCACTACTACCAATTTATGGGGTTTATCTTCTTCGAATAACTCGACAGAGAATAGAGAATCATACCCTCACCCCTATTGTTGTAATATTCTATATTATTTCGTTCATAGTTCCATCGATTTGGTTGCTAATGTATGCATGGTTTGCAATCAATTTCAATGGGATTGTATAGCCACTTTCTACTGTAAATTAGACTCAAGATTGTATCTATTTTTCAGACCATGGAATCCCAAATTTCTCGAATCTGATCCTTATCTTCATGTAACCCTTCCCAGCGTTGGATAATGTCTCCATTGTGGACGAAGAACACTGTTGGTATTGGAGTAACATTGAGCTCCAAAGCAATATCTGGGGCATGAATAAATGGATGTGGCAATGAACGATTCAGACCCGATTCCATCTCAGTATGCCATTTACTTACGTTGCTGTATCCATCTCTCCCGTCCTTATTGAAGACGAGAAGAGAACCATTTGGAATTACCTCATCTAGGGCCCCGAGCGTCGGCTTGCAATGAGTGCACCAAATAGCCGAGAAGTATGCTACGTACCGATAGGGCAAATCGGATGATTGCCAAGTGAGATTTCTATGATCATTTAGCTCGAATTCTGGGAATTGCGGTGCGACAGTCATACTATCTTCAGAGATAACGGGTGTTTCGGCTTCTTGACTTATACAACCAGACACTGACGCCATCAAGAAGATCAGTATAGAGAAAAAAACTCTCAATTTCTTCCTCTCCTAGTTTCCATCCGAATCAATAAGGTCATCAAGCCCACTTAATTCATCAGCAAGTTCAGTTCGTTTCTTCTTACGTTTATCGATGAGTCCCTCAATGATTTCTTCAGACGCCTCTTCACCAGTTCTTCTGATTTGTTCTTCTGCTCGGAATCGGTCCATTAGTTCTCGATCTTCTCCCAATCGTTCGGATCTATCTACCGTTGGGATTGGTCGTGATGGCCTAGTTCGTTGTCCAGTGTCGTAATCTTTGTTTGAACCAGCCTCAACTAGTTCGATTGCGCCATGCAAAGCATCACCATCTTCGGCAATTGAATCTAATTCGGTCTTTCTTAGGTTTGAATCTCTAGATGATTTTCTTGCTAACTCGAATGCCTTCATCACTTCTTCTTCTGTAGGGGGTGGACGGTGACCTCGGTGAGCACTGAGTAATCGCACGGCTTCCTTTAGAAACGAGCCGTGTACAGGATCATGGTCGTGCCGCTCGGGTTCTGAAGTTAGAATCATCAAGTCCTTTGCAAATTGGTCTACCGTGTTCTCTGCAGTTTTAGATAGCCGCTCTCTTACACGTTTGTGTGTAGATATACAACTCCTACACCGAGCACTACCTTCCTGATCAGGCGCATCACAGAGGAGGCAACAGATGGTGAATCCCATCTGCTGCATGGCTCGTCTTGGAAGCGACATCGGCACCTACTCTCTCGCACTGCCCAAGAACCCTCGGCCGACCCGTCGCATTGATTCGTTGAAGGAGAATCGCGGGACGATGGCGGAACCGACGTTGTTCACTCGGATTATCCGAGGAGAAGTCCCAGCGCACATCATTGCTCGGAGTGAATATTGGGTTGCATTCCTCGATATTTACCCTCGCCGCCCAGGCCATACTCTCGTCGTTCCTATTGAACCAGTAAGCCATCTACGTGAACTGAGCGCGGAATCAAGAAGGCATCTTTTGGATGGTGTAATTGAAGCCCAACACATCCTCTCAAAGCGATTTGAAACGGATGATTTCCTCGTCGGTATTCATGACGGATCGACTGCAGGACAAGAAGTTCCCCATGTGCATATCCATGTAATCCCTCGGACTTTGGATGATGGGGGGCTAACTCTTCTTTCCTGTTGGCCACATGCTCCAGCACCTGGTGGCACACCTGACTTCGAAGAATTACGAAAGATGGCAGAGTCTTTGGAATATTGAGGTTGAATTATGTCTACACCAAGTGGTTTGGATATTGAACGGTCTTCAGCCGCTTATGACCCAGAAGTCGCCACTTCAGCCTCATCTCGACGCCTAAATCGGCGGGGGCTCGATAGAGTTCGATGGAGGCATGATGGAATTCATCCAGGGATTCCGTGGGCTTGGAAAGCCCTCCGAGGCATGCTCCGCCTTTCGTGGTTCACCCAATTTCGAAATAGAGAGATTAGTGGTGCAGACACAATTGATCCAGATCGTGGACTGGTCGCGCTCGCCTGGCATACAGCTGGTTTGGTCGATCCCATGGCTATCGTTCAGTCATGTGAAAAGCGATTCATCATGGTTGGACGCCACGATTTGATGACCCGTCCAATTATCGGTCGTTGGGCTCGGTCAATTGGATCTCAACCTGTTTTGAGGCAACGCGAAATCGATGAAGGAACAACAGATGCAACATTCGCTCGTGAGATTAACCATCGTAGTTTGTTGACAGTGGCCCATACAATATCTGGAGGGCATGGTTGCGTGATTATGCCGGAAGGAACAAGCCAAATCGAACCGAGGATGATGCCATTGAGATCCGGTCCGATGCGTATCGCTCTCAATGCAGCTGCCGCCGCACAGGCAAGAAACCGCCCCCTCCCCTCTATTCGTCCAGTAGGCCTCCACTTTCGAGAGGCATGGAAGTTTAGGACAGATTGTTATGTTGAGTTTGGTCAAGAGATCCCAATCGATGATATCGTAGATGATGAAGCCGTAGATTCTCTTCTTGATGGTAAATGGAAAGAACCCGATTTTGATTCAGTCAATACCTTACGAAATAGAATCAAGGAATCTCTCGATATCTTAACTCCAGATGCAGATGACTGGGACGAATTCCATTCTTGGTCGGTGATTTCCCACATAGAAGCGGATGCCGAAAAGAGCCCGCATGTTAGTTGGTCAAGCGAAGTACACGGTATCCGTTCCGTTCGCGATCGTATTCGTTCAGGCGAGATTGATTCTAAAATCATGGAACCCGCATCTCGGATTCAGAGCAGTCTGAAATCGTTCTCCCTCGATCCACGATCTATCAGTTCTGAAGGGGTACGCCCACCTTCTCCAATGACTTGGCTTGGTGTAATCTGGGGGCTTTCTCTCATGCTTTTGAGTGCGCCTCTGGCAGTATTCACTTTACCCCAGGCATTACTTGCATGGTATATTGGCAATAATTCTGATGAAGGATTGGATGCACGGAGCACCTTCCATATTTTGGCAGTTACCTTCTCTCCTGTTCTGATTTGGCCATACCTTGGATTCGCAGCGGCCGCATCTTTTTTGATGGCTTATACAGACCTCATCACATGGCAAATCGTTGCAGCATCAATGATTTGCAGCATCGTTTTCATGCCCCTTTTTCACATTGCGAACTTAATTTTCCTTAGAGGATACGACTCCTTCTTTGACTTCTTTACCTCTCTCTCCCAATCACGATTTAGACGAAGTATTGAGGGAAGTAGAGTAAAGGATGATGTGAATACAATACTCGCATTCCTGAAATAGGTCAAGGGGAAGGCGAGGTCATGGATGCAAAGGAAGCCATCAACCTCATCGAACACTGGCTTACAGAGGAAGGCCTCCAAAGCAAGAGCCTATCTGATGCACGTGCACAAAAACACCTCCATGTTCGTTACCCGCCATCTAGAAATGGTCACTTGTTCAACATAGTAATTCCAAAGGGAAGAAACCTCGTAATCATTGGTTCAGTAACTCGAGTAGATGCAGCTCAGCAAGATGAGATGACATCTCATGCAGAAGCGGATCCAGTTGGTTGGGAGGAATGGTTGCATAGTACACGCCTATCCTTAATCAAGGGACAGTTTGACTGGACAATTCATGTTGGCAAGAATGAAACACCTCAATCCGGCCCTCTCCAAGCGTTCAACATATCTCGCCCAATCTGGTTTGATGGACTCAATCAACATCGTTTTCTTGACACTCTTCGAAGGATTTGGCTTAGCAAATTAGGCGTTATCCACGAAATCCGTTTTGCATATGGTCAAGGCTCAGGAAACCCAGGGCCTGTGGATGATTGGACTAAATCAAATCAGGCCTCAGGCGGCCCAACACCGCCAGAGGTTGAGTTTCAGGACGGATTGAGTTTTGGCTCTTCGTTCGATGTTGATGAATGGGCATAGTATATCGTGACCCGAAGTGGTTTCGCTTAAGTAGTGGTGGACACGGTATCCAAGTGTTCAACGGTAGGTGTGCCAAGATGACTTACAGAGCAAAAACAAACAGTATCCTCCTGACAATTCTCATGGTCCTTAGCACGACTCTGATTCTCCCATCCGAAGAAGTCGAAGCCGCAGAGGTCGTAATTACTGAAGCAGTCCGCGTCGTCGACGGTGGTCCGATGAACGAACGAATGGTATCTATGGCGGCAGACAGTGAAGGAAACATACACTTTGTTTGGAGCCGAAATACACAACATCTCTACTACACTATGCTTGACCCTCGAGCAGATGTTGATGGTGATGGACAGGCAGACCCCGTAATCGATGTGACACAGATTTCGAATCCTGGAACGCACCGTGCTTGGCATCCAGACATTGCAGTCGATTCAATGGACAGAGTTCATGTTACTTGGACAGATAAGTCTAGTCAACACGCAATCAAGTACACCGTTCTCGATCCGAACCTTCACCCACGTGACGGAAGTCAAGCGGATGATACGGTAATCTCTGTTGTCAATGACATGATTGTAAGCCAACGCCAACAGAATCGTGATTGGCCAGCCATCGCTGTCGATTCACAAGACAATGCTCACATCGTTTGGGAGGATTCCTTCGACCCTCTAGAGAAGTTCTACTTCCAGCCTCAAATTTACTACTCAATGATTGAATTCGATGGTTCAGTAGGCATTACTGCTATTGACGACTCTATGCTTACACCAGTCATCGGCCACAAAGGCCATCCTGATATTGCTGTGGACGCCGATGATTACGTGCAGGTTGTCTGGGACGATACTCGTGGCGGTAAGGTGGAAATGGTAGTTCCAATCGATACTTCAGGTTCCATGTATTCAGAGTGGGCAGATGTCTGCACTGTGTTTTATGGAGGTAGTTTCAGCAGCGGCGGATACTTCCGTGGCATCAAGCCAATGTTAGAAGATGCAAACATTACCGTCTATGAGACTATTTACGCAATTCTCGGATACGGCATCCCATCAGCAGGCCAGGGCAACACTTGTTCGACAGCATACCAGACTGGCGGGAGCGGCTCGCAAGGCCCTCGCGCAACTCACCTTGGTCAATACCCTGGTGACGAATCCGGCGGTATTCGCAAACTCCAGAACTTCATTTTCAATGGAGCTTCAGTAACGGGATCTTCCGGTGAGGATTGGGGCCCTTCGTCAACTTGGGCCTGCCTTTCATGGAAGGATGCAGGTGGTAACGTACCTGGAAACCCCCCTACTGCTTCGGACCATAAGTGGAATCCTAATGCAACCAAGATTGTCATCCCAATTTCTGATGAGGGCCCGCGGAACGGCGACCCAGCCCAGCAATCCGATGATACCCAAAGTATCAACGAGGCTCACGACGCGTGTGTCCGAGCTGGAGTTGTGCCTGTTCCTATGGCAGGTAGCACTTGGGGCGGTGGAACACAGATTCAGTCTCACATGTCAGATCTTGCGAATTGCCCGAATGGTGTGGTGAACACTAACCAACGAATTTGCCCAGGTTCGACGGTTCGAAATACAGATGCAGGTGGAGAAGTATACAATTTCCCAGCATCTGGAGGCGGCGGTCAACAGATGCAACTCTTAGTCGAAGCAATGGTGTATCTTGCAACAAACAACTCTCGTGAAATTTTCATGACGGTTCTTGCCCCACACGCGCTTCTAGACAACCCCTCTCCAGGGTGGCAAAAGGGCGATCCAGCAACTACCACCACAAGCAATGCATACACTGAGGACGTTGGTCCAGCAATGGATTCTCAAGGATACGGCCACTTCGTCGTTGTGAACGACACCCGTGTAACCCTTGATGACGCCTTCAGCTTCCATCCAGCTATTGCTATCGATAGTCAGGGTAACACTCACATTGCATGGATGGACGGCCGTGGTTACGGCTTCGAAAAGAATGTGAATTACGAGGTCCTCTACACACGCCTTCGCCTTCGTGGCGCTGCAGAATGGAATGGTGTTGAAGGCGGCCTTCCATCCTATGGGATCAAGCAGATCGTCGATACACGGATTTCAGATTTCGAAGGGCCCGCAGGCATCCAGCAAGGGAACCCATTCGCTCCTTCGTCCTACATGCCAGCAATCTTGACCGATGCTCGTGATAATATCCACATTACGTGGTTGGAAAACAGTAATTCATCTCAGGGCGAGGCAATCATGTATGCCCGACTCAATCATACGAATGATAAGCCAGCATGGCCATTGAATTCAATCGCAGCATCAGTTCTCGATCCATGGGAGCCAACTGAAGTAACAACATGGAACTCGGATAAGTTGGGTCCAAATTCAGGCAATGCTCCAGAGCTGAGTCAACCCCCTGCGTTTGCAAATGATTTGGGAAGCGGCGCCCACATTGCTTGGTCAGATACAAACAAATGCAATGATGAGTCGAATTCCAACACATACACACTTTGCTATGTTCACGTTCTAACAGGGCAAGTCGAGGTTGGATTACAGGAAGGAGAGACATTCTACCACGTTATCGAACCCGGCGAGGATACGATGTACAATCTCAGCGTTAACAATACAACTCCGGGTCCACCCGAACTCGTTGCCGATACGTTTTCTCTGAACCTTACAGGCGTACCATTGAACTGGTCTGCAACAGTGTACTTCTCCAGCAATCACACCACTATCTTCCCAGATACGCCAATCCATCTTCTTGGAGGTGAGCGTGTTGAGGTCTACATGCGCGTAATCGCACCGTCTATCTATCAAGCCGATGGGGACGAGGTTGCAAACATCATTGTTTCTGCAGTGTCCTACAAAGATCCAGCAATTCGAAGCGATCGTTTGACGAGCACGCTGATGGACGTTGTCCACGGTATTCAGTTAGATACAAGCCATACACAGAGTGATGTGGAACAAGGCGGGACAGCAATTTTCTCAATTACAATCACTAATACAGGAAACGTCTACGACACGTTCCAATTCTATGATCCGAATAGTCTTGAAGGCCAACAAGAATGGCTCCTACCTTACGGCTGGGGTGTTAAGTTCCCGTTGAGTATTTCACTTGAGCCGGGAGCTTCAGTCACGAAGAATCTCGAAGTGAATATCCCTACGACACAGGAACCAGGAACATGGGTTATTTTCGTTAAGGGCTGGTCTATGGGCGAACCCGTCAAATCTGTAGAAAAGGGAACATACGATATCCTTGAACTTTGGATTAACGTATCGATTCGTTCAACAGGAAACATCGTCTTCGAAATCTTCGACACATCTGAGGAAGTGCTCCCTGGTGAATGTGCAGAGTATGTAATCAAGGTCACGAAATACTTCGCACCAGGATACCTAATCTTCACTCTTCCAGGTGGGCCCGATGAACGCAACACTTCGATCCCAACAGAGATTTGGCGTCAGGATCACTGGACAGTAACCCTCGATTTCCTCAATGCTCCAGATTATGATGAAAACACAAGATATGAACCAGGTATTGCAAGGTATTGGGATCAGACAGAACGTCCGTATGAGGTGACTGCGGAGGTATGTGCACCTTACCTAGCAGATGCGGGGCTTGGCCCTGCAGTGAAGGTCAAGGCGTATCTACAAGGCTCACCAAAGGTCTCTGATCAGGTAATTCTCTCGACTATGGTGAAGCATGTGTACGATCTTGATGCGAACACGGAATCTCTAGAGAATGATATGAATCCGGGTGAGACATGGGCAGTACCAATCAACATCAGAAATGACGGTAATGGACCAGATCGCTATGATATGCGTGTGACTGAGATTGCAGATTCACAAGGGCTAGCACAGCCATGGGATGTCGAAATCTTCCGATCGGACATGAGTGAATTAGTGCGTGACAACAATCAGACAGTCATGGTTCATGTGAATGCTCCTGCAGAAGTTGCAGCAGGCGATTACCAAATCACACTCTCAATATTCTCCGAAGAGGCATTCGATGGAACCCGTCTTCGAGATATCATTCCATTGACTGTGACAATCAATGAGTTCCATGATATACAACTCTCACTGGATCCATTCGTTGAGAGCGCAGTCAAAACTACGGCGCCAGGCCGAACAGTCCGATTCATCCTCAATCTGACAAATAATGGAAACGTCCCCGATATTCCAACTCTCCATAACCACACGAAGAAGGGTGATGGAGTATGGGACCCTGCACCTGGATTGAACGCTCTGGCTGGTTGGGCATCCAGCGATGGAACAGCTCAGGCAGTCGAGTTCGCAATCCTAGATGGTTTCGAGACAGAGTATCCAATCGAATTAGCCTGTCTCACAATTGCAAGTGGAGAAACCCCACCAGTATACGAGTGCTACTATGATGAGTTCACTGGAACCTGGAACTTCCCACCGATGCCAGCTTACACCACAATCCAGATTATAGCAATCATCAATGTTGGTAGTGACGCAGCACTTGGTGACCAATCGATGGGAATCAAAGCCCTCTCTGAATTTGGCGACTCCTTTGATGGTGGCGATCATGATGAGACCCCTGAATGGGCAGACTCCTGCTCCATCGATTCGGATGAAGATGGCTTACCGGACAACGACATTGGTTGCGACACCAATGAACAAATCCTCCATCTCCGTCTTCGAGCACCAGATCTGATATTTGTCGGTGATCCATCTATTGGAGACACGAGCAAGGAGGTTGGTGAGATGATTCCAGTAACGGTTCAGATTCAGAACATTGGCAACGTCCACGCTACTGACGTCAACATCATTCTTTGCGTAGGTGAAGTTGATGATATCAAGGCAGAAGGATGTAGTGAGGAGAACATCGTCTATCGACGAGTTATTGGCGCTTTGATGCCAACTAGTCCAGATGCAAGTAGCGAGGCTCCAGCAATTACACTGCTTTATCCAGTGACTGCAGGTAGTGACCACGTGGTTGTAGTCATTGATCCTGAACAGACAATTGTTGAAAGCAGTGATGACAACAATTACCTCGATATTCAAGATGATCTTCAATCTGAGAATCCGATTATGGATGTGGCTCTTGTTGTTGTTAGCAAATGGTCCGTTCCAACCATTATTATGGGTGCCACAGCCGCCTTGATTGGCGTAGCAGGCCTGATGATGATATCACGTCGTAAGGAAGCCTTGGATCGCGTTGCAGAGCAGAGCAGTATTCTCCAAAGTGCAGATGAAGATGCACGCTTTTGATGACAACGTATCCACTTAATGGGATACTGAGTTAGAAGAGCGTTAGCGTTGTACTAGCCACCAAGGCAAGGGTGTGTTGTTAGTTACTGGAAGAAACGTCTCACTATCCATCATCCCAATTCGTGGGATGATGCCACTCATCAACTGGTCGAAATTCCATTCCACACCCTCCATGCTCAATCCCCTTGGAGCCATGGCTACTGCCATTGCATCGAGGTCAAGGGGGCGTCGAGGATCTTCGAGCATTGTGTGGACGATAGAACGCTCTTGATAGTCTTCGAATTCACCTTCGACCGATCTTGAGACACGTTTCATCACATGTTGATGGAGGGCAACCAGTGCATTCCTTTGCTCGTCTAAACGATCGAGCATTTCTTGAATATGAGTAATACATTCTGCAGCTTCCGAAATAGCAAGCCTCCGCCTACCACCAATATGTGTCGCGATTTGAATTGCAGTATCTGGAAGTCCGTGAACATTGGAGATGTTCAATGGACCACCACGTGGTAATTGTGAATGCTTTGTTCTGAATAAATCCGGTCCAAGATCCATTCTCAGGCTGAAGGATTGTTTTACGCTGTAAATTCGCTTTGGAGGACCACCTTTCTCAGAAGCGACCTTCTCGGAATTAACGAACCCAGCACCCTCGAGCACATTGAGATGTTTGACTACAGCTTGTTGACTTACATCAAGTTGTGATGCGAGTTGCCAACCGTAGTGAGGCTCACGAACGAGACGCCTGAGAATCTCTCGCCGTGTATCGTTGCTGAGGATGTCGAGCGCGGCTTCGAATCCAATCATCGCTCCCCAACCTATGGTTGTGTAGTGGAAGGACTAGTAAAAACTCGATGCTATGTTGTAGATGGCTCAACCAGTATCCCAGGATTTCCAGTCTTCCTCATCCGATTCGGTTACTGGAACTTCTTTGAGTATCTTATGTTCGGATGATTTTTCTACGCCTGTTACAATGGTATTTACTCGCTTGCTATTGGTGAAAGGTGGAGGCACTTCTTTCACTTGCTTAACCCCCTTCGCATCTTCAGGCTTCATCATCCCTTGCCGTATCAAGAAGAGTTCATCTGTGGTTGGAATGGTGTTCTGCGGCATCGTCATTATTGGCTTTCCAAAGTTTTCTTGCTGCTGCTTTTTCCGGGTTAGGAGTTGTATAATCCCTGCGATTGGAAGCAGCACCATTCCGAAGCAACAAGAGAAGGAAGCAATCAAGAGAACAGGTTCTCGAGTTGCAGCAAGGTCACCTTCGTGATCATCAACGACATACAAATCGGATGTGCTATTGAGATTTTCAAAAGTAAATGTCCCCGTTTTTTCATTTGAATATGTGGCAATTGTGTCATAGATGATATTACCACTTTCCCCAGTTCTTGGCGGATGCATCCACGTAGGTGCATCAAGAATCATCTCATTACCTTCAGAATCAACGATTTTCAAATCATTTTCTAATGCATCATCTCCAACATTCTCGACTATCCTTAGGAGCGTATACGTCCTTCCAGATTGTAACTCTAGATCTAGAGAATCACCAGTATCAACGATACCGATGTTCAGTTTTTCTGGATCAAGGATATCTTCTACAGCATCCATGGAGGTTACAAATGCGATTAAGGAAATTGTGAGTAGACCTGCTGCTACGATTGTGACCAAGCGGGCCCAGGATCGTCCACTCTTCTCCGCCATGTTATCCAACTGTAGGGGTTTCTCTTGAGTTCTCGTCTTGATTAGGTATACTTCAGATACTCAAACCATATTCTGCCAGTTTTTCCGGGAGGTAGGTGTCAGTGACGAAATCAAGACCGTATTTTGCAAGTGCCTGCTGTTCAGCCTTCTGACCTTCATCGAGCATCATATTGATTTGATCCTGCCATTCAGAAGTTGCAAATCGTGGATCAGTCAATTCAGCTTTCAATGCTTCAATGTCTTTCGGTGTGAGTTTGTCTGAAGGGAGGTCATATGCTAGGATATCGTCGGCAGTGATTCCAAGATAAGTGGAACTAGGAGTTGCAAGATATTCTGAGATGTGCGCGGTTTTAATTGCGCCATAAGCAATACTAGCAAAAATTCTGAATGACCAAGGATCACAGTCAGCAAAGACCATTACAGGTTTACCCCATGTTTCAGACATACGTTTGATCATTCTACGAGTTGATCTAGCAGGCTGCCCCTTTAGGTGGATTAATGCACAACGAGCGGACTCATCGAATCCATTCTCAACTAATCGATCGAACATACCACCGGTCTCGATAGCCATAATGAAATCGATATCTTGATCAATGAGCCGAATTTTCTCAGGTTCGACATTGTAAGGCAGCCCATATCCGGAATCGCCTACATCGTCCCTGCAATTGATTCGCATCCAATCTCCACGACGATTGCGTTCTTCGATAGTTACGTTACCAATCATCCTTGCTCCATCTTCTTCTGGCCTGAGTTTGAAGTCTTCTCGCATACAACGTGTGACGATTTCAAGATCTTCAGCGATATTGTTACTTTCATTTTGAGTTCCGAATTTACCCAAACCCCATCCTTCTGAGATGTAGTACATCTCCCTTAGTGTAGATGATTTTGCAGTGTCAATCATTTCCTCTATGAAATCGATTACGTGTAGCGCACGTAGCAGCTGTCGGGCGGAACCGAGACTCGTCGCATCACGAATAGTCTGTTTTTTTCCGTATTTGTAAACGCCCAATTTCTTGTTAAATTCTATATTCGTCTTTGAACGAACTGGCAAGGTCATGGTGGGAGGTTGGCCTTTCAGCATCTTATCATGCATTTCGGCAGCAACTTGATTCAGACTCTCAATAACTTCCTCTCTGGACTTTGCTTCAGACATCATTCATCCCCCCATTCTCCGAGCCCACTCTGTCTCGAAGTATCAGATTGAGTTGCATCTAACAATTCCTCACGATCTAGTGTTCCACTGTCGTCGATATCATGTTGTGCAATCGCCTCTTCGGCATCTGAATGCTCTAAGCGTTCACCTATTGGCCCCATCATTGCCTTCTGGAGCTCTTCGGCATCGAGGTCACCTGAATTATCAGCATCGTGACCCATTGCATCATCAAGGGCCATATTGCTCTCTTCAAGCGCCTTCTTTGTAGCAATCTCTTCTTCAGTACGTATTTGTTCAAGAATTCCCTCATCAATTTTTGATGCTCCGATGATATCTCCAGAACCTCGGAAGAACACTTCAGTTGCATTCCAATCATTGTGTTCTAAACCTTGAATTGAAAATTCAATATTTCCTGCTTCTCCCGGAGGAATCGTATCTAATTTCCAGCACCAAATTCCCTTTACTTCGCGTCGACCACCAAGTTCGTTCTCGACAAAAGTTGCAGTATCGGTTTCAGGATATTGAGCTAAGATCGAATAAGCACGGGGTCGAGCGGTATAGTTGTGAATTTTGATTCTACATCGATGCACCTTGGCCTCTTTGTCCCATGTTACTTCATCTTCGCAAAATACAGCATTCATGATACGAGTGATGACTGGTGCAAGGTCAGGTTCCTCTCGACCAAGTAGACTTGACGCCTTCGTTGATATTGCAGGTAATATTTCATTCACAAGCTCAAATTTCTCCTGAGCCTTGGCCTTTTGAGCACTCTTTTTCCGATGGTTCTTCAGATGCCGCCCTACCTCTTGGAGAGCGAGTCGAATTTCATTGTGCACCTCTTCATTGTCTGCAACAGCTTCCTTTGCCTCCGAAGTGAATTGGACATTTGTACTTGCGAGATGGACAAGTATTGTTGCTGCACCTTTAGGCACACCCTTTCCTCCTGGTTGTTCTAATCCATACCCTTTCCAAGATACAGATTCAATCGCCTTTGTGAGTAAACATCCTCCTTGTTGATACATCAATGGAACACGATTTGCGAATCGCAATACATCAACTGCACCATCAGCAGGAATATCCTCCCGCCCGAAAATTAGGCCGACTTCGACTTGGAAAGGATTCCCAAGAGATACATTCGGAGGACGAGTTACAGTTGCTACAAAAGCCGAATCAACAGATTTTGACAACCCCTTCTTGATTAGAAGATCCTCTATCGGGGAGAGGCAATCGGTTGGTGGAGCCATTAGTCGAACTGTGTTGAATGCGTTCAGAATTCTTTGAGCCTCTTCTGGTGATACCTCGTTTGGAGTGGTTGCAGGGTCAACCTCTGCATGCGACAAAGTCTCCTTCATTGCCCGCATCGGCACTCCAGAGAAGGTGTGTCTTAGGAAGAGACTCATGCGTCGTTCGGTTGAATCGCGTAGAAGTCGATTCAACGCACCGATTTCAAGACCATGTGGGTGGGGTTTGATACTTCGAACCGGACGAGGAAGCCGGTCAGTAACCCGTTCAGCAACAAATTCTTCGATGATTTCCCCATTATCATCAATTGCCCGATATCGAATTGTTGCATGTGGGTTAACAATTGACGTCATACGCAAATACTGGCCAACACTCTTCCGCCCTCGTTGGAATTTTGCTTTCATAGGGGCTTCCACCTTCAGTCCATGTTCAACAGGCATGCCATTGTAATCGAGGAAGTCATGGGTCCTCGTCCTATTCGAGACAAGAGCAGCATTCTTCTTTGTGTCCAGCCCAATGTCCATTTGGAGTGCAGTGGCTTCTTTGGTAATTTTCGATGTGACTCGTGTTGTCTTGCCTGTAGTTAACTGGCTATACATCACTACACCAGTTATGCCGATTCCTTGTTGGCCCCGAGTCTGTCGAATAGTGTGAAACCTTGAACCAAAGAGGAGACTTCCGAATACTTTCTCGATAGATTTTGACGGAATCCCTGGCCCATTGTCTTGGGAGACCATGATGATTCGATCATTTTTCTTCGGAACCTTTCGTAGCTCGATTGCAATGTCTGGAAGGATTCGATGTTCTTCACATGCATCAAGCGAGTTGTCTACCGCTTCTTTGACTGCCGTGATGATGGATCGTTGTAGGGTATCATAACCTAGGAAATGCTTGTTCTTCTCAAAGAACTCACTAATACTCGCTTGCTTCATTGTGCTAGTCGTGCGCTTTGCCAATGAGATGCCCCCTGCTGCAGTCCTCCCACGGCCGAATGCCGTAGGGCCACTCACAGAACGAAGAGTCTCGTTTGTCGAGGGTTATTGAAGTCTCATCATTGAAGCATTCACGAACCAAAGAATATCACAGTCATTGATATTGATTCATCAATCGCGATGGTAACTACTGCCACGCTCAATTTCAGAGGCACGGTAGAGTTGTTCCAGAAGTACAACTGCAGCCATCTCATAGGTCATCGTCAAGGGCCCAAGACCGAGAGTATCATGTTCATCAGTGAATCCATCCTTCCATCCATCAACTGGTCCAATCGCAAGATGAATAGTATCACTCCCACTTCTCCATTGATTCCATCGTTGAACAATCTCCTTCGTTGAGATTGATGGAGCATTTTCGTCAAGGAGAATCAATACACCGTTTTTCGAAGCCTTCAGTAGACGCTTCCGATAATCATCATGATCCATACGTGATGGGTGGCGAATGAGGCGTACCCCCTTTGACTCAAGTCGTTCGGCATACATGTCGATGAGATGCGAATAGGCTCGGTCCCTTGCTTTCCCGTGGATGTGGACCACGATGCGCGCCATGATTGGTGTTGGCGGGCATAGGATATTTACTATCTTCAATGGCTGCCTCAACGTTCCTTTAGTCGATGCTTGAAAGACCCCCGCCTACTCTCGATCATCATGGGATGGTGGCCCTTCAACCGACGACGGGCAGATTCTGGTGATGACAATCCCCACATGCGAGGCTCACGAATGTGGCTCATCGATCTCCAAGAAGCCTGTGAGCGAGAATATCAGAACCCTGCAGCAGGTAAGGCGAAGGTCAGAGAGTTA
This sequence comes from Euryarchaeota archaeon UBA40, assembly GCA_002506875.1. Lineage (GTDB taxonomy): Archaea > Thermoplasmatota > Poseidoniia > Poseidoniales > Thalassarchaeaceae > MGIIb-N2. The sequence continues at coordinate 23,770 of DAYJ01000051.1, read as the reverse complement.
CAGGTCGAGTGGACGGAAGCTCATACACGTGATGAGATTAGTGATGAACTCCTTGAAGGCCTTGACCGACGAGCATTTCGCCTAATTCGTTCCGATCCAGAAGAATGGTTACGATGGCTTGACGATATTGAGTTCTGGAAACCAGGATGGCGTGGAGACGAAGGGGTTCCAACCACGGATTGAAGTCCTACCGCCCCCTCCTCAGTTCATGCTTCTGTGGGTTCTCCTCTTCGTTGGAGTCGCCTTTGCTCTCTTTGTCTATGCTCGCCATCAACCATTCCCTGAACATGGGTTCACTGCTGGAGGAATTTTCCTTTTTGTTGGCCTTGTTCTCTACATTGCTATGGGTGCGGATCGAGCAACATCTCCTATCGCCCCCCCCGCCCTTGCTATCTTTTTCGGTGGTCTGTTTACGATTATTGGTGGCCGACACATGGCCCGTACTCAGCGTGATGTCATCGTTGCTCCGTTTAGTGGCCTTCTTCTCGTGGTAGGGATCTTTGGTTTTGTTACCATAGATTGGATAGAGCAGAGTACAGCAGAGCAAATAGGTAACTTTGCAATCGCCTCTTTGTTTATCTTGCTCGAGATTTATTTGCTCTTCCGTGGCTTAGTAGTTGGCGTTCAAGGCGTAACATGGTCTCAATCCGGGCTTCGTCAAACTCAACGTGGATTAATCCATGGTCCTCGAGGAGCAATCGCACATTTCGAGCGTTCTTGGGATATGCAAGATCCAGTTCTGAATGTGATGGCGCATGCTGCTTTGGCCAGAATTCATAGCAAAATTGGTGATTTATCTGAATCTGAGATGCATGAGGATCGCCTCCGTCGCTTAGGTGGCTGGGAGGTGGTCGATACTTCCTGGATTGAAATTATCGATTCAAGCCTTGTTTCTATGTCTCAGGGTCCCGAAAATCAATCTGAGGAATAAACTCTGGATGATACATCAAAGACAGGCATTGATAACCCTTCAGAACGCCTATTGTATTGTGAATTGGGATATTTCGCGTGATTCTTGGAGTCATGGTTCGATTCTTTTCTGGATATTGAGCACTTGGTTTGGGGCCAACCTGATTCTTCAAGCTACGTGGATGGGCCTGTATGGGGTACCTTTGGATGCTCAAATTCTGTTTGATGCGTTTGGGCCTTACGCGTGGTGGATTGCTGGCATAGAAGTCATTCTTTGGTTACTTCTATTTTCAATCGCTGCACGGCGCTTCTATTCGAAACTCCGCAACTCCGAATCTAGACGTGCGCATTCAAGAGCCGTCGAGCCTGCATAATGTCCGGGAATAGAGATGGTACGAATCACAAGGGTCCACACCGGCGATGGAGATGGAGGGGAGACCAGCCTTCTGACAGGCGAAAGAGTGCTAAAGTCCAATCCACGTGTGGAAATGTATGGGACAATCGACGAACTAAATTCTCTAATTGGTTGGATTCGGATGGAACTTTCTCGATTGCCTAAGCAACATTCTGATGGGGGGGTTCGCGTACCTGCGCTCCGTATCGAAGAGGAGTTGGATCCAATGCTTTCAATGATTCAGCAGGAACTATTCGATATTGGAGGAGAATCTGCAGGTACTCCTAGTGCTTTGCCTGAGCAGATGTCCCTAGTCCAGATGAAACATGCCGATCGCCTTGTACAAGAGATGGACCATTGGACAGATCAACAGGAGCCTCTCAATTCATTCATTCTACCTTCCGGCTCACCGGTTGTAGTGGCGCTTCATGTTGTTCGTACTGTAACTCGTCGTTCAGAGAGGTGCGCAGTCAATCTTCTTGAGGCTGAAGGTGAAGGTGCAGTTCGCCCCGTTGTTCTTGCTTATCTCAATCGCCTTTCTGATTGGATGTTTGTTGCTGCACGCCACGTTAACCAAGCTCTTGCCGAGGAAGAGGTTCTTTGGGTGCCCTTGGGTACAAGAGATTCAGAGTCCTAGAATCTGACGTGCACCTCTCAATACTTCTTTTTCTGCTGGGAATGTAATCCAATCATCTGCTTCGTCAATTTCTACCCACATGTGATCCGTGTGTTCATGAGATAGTACCACATCGAAGGTTTTGGTTTTCGCAGGGAACCAATGTACCTGTTTTTCTCGCTCAACACCTCGTCGAGAATAGGTGTATTGTGTAGTTTGTGACCAACTCCCAATCACCTTCGCATCATCGATTCCAGTTTCTTCCCTTAGTTCTCTCAATGCAGTATCGTGCGGACTAGCATCGGTATCTTCGACGTGCCCCTTCGGGAATCCCCAATGGCCCTGAGGATAACGAAGTAGAAGCACAAGATCTCCATTAGCAAGAACGAGCCCACAGGAAGTCTCCATGAAGCGTCATGAACGCTGCCCCCCCTTCACCCTTCGGCCGAAAGGGACTTGAGACTCACACCAAAGGGCAACCTCATGACAGATCGAATTTCGATGTTACAGAGTATTGAGCCACATCGAGTTCTGACGGATGGAGATCTCGACGGAATTACGACGGCAGGCATCTTGTTGCGTGCATTTCCCAACCTTATTGTGGGATTTGGGCACCCAGGGGGGATTCGAGCAGGAGTGTTTGATGACCAAATCGATTCTCAGACCATCATCTGTGATTTACCAAGCCATCCTGCATGTGGAGCCGTAATTGACCACCATGAAACCAATCGAGCTGATGTTGAAGGCGTTCTTAATTTCTGGAAAGCAACTCCTTCAGCAGCCCGAATTGCCTTTGAGATAGTTGGCGAGTCACAAGATGTATCAGATCTTCAAGAGATGATTGATTGGGTAGATGTTCTTGATGGTGGTATGGTTTCTCGTGAAGATTTTCTTTCAAATCACCCAATGGTTGTTCTTAGTAGAAGCATCGAGGCATCTGAACGACCAGAGGCTGCACAGAGGATTGTACGGGGTATAGCAGAGGGCTGGGGGATTGAACGCATTTTGGCAGATCCTTTAGTTGCCGAGTCCATTCATCGAAGGGAAATGGAGGCATCAAAGATAACGAAAATCATTCATGATTCACTCACTATAGTGAATCGAATAGCCATTGTTCGATTCGATGGAACAGGTATTCGAACAAACGGGTATCGAATTACTGCAGAAGCGGGCGATGAATGCGATGCATGCATCGTGATTCATGGAGATGTGAAAGGTTCCTTGAATGGGCCCACACATCCACTTAGTGCATCATTTTACACGAATTCTTTCCTACATTCAAATGGAGGCTTGGTTGATTTGACTCGTCTTGCTACCGCATTCGATCCACATGGAGGAGGCCACAGGGATGCGTGCGGCTGTCGCATTCAACCTCTTGGTGATCATGGATTAAAGGAGGACCGCGACGTTGAGACGGAAGACGTGAATCGAAACATTGCGGCCTGGATAGCAAAATGGTCGAATGAGTGTGTTAGAAACACCGGTTAGGGTTGGATAATCTGGATTGCCCGCAGGAATCCGAGAAACATCACTGCAACCAGAAGCGCAAGCATCAGATCTCCTGCACGTCGATGAATTCCCTTCATTTTAGCGATTGAAGATTTTTCTTCTCTTTGAGTAACCATTCGTTTTCCTGTACGGGTCATGTAGAATGTCAAGAATGCAAGAGTTATGCCCAACCAACCATGAAGGCTGAACAATTCATCAAATTCTGCATCTAGATTGACATATCGATGGAGATTGGCAAGGATTGCAAACAGAATAACGCCGAGAATTGTTGGAAGCGCCCACCTTCCCTGTCGTTCATGTTCTGCAATAACATCATCCCGATTTCGGTTACGAATTCGAGACCATGCTCCGCCACGTTTGAGTCGAATCGCCTTGATTGTATTCCAATGACGGTACAGCCACATTCCGAATACTGTTGCGATGAGGGGGTGGAGCAAGAGAATCACGAAATCCACCGCTTCCATATGGCGGGGGACGCGGGTTCAGAACATCATCCTGAGGGTCCAAAATCAACAAACATAGCGAATCGTTGATGTATCCCGGCCGTGGGCACTCGGTCGTCGGGAAGTGTTGAGTCTGGAAACCTACCTGCGAGATTGCATCGAAGCCGGCCGTCGTGCAGGCGACGATCCGAACTCTCGGAGCCGCCAACTCGTGAATCACCCCTCTTTCACTCTGCTTGATAGAGCATGGAAGCCTGTGGCGATGGCTATAGTCCAGAAAGAGGAACCACGCAATCCAGATCAGGAGGTTCAGGTGAAGGCGACTCGTCGTCGAGGAGTCCGTCGAAGAGGCGCACGTGGTGCAAGTGGAATTGAAGCATTTCTTGAGCCTGTAGATACAATTCGAATCTCACAAGAGAGTCCAGCATACCGCCTTGCAGTTTTATTGATTCACAAGGGACGAGATCCCAAATCATGGAAGGTGGAAGATAATTCTCTCATTGATGAGTTGCGCTCTACGTGCAATTCCGGAGTCCACCCCGTGTGGGCGCAGGCAGCAAGAGAATGCCCTCTAATTGCGATGCTTGGGGCTTTCCCAAGTACAACTCCTTCAACTGAAGAAACGAAAGAATCCTTGGATTGGATTGGAGGGTTGAGGAGAGATCCATCAAATTTCGAAGCCTTCGGTAAATGGTTAGAGAATGTAGAGCACTCTGAACTGGATTCCAAATCTGTTCTTGATTTACAACGCCTCGCAAAAGGCCTCCAAGGTCGGATTCGACCTACACAAATCCGTAAGGACGCCCCCAAAATTCTGAGCACAACTTCAAACCCCCCCCTCATTCTCATCGATGCCCTCCTCCACATTGCATCGAATCAACCACATTTAGCTGTGGAACGAATCGAAGAATCGGACTTCAAGGGGAAGGAAATCCAATCCATTTCCAATGATCTATACCACCTTGCACGACTACAATCCGGCGACTTCGATGCTTGGAAGAGTTGTGCATGTGCAACAGGGAATGATGCCTTATCTTCAGCAATGTTAACTGCAGCATGGACAAATCCAATCGAGCAAGATCTCGATTTGTCGACAATTGAATCTGGTATTTTTCATCTTGAGAAAAACAATTTGTCAATCCCTGATTCCCTTCAGTGGATGTTCATTCGCGCTCTTGCTGCGAAAGGGGATATCGAAGAGGCTACGAAACTCATTATGGATGCCAAGATCGAAGATTCCGCATCTTTCCTGGCCGCATCTCGCATGGCAAAGGGCCATGAAGCGCTTGCTGAGCGCCTGTGTGAACTAGCAATCAATTATGACACTAATACTTGGGAAGGCATCATCGCAGAGGATGAGATTCCAACACAGATTAGAGTATGTTGCGCAACACATCTTTCTGGTTTTCAACTATCATCTTCAACACTTGAACAAGTAATTGAGATTCTCGTGAAAGGTAACGACATCGAATCTTTAGCCCTGGTTATTTGCAAGAATGAACTTCAAGGGTCTGAAAACCCCTATCCAATCTTACTTGCTTCTTCACTTGCTCCTGCTAACCTAGCGCCAGAAAATATTTCTTGGATCCAGGAGCAGGCAATAATGGCGCACGACATCGTTGAATCCACTGAACCTCCCTCTTATCTCTCAATCAATGAAGCGGCATTAATTCGTCTCTTAGATGGTGCAAGCGCTAACCTCGAGGAGATTCAAGGACGCCTCCCAGAGAGCGGCTCAGAAGTTCTTCGAGAAGCGAGACGTGCTTTGATGGATGAGGGAGATGGCCTAGTTCGAGAACAACGTGTAGATACGTTAGAATCGGCAATCGATGAATCAAATCTTCCAGAACTTGAACGCACTCTTTTCCTTGCAATCGTCGATTTACTTAGGATGAATCGCGTTAACAATGATGTGCAAATGACAGATTCAGATCGGAAAGAACGCGCGTATACTATTCTTGATACCCTTATCTCAAATCGTTTCAATGCCCGTTTCTTACCCCTCGTAACTGACTTAATTATGGAGCACGAGGTTCCTTCTTCAGCACTAGTATCCTGGCTCCAAAATCATCGCCCTCGTTCTGAATGGACCCCAGTCGCTAATGCAGCAATCTCGGTTCGTGAGGGCCGACATCTCGATGCGGCTCGCCTCTACAAACAGGCTGCCCCTCGCTTCCAAAATCCCCCACATGGAGATTTTGAACGAGCGACCTTACTTTATCGAAAAGCGTTGATTAATTTCGCTTTTTCAAAGCGCTGGTCTGAAGCAGCAGACCTTCTTGACGAACACACTGAGTTGGCAGCTACAATCACCTCCCGCTTCCAACTCTATCTGAAGGTCTCGTATGCATTCGACAAGATGCCGAAATCAGGTTCAAGAAGCAAACGTTCTCGAAATCATCCTAAGCACATGATTCTTGATTTTGCGGATTCAAGCGTCCCATCTACAGAAGCGAATACTCCAGATGAAGATGGCTCAAAGAGGCGGGAGCGCGAACGTCGGAAGGAGGATATCATTGAGTCTCTAATGGCCTATCCATCTTCGCGCCGATTACCGGAGGAGCCATTCATTGGAAGAGTCCGTGCAGCACTGAATCACATTCAACGCGTGACATCGTCTCGTCGATACCATATTGAGACTCGTTTCCGTAATGCATTGGACGATTTTGCTCGACCAATTGAAGTGTACAACATTGCTAACGAAGTGGCTTCTGAGGACCCTCTTAGAGCATTGAGAATGATGGAGCACGCCATTAATGTCAGTTCACATTACAATCTTCGTGAGCAGGCCTCATTGCAGGCGTCAATGGATGCAATGTATCAGCAATATGAGAGTCAAATTGCGGTCAAAGAACGACGTGGTTTCAATTCACTCGCACTCCCTCCTCTCATCGTTATTGATACGAACCTCCTTCTCGATGGCCTTGCATCGGAAATTCTTCGGCGGATGACTGTGGACAGAAATGGTTTGATGAATCCTAATTCATCTTTGATGTTCCACCAAATTCTCCGCCATCGTGCAAATACGAACCTTGTCCGAACATTTGTACCATCAACCGCTCTCAATGAGTTTAGATCACGAATTATGAATACAGACACTGGGGAATATGATCCACAAAGAGCATTGAGTCTCATTTACAATGTTCGTCGCCACATCAATATCGATGCATACCATGCGATAATCACACCTAAAGTGCTTGAAGAGATTCATCTTAGTATTCTTGAAGAGTTCAGAGATTGGCCCGCACCAACAGAAGAGGGATTCCATGAAGGTGTTCTTGCTCAGACTAAGGCTGTTGAGGATTTCTTGCAGGCCCATCATTCAATCTATGAACAGGTTACGATTTTCAAAGCACGCAGAGGAGGTGCAGACAAGAGAACAAATCTTAGTGAGGACGGGATGACAATCTCGGAGGAAGGCATCTACCCTGAACCAGGGGATCTTGATATCATGAAGACGGCTTCGAAACTAGCATCTGATTGCCTTGAACGCGTGGGTGCAGTAGTCATTGCTACTCGGGACTCCGACTTCACCCTCCTCGCTCGTGCGCTTGAGGAAACTCTGGGTGTCGGTGTTGCGAAGAATGCCATTGAATTGGCACAGTGGTTGTGAAATGTCTCGTATCGACGTCCAAGTGGAGGCGGACAGTGATCTGCTGAGCGTTCTCCAATCAGTCCACGATAACGCAACAAGTAATCGCCTTCGACGGATGATTGACGATGGCCGTGTACATATTGACGAAAAGGTCTGCCGTGTGGCACGAACTCCTGTAATTGTCGGGCAAAAAGTATCGATTCTCCCTCGTGCACAAGGAGATGCTCCAAAGCGTCAATCTCGAAGTTCACTCGAACTCCCTAAAATTCTCTATGAGGATGATAGGTTACTAGTAGCCGACAAACCAGCAGGCCTCTTGTCTGTAACTACATCAAAGGGGAAGGAAAAGGATACAATGCACGCTCGTGCCTTCGAATATGCTGCAATTGAAGGAGGTAGGGTATTCATCGTTCATCGTCTTGATAGAGAGACTTCTGGATGTATGCTATTCGCTAAGGATGAACGGACTAAGCGCTATCTCCAGGAACAGTTTGCAGATCGTTCTATTCAGCGAATATATCATGCAATACTTCTCGGTTATTTACCAGAGGAGACGGGCCTTGCTAGAGATTGGATTCAGGAGTCTAAGGATCTTCGGGTGAGAATTGCTCCACATCGGAATGCTACGAATGCTAAGGAGGCGATTACATATTGGAGGGTAGAGGATACATCAGAGACACATTCTCTTGTTCGCCTTGATATTCGAACTGGACGTAGGGCACAGATACGTCTCCAGATGGCCGCACGTAATGCACCTGTTGTTGGTGATACTATGCATGGCCAAGGTCGTGCAAAAACTGGGCGCCTTTGTCTACATGCATCATCATTGAGTTTTAATCATCCAAATGGAGAAACACTTCAGGTTAAATCCCAGATTCCAGACATATTCCGGCGTGTTATGAAACGTGGTCATTGAGACGTCCGCTGCCAGACGCCGACATATCGGTCGATATCTGGCCAATCCTCAAGCACAATTGGTTGGAAGATTACTACCTCTAACGAAGAGAACCGTTCCATGAGCCATCTTCGAGAGAGTGGCCAAGGTAGAGACATTTCTTCCTTGGTTCGATTTGTGGCTTCACGGCCGACACTAATCAAGCGCCCTTTGGGTTTGAGTAATGTTGGAAGTACCTTTGCGGCCTCTTCCCTGATTTCAATAGGTATTGCTTGCAGGATGTGTATTTCTACTACTAGGTCGAAATTTTCAATCCATCTTTGAGGGGGTTTGGTCACATCCCCAACTTCCCAATGCACGGATGACGAAGAGAACCGCTCTTTGCACCAAGCAACACAAGAAGCAGACAAATCAAATGCAACAACTTCCCACCCCCTTTGTTCCAGATATACAGCATCATCCCCAAGGCCACAGCCCACCATCAGTGCACGCCCCGGTACCAGTGGATCGCGTTCTAACTCATCTTTTAGAATTGGATTAACACCCATTCTTGCCCATGGAATCAGTGCAGAATCTCCTTGAGCACTGGCATAGAGATCCTCAAACCAACGGAGTGGTTCTCCATCATTCTCAGCAGCTACCGAAAGTGCTTGCAAGTGCCGCTGGATATCTTCATTCTCTTGCCTTTCAGCCCAATCATCATCCATACAGATTCACTCAGTATTCAGTAGGGTTCGAACAACATCGTCTATTGATTCTAATTCAATTTTTGATTGAATTATATGACCATCCGCCAATCGTTTGATTTCGATTTTACCCGATTCAATATCGCGTTCACCGATAATCATCACCAGATTAACACCAATTCCATTCGCCCACCGCATTGCTCGTTTGAGACCCCTATCTCGAACTTCAAGGTGGACGATGTGTCCCTTGTTCCGCAGGCCCCCCACAATTGGCAGAACTTGTGTATGGACATCCCCGAGAGGAATGACGGCGATTTGACCACGTTCTTGATTTTGAAGACGAACTCCTTCATTTTCCATTGCTAACAACACTCTATCGAAACCCAATCCGAATCCACAACATGGGTCTAAATCAGGCTGATCGAATAGATGCATGAGCCGGTAAGACCCTCCGCCCAAGACTTGACTCTCTCCTCGAAGGGAGGGGACGTGGAATTCAAACACCATCCCTGTGTAGTAATCTAAACCACGAGAAATAGTGAAGTCAATTTCGAGTTTTGGAGGAGTGGGGGCTAGGGCTGCGACGGCACCAATAGTCGCCTCAAAATCATCTAATTGACCTCTACAAATTTTGAGCCGTTCAGCATCACCTTGAAACATATCTCGTGCAGTTTCAATGGGGTCACCTTCTCGCTCGGTTTTTCCTGAAGCTGAAACAAATTTCTGAAGCAAATCCATCCATTCATCACCGATATCCATTGCTATATTGTCATCAAACATCCCCCAGAATCCAGAATTATCTCCTTTGTCTAGAAGGCGCATAGCATCACCAACAAAGTCCTTCGAATCGCCAGAATCATCCATGCCGGCTTGCTCCAGTACATTTCGAAGGATGCCAACATGTCCGATTCGGACAGACCAATCTTGCAATCCAGTGGCTTGCATCATTCGGATGGCGAGTGCTATGACTTCTGCTTCAACCAGCGGTCCCGACGCTCCAATGTGCTCGATACCGTATTGATAGAATTCCCGATATCGCCCCTTTTTTGATTCCTCATATCGGAAGCATTGCCCGAAGTAAGATAGCCGATATGGTTTGGCATCTGCACGCATTGAATCGGCAACCATTCGCATAACGGGAGCGGTTAATTCAGGACGAAGTGTGAGATCTCGATCAGATCGATCCTTGAATGCATACAACTGATTGACAACTTCAGGTCCAGATTTAGCAGTGAACAAATCAAGACGTTCAAAGATTGGTGTTTGTACTCGATTGTATCCGTGACTATTTGCCACATTATCCAGTGCACGTTCAAGTGTCAAACGCTCCGCCATTTCATTCACACCGAAGTCACGTGTACCTCGGGGGCGCTCAACCATGCCCGTCTACTTTGGACTAGGGTTCATCAGCCTTCGTCCACGCAGCATTAGGATGTATAACAAGACGGAACCAAATACGAATCCAGCAGATTTCCAATACGAATCCATTGATTCCCAGGAAAGAAATTCGTATGTGGTGTTTATTTCTAGAATTACAACTCTGTACCAATCGATTACAACATAGATCAGAGCAATACATCCGCCGATGAGTCCATGCCACCACAATGGGTCTTTCTCCGAGCGTTTCCATTCCATTAGTAGAATTGCTTGAGGAATGATATGAGATATTGAAAGTGCAACAACCCATCCGATTGAAATCACTGGAAAGTAAACCCTAGCAAATGCGAGCCAAAATCCAACCATCGTTCCAAATGCTAAACAGATAGCTGCACCGAGGGTGATATCGGACCCCTTCCGAATTAGATTATTTTTAGGCCACAGGTCATGTAGACCAGCAAGCCCTACAGAAAGAGTAGCCAACTCAATTGACCATTGAGTGGCATAGAGGTAAAGATAACGTGGACCGTTAAGATAGACCGGTGCAATCATCATTGGTAGCATGATAGCAATCGAGATTACGCGAGCTCGTTGCTTTCCCATGATTATGAAATCACCCAATCACATGTATGAGATGATTGCAGTTCCAAATTCACTACACTTGAGAAGGGTAGCATCATCCATTAGCCGTTCGAAATCATAAGTCACGGTCTTAGCCGAAATCGCTCCTTCCATGCCTTTCACTATGAGATTAGCAGCTTCACCCCAACCCATGTGGCGCAACATCATCTCAGCGGAGAGAATCAGGGATCCAGGGTTGACTTTGTCCTGTCCAGTGTACTTTGGTGCTGTACCATGAGTTGCTTCAAAGATTGAAATTCCAGTGTTGTAGTTGATATTCGCCCCAGGCGCAATTCCAATCCCACCGACCTGAGCGGCCAACGCATCTGAGATATAATCGCCATTGAGATTCATTGTAGCGAGTACTGTATACTCTCTTGGCCGAGTGAGAACTTGTTGTAGCATAGCATCCGCAATTACATCCTTGATCACAATTGTATTGCCAGTTGTTGGATTCTTGAGAGTGCACCATGGGCCACCATCAAGTTCCTCCGCACCAAATTCTTCCTTTGCGAGAGTGTAACCCCAATCTCGGAATCCTCCTTCGGTGAATTTCATGATATTCCCCTTGTGGACTAGAGTAACGCTGGGCTTATCCTCATCGATTGCATACTGTATAGCCGCTCGAACAATACGAGCAGTCCCCTCTTTACTAATCGGCTTGATACCGATACCAGAGGTTTCAGGGAATCGAATTTTATCTACACCCATTTCGTTTTGTAAGAATGAGATTACCTTCTGTACTTCAGCCGAACCAGCTTCCCATTCGATGCCAGCATAGACATCCTCACTATTTTCGCGGAAGATGATCATGTCTACAGCACCTGGGTCACGCACAGGACTCGGGGTTCCAGAGTACCAGCGTACCGGACGTACACATGCGTACAGGTCTAACTTTTGTCGAAGAGCCACATTGAGGCTACGTATCCCCCCTCCAACAGGAGTTGTGAGTGGCCCCTTGATTGAAACAAGTCCTGACCGGATTGCGTCTAGAGTAGCTTCTGGGAGCCATTCGCCAGTGGCATTGAATGCCTTCTCTCCAGCGAGAACTTCGTTCCATACAATCCCTCTTTCTCCAGCGTAAGCCTTCTCGACGGCGGCATTCACGACGTTAATCATCACAGGCGTAATATCGATTCCAATACCGTCTCCTTCGATGTAGTGAACAATTGGATTCTTTGGCACACTCAATTGTCCATTCTGCATAGTAATCGCAGCCCCATTCCGGTCCATGGCCGAGGCATCATTGCCTTGTTCATCAATGAACCGGATGTACAAGGAAGAGTACGATGACAGTTTTGGGTCACGAAATAGCCTTAGTAGAACTATCAAATTCGATACTACTTAGCCCAAATACAAGCGCTTATTCCCTTACGTATTGAGGCGATGTTATGCGCAGAGTAACCCACATTATCCCTACACATACTGTTCTTGAGGGAGGGGGTTTCAAAGTTCGTCGACCAGTTGCAATGGGCAGGCTCATGAGTCCGTTTTTACTTCTTGATGAGATGGGTCCTGCAAATTATGCACCAGGTGAAGCAATGGGGGCTCCGTGGCATCCTCATCGCGGTTTTGAAACTGTAACATACATGCTAGCAGGAAAGATGCAGCACGAGGATAGTGCAGGTAACAAAGGCAATTTGAATCCAGGAGACGTACAGTGGATGACAGCTGGGAGAGGAATCATTCATTCAGAAGAGCCCCATGCCGATTTTCAGAAAAATGGAGGCTTGATGCACGGCTTTCAAATTTGGATCAATCTTCCTGCAAAGCACAAAATGATGCAACCACGCTACCAAGAAATCCCAGCAGAGAAATCTCCCATCACAGAGAAAAATGGAGTTTGGGTTCGAGTGATTGCAGGCGAATGTCTAGGTTTGAAATCATCCATTGATACAATGGTTCCAATCGAGTATATCCATGCAAAAATGGATAAAAATCTCCTCCTCGAAAAAGAGATTGAATCATCTTTGAATGCGATGATCTATGTTTTTGGAGGAGAAATCTCTGTTGAAAATAAAATCATCAAAGATGGCGAATTAGCCCTCTTATCAGAGGGTAAAAGAATCACCATCCAATCTAATGAGCCCTCTGAATTTCTAATTTTAGCAGGGCCCGAATTGAATGAACCCATTGCACGACATGGACCATTTGTGATGAATACTAGAGAAGAAATCCACCAGGCATTTTTGGATTATCAAAATGGTACATTTGTAAATTGATATTAGGGTGAATTTACGCGACCGTACCCTCAAGACCCCCGCTTGAATGCCGTATTCATGACGAGCAGGATTGAGTGGACTCAAGGAGAGGAGATGCTTGGGATTACAAGTGATGGTAAGCGTGTCATGATGCACACGAATGATACTGCAAGTCCAATGCAACTTCTCATTCTTTCACACGGCGCATGTTCAATGATTGATGTTGTTGTTGGCCTTAAGGGTAGGATGGAGAATGTCCAGGCCGCTTGGGTTGAAGTTGATGTTGATCGAGCAGAGTCCCCTCCTCGGAGATTGACAGCTGTAAGAATGCACTATGTCATCGAAGGAAATGTTCCCGAGAAATTAGTTGAGCGCCTCATCCACCAGAGTCATGAGAAGTACTGTTCGGTTGGTGCAACTATTCTTGGTGGCGAAACTTCGCTTGATTGGACCATGGAAATCCGTTCATAATCAGAGACCGAGCAATTTCTTTGGGTGATTGAAGAACTCCGGCAGGTCACAATCCCGGACCACCTCTTTTTCCATCCATGCTCCTTCAGCAAATGCACGACCTAGGCCGATACCCTCCATCCAAGCATACGCTTCTTTCCAACCGGAACGAGTCAACCCCACATCAAGTGCTGAGCGGCCAAGATGTCGAGCATGTTGTTCTCCCTCGTCAGGAAACCAAGATTCCAAATCTTGGATATAGGATCGGAGTGCAGAGACACCTGCGCCAATACCTTGTGATATCGCAGGCATTGTCTCCATATGTTCCATCTCAAATATTTCCCTCATTGAATCTTCAATTCCCAATAAATTAGCCAATTGATTTAGCAAATTATGCCCCTCTTCATTCAATGCATCATCGGACCAACCATAACTAAGTCCGATTGAGTATGGGTGGACCATTCAATTCACCCAAGTAGGTCATCGACTAGTTTGAGGTGCCGCTCGAAACTTATTCCTAACTCACTTCGTTTCTTGGCAAGTAGTCTAACTTCTGCAGGGTCGAGAATACCATCTACCCATACAGTCTGTAGGAGCATCACATACGTGGCTTCAGCCTTACTCACATCGTTCTCATTCGATGATTTTGTCTCGAAACCGTCTTCCTCCAACAAGCCTCCATGGGCAACATCAGAATCGGGCAAGTCCCCATCATCATCCACGAGATCCGAGAGGGCATCATATCCTCTACGTCCATCTTCTTCTGTTGAGGTAGCATTGACTCGAGACCCGATGCCGAGTTCCTCAAAAGGATCAACATCACTGTGATCCTCGGATTCGATTGAAGCACTGGGCAAACTGAACTCCTCTTCTTTGTCCTCGCCGTCCATAGTAATCGAGAAACATCGGGGGTTGTTCAAATCATCTTGTTCCTGAGTGTAAAAAAAAATACTTTTTTTACAACATTAAACTAATCTTCCGGACAACAGAATTGCATCGAGGAATGCGCAATGGATAGAGCCCCTCCCTCAATCTTCAATAACCATCGATTGAGCCATGAGACTCCCGCGCTCAGATAACATTGCGCAGCCCACTGGTATGGATATTAAGAGAGGTGAATAAGGCATGCAAACCACAATGAATGGAAGCAACGATGGAACGAGTGGGATGAACATTGAACGTAGATTCACAGTCCTTGGCGTGGACCCGTTTGATACCTTCGAGTGGATGACAACAAGTATTCAGATCAAAAATCAGGATGGGTCCGTTGCCCACAATATGGAAGATGTCCGCTTCCCAGTGGGATTTGAAGGAGTTCCAGGCACCGTTGCAGCGCAGAAGTACCTCCGAAAAGCAGGAGTTCCTGCTGCCTTACGCCCCGTTCCCGAAGACAACGTGCCAATCTGGCTTCAGCGTTCAGCCCCAGATGAAGAGAAGTTGCAGGCTATGGAGCCCGAAGATCGCTACTGTGCTGAGACCGACTTCCGTCAGATGTTTAGGCGCCTTGCAGGGACCTGGACCTATTGGGGTTGGAAGCACGGATACTTCGCATCTGAGGAAGACGCCCGTTCTTACTTCGATGAGATGTGTTACATGATTGCAAGTCAACGCTCGGCTCCAAATAGTCCACAATGGTTCAACACTGGCCTTCATTGGGCTTACGGAATCGAAGGCAATCCTCAGGGGCACAAGTATGTAGATCCTGAAACAGGCATCCTAACAGAGTCCGCCAATTCCTATGAACACCCCCAACCTCATGCTTGCTTTATTCAAAGCGTAGCAGATTCTCTCGTGGGGGGAACCGAGTCCATTATGGGTCTCTGGGAACGCGAGGCTTTGTTGTTCAAGTTCGGTTCAGGGACTGGATCCAACTTCAGTAATATTCGCGGTAAAGAAGAACCGCTTTCCGGAGGAGGGCAATCATCCGGCCTTCTCTCTTTCCTCAAGATTGGTGATCGTGCAGCAGGGGCCATCAAATCCGGAGGAACAACTCGCCGAGCGGCCAAGATGGTCACACTCGATCTTGATCACCCAGATATTGAGGAATACATTAACTGGAAAGCATCCGAAGAAGAGAAGGTCTCGGCTCTTATCATAGGGAGCAATCAATTACAGAAGCATGCAAATGCTCTCCTTGCAACGATGTGGTCTGAGGGCGCTGAAGTAGCCTCAACAGACCCTGCGTCGAACGAACCTCTCAAGCGTGCCATGATTGCAGCTGTGAAGGACAACGTCCCCCAGCCACACATCAAGCGTATCATCGACCTTGCAGGCCAGGGATGGCGTTCGGTAAATTTCGAGCGATTTGATTCAGATTGGCAAGGGGAGGGATACATCACAGTATCAGGTCAGAACAGCAACAATTCTGTTCGGGTCCCGAATGAGTTTATGGATGCAGTCGAAGCAGGTCGGGATTGGAATCTTGTCTGGCGAACTGAGAAGAAGAAAGCATTGGCTGAGGGCCGCAATCCTGAGCCATGCAAGGTACTTCCAGCGCAGCAACTCTGGGATCAAATTGCCTACACTGCTTGGGCTTGTGCGGATCCTGGAGTTCAGTTTGACTCTACAATTAACGAATGGCACACATGCCCTGAAGGTGGCCGAATCAATGGGTCTAATCCCTGTTCAGAGTACATGTTCCTCGATGATACTGCCTGCAATCTAGCTAGCATCAACCTTCTAGAGTACTATGACATAGCCACTCGTACATTCCAGGTTGAAGACTTCCAGCATAGTGTCCGCCTCTGGACTGCAACTCTCGAAATCTCAGTTCTAATGGCACAGTTCCCTTCAGCAGAGATTGCTCAGAAGTCCTACGAGTACAGGACTCTTGGCCTCGGATATTGCAATTTAGGCTCTCTCCTCATGCATATGGGGATTCCATATGATGATGACAGAGCCCGCTCAATTTGTGGGGCTCTTACCGCAATCATGTGTGGCGAATCTTATGCAACCAGTGCTGAACTTGCTAGCATCCTCGGGCCATTCCCTCGTTATGAGGAGAATAGTGAGCACATGCTTCGCGTAATCCGTAACCATCGGCGTGCGGCGTACGATGTCGAGTCAAAAGAGTACGAAAATCTCAGCGTCAAGCCAATGGGGATCGAATCATCCCTTTGTCCTGACGACCTCCTTGATGCGGCGCGTGAGTCTTGGGATCGCGCACTGAACCTAGGCTCTGAATTTGGATTCAGAAACGCTCAGACCACGGTAATTGCACCTACTGGAACCATCGGTCTTGTGATGGCTTGTGACACCACCGGCGTCGAACCATCGTTTTCCTTAATTCAGTTCAAATCCCTTGCAGGTGGAGGAATGTTGAAGATTATCAACAACGGCGTAAAACTCGCTCTTTCAGAACTCGGTTACAATGACGTCGAGATTGACGATATCGAATCCTATGTTATGGGGACTAAGAGCATCGAACGTTGTGAGACAGTGACCCGTGAACGATTGATGAAGGCTGGATTTACCGAAGCTGAATTCGCTCGAGTTGAAGATGCCATTGGAGGAGCGTATGATATTCGTGGCGCATTCAGCCCCAATAGTTTGGGCGAATCCTTCTGCACTGATATCCTCGGGTTGAATCAAGAACAAATTGAGAACCCCTTCTTTGATGTTCTCAGTCATATCGGGTTCACTTCTGTTGAGATTGATGGCGCTAACGACCATGTATTCGGTCGCATGACCATTGAGGACGCACCTCATCTAAAGGAAGAACATCTCGAAGTCTTCGATTGTGCGACTCCGGGAGGGAAATATGGTACCCGTTCTATCGCATGGCCCGCCCACGTTCGGATGATGGCGGCTGCCCAACCATTCATCTCTGGTGCGATTTCAAAGACAGTAAATCTCCCATCTGACGCTACTATCGATGATATTCGCGACGTGTACAATCTCTCACATTCTACGATGAATAAGGCAACTGCAGTATACAGAGATCAGAGTAAACTATCACAGCCGTTGATGAACAAACTTGTAGATACCACTTCGATGGATGAAATAGATGAAAATGAATCGGCTACCGTAACCACTGAACAAGCAGTTGAGCAAGTTAAGTTGGCCCTGCCTCTCCCCGATCAACAGGCACAACCGATTGCAGAAGCCTTTGTCCAAAATTACATTGCAACACGCAGACCACTCCCTGATGTCCGAGAATCAAAAGTGATGAAGGCACGTGTTGGAGGGCATACCGTCTATCTCTCATCGAGTATGTATGATGATGGCCGCCTTGGTGAGATTATGCTAACAACTTCGAAGGAAGGAATGGCTTGGCGCTCATTGTTGAATCAGTTTGCAATCGCGGTTTCAATTGGCCTCCAGTATGGAGTCCCCCTCGATGCTTTCGTCAAGTCATTCACCTTCCAGAAGTTTGAGCCTAGTGGCATGGTGGTCGGAGGTTCAGGTCGAGTGAAGATGGCCACATCCATCGTGGATTATATCTTCAGAGAATTAGCCATCAATCATTTGGATCGTGAGGACTTAGCTCATGTAACTGAGGAAGATCTTGATACGACTTCCATTAGCCGCCCTGAGTCTACACCAGATGGAATGTCTCGCACCATGGGTTCTCAGCGCAACATCCAGACCACGTTGGACAGTGTGATGAATATCCAGGAACCTCAGGAGCTAGAAGAGGATCCATCAACCAGTTCTGAATTGAGTGCAGAAGAGAATGCGATGCGAAGCGCTCGTGCACTCGGTTTTACAGGAGATATCTGCACGAATTGTGGAGGAAGTCAGATGGTTCGTAATGGAACCTGCCTCAAGTGCAATGAGTGCGGTGAGACTACCGGCTGTTCCTGATTATTCTGAAAGGGTAAATTCAATCCCATTTTCGGCAAGACGTTGGACTAATCTTAATCCAGCTGTCGGATCGAGTCGAGCCATTTCGTTTGCAAAACGCTTGATTCGTACTTGGGAAGTTTCGTCAGCCATCTTAATCAAATTCACTAAAATCCCTTGTTCATCAATCGGATCAATCTGCATTGCCATTCTCAAGCCTGAATCTACAAACCGCCTTCTGACTCTAGAATCTTCATGCTGACTTGCTCTCATCGCTCGAATCATGAATTCGATTGGATCATGATGGGCTAGGACAGGTAGAGCACTAGTTGCAATTACTGCGGCATCTCCATCTTCTTTGAGACTGGCATCAATAATCGTCTTCCCAATACTGATTGATTCCGAAACGATTCTTTCAGCAAGTGAAGCGATATCGATGCGCCTTTTCTCATCTCCATTTGCAAGTATTGCGTTTACAATCGCTCCTGCACGGGGTGCATCTGTTCGCAAAAGGTGAGGAATAATTTTGATCAGAATAGATGACCATTCGTTGTCTGTTAACTTTGAATCAAGCCTCTCTGCCATTCTGAGCGGGACATACAAATGACTCCGGTTGACGATTTCTGCCCACCATGCTTCTGGAAGCGGACTACCTTCCTCGATTGAATCAACGATATCGAGTAACCAAGCTGCTGCAATAGCGCCGTCGACATGTACTTCTACAGATTCTCCCTCCATATCCCGACCATCCCAATCGAGATGATGTGGCCCTGGTGCAGCTCTCGTTTGCCACCTTCCAGGAGGCCGCCCGAGAGCGAGTGATTCTAGGAGATGGAATCCATCTTCTTTGATGCACGAAGGCCGTCCGAGACAGGCTCCTGTGAACAGTGCCATGCCCCAAAACCACCGGTCTGAATCAGGTGTGATTTCATCGAGACCGGCTCGTAACCACTCGACAATTCTCTCTTTGAGAAAATGGTCTGCTAGATCATCTTGTGTCTCAAGGATATATCGATCGAGAGCCCTCTCTTCATCGATTGCACGCCGCACATGATCTGGCCTTTCAGATTCGAGATGAGTGACGATTATTCGTTTGAAGCCTGCTTTGTCCAATGCATCGACCGTGATGGCTTGCTGTGCAATAGTATCTGGAGCGGACTCAATTACAGGAATTCCTTCAAAGAGATGTGGCGGTGGAGGAAAAGGAGCATGCTCCACTCCAATCCTTACAAGCTCCGTTAACAGGTCATGGGATGTCTGCCAGAGTAGTGCCATCGGCTCTCTTCTATCCAATTCAATCCCTTCTCTGGTCAGACTTTTGAAAAGATTTCAGGGCGCCATGCTGTTATGCATCCCATGAATGCACTAGCCATGACAGTCAGAGGACTGGCAAGATACAACTGACCTGGGCCAGAGCGGCCCTGAAAGTTACGATTAATCGCAGATATGGTGACTTGATCTGAATCATTACTGATACCAGGCCCTGCTCCGATGCAAGCACCACAACCAGGATCTATGAGGTGAATACCAACTTCTTCGAAGAGTGCAGTCCACCCCATCCTCTCAGAAAGTTGCTTGACCGATCCCGATCCGAATTGAATGTAGCATTCAACACCATCTGCAACTTTCAAGCCTGCATCTTTAGCAGCCTTTGCAACTTTTGCATAATATGAAAAATCATCATCTTTGCCTGCAGTACAAGATCCAGCATAGGCGATGTCGATAGGAACAATTCCGATATCATCGATGTAAGCCCCATTCGTTGGGTCCGATGGAATTCCTTTGTCGGGGTCTCCTGGATGAGCTACCATCGGTCGAATTTTGTCAAGATCAATGGTATGTATTCCTCCATGATATACAGCATCCTCATCGGGGAATACAAACGCATTTCTAATCTGTTCTTCATCCAAATCACTTCGTCGCTCCAACAACCAATCGATAGTCAATTGATCAGGATCACAAATCCCGGTCTTGGCACTACATTCAGTAGCCATGTTGCATAGCGTCGCTCGTTCATCCATTGAGATAGAAGCAAGTCCTGATCCACCGAATTCCATCGAACGATCAAGTGTATCAGAGTGTTTTGCATAACGCCATAGAATGTGAAGAATGACATCTTTAGCTGTACATCCCGGGTTTAAACTCCCTATCAAATCGAAACGGATGCTTTCAGGCACTTTGACGAAAGCAAACTGATTGTGAACTAAATTTGCATATTCTGTTGAACCTACGCCATAAGTCAACGCATTTGAGGCGCCTCCCATGCAAGTGTGACTATCTGTCGCTTGAATGAAATCACCAACATCGATGAATTCCTCTCGGGCTACTTGGTGGCAAATTCCTGGGCTAACACCATCTTTGGCTGAGTAATCGCGAACACCGGTATGTTGTTGGAATGCTACTTGTAAATCTCGTAATGTTTGAATTTTATCGGCAAACGGCCCAAATCTTGGAACACCTGTTGCATAGAGTAAATGATCTTCAAACACAGCAAACTTTGGCGGATTTGGCAACGTATAATCCGCACCATATTCGGCCGTTAGGAAATTATGAACTTGAGCAGTTGTAAACTCATGACTGTAGCCCCCGTCGACTGTTGCCAACACTGCATCACCAGGAGACACATAGCATTCAACCCCCGTTTTTCCAATCACCTTCTTTGCAATAATTTTCTCAGCCATTGTCATACCTCGGTGCTCAGTAGAAACGGCTGGCAACTCGATTTGACCATCTTTCAATTTCTTGGCAAAGGGAAGAATCCCACCATTCTCTAGAATTAATCGAGTGACAGGATCATATTTTTGTGTGAATTCATCGAGTTGAATTACTTCTCCATTTTGCAATCTCTCAAGCATCTGATGATTACCCATCACTTGCCCGAGATTGATGTTGTTTCGTTCATGAATTGGAGCGAACGAGGCAGCAATCACAATTCGAATTCCAGACCACCGCTCACACTGTGGTGCAGTTTCACGACTACTTCCAGTTCCTTTTCGATGCCCACTAACAATTACTTGGAAACCCCCTTCTTTTAGCGCCCCTTGATTGAAAACACGTTCACCTTCATGCAGCAGGCCAGCATATGCATTGTCAGCAATTTTTGCAGGATCATGATCGAAACAGACCCATGCGGGTGTCATCACGTCTGTGTTGATATCATCTAACAGATCATCGATGTCGAGATCCTCCATTTTGAGATTCAAACCATTGTACAACTGTTGACGAATTAGATCGAGATCTTTAGTCAGAAACAGGACACGTGCATCTGAGTCTAGCCTGATTGATTCAGGGGGCCAGACCTCAGTCACGTAATTTCACCAGTTGTACCATGGGTTCAGCCTATTTGACCATTAGCCGTTGTTAATGACCTATTTTTTTACTTAATTCAATGTAAAATACACCAAATAAAGAACCATTAGGATTTAAATACCTTAGCCATCCGAGCAATAATATCTTCGGAGAGGAATCAAATGTCTGATGCACAAGTGGAAGATATCGTCAAATGCCCAGAATGTGGTAGCAGAGAACTAGATCGCGATGAGACGCGGGGAGAAATCGTGTGCTCAATGTGCGGCCTGGTGATTGAGGACAATGTTATCGATCAGGGAGCCGAATGGCGTGTTTTCAGTCCTGAACAAGGAGATCAGAGGGCTAGGACTGGAGCACCTATGACTGTGATGCTTCACGACAAAGGTCTCTCTACTGACATCGATTGGCAGAATAAGGACTACTCTGGTAAAACAATCTCTTCTCGGTATCGGAGTCAATTTTATCGCATGAGAAAGTGGCAGAAGAGATCACGTGTTTCGAACGCGACCGAGAGAAACCTTGCTATGGCTCTCGCAGAACTCGATCGAATGGCTAGCCGTTTGAACCTTCCAAAATCAATTCGTGAGGCTGCAGCTGTCAACTATAAGCGTGCAGTAGAAGCCCGTCTCATTCGCGGACGTTCTATCGAAGGCGTCGCTGCAGCCAGTCTTTATGCTGCCTGCAGACAGTGTGGAAACCCACGAACACTTGACGAAATAAGCACAGCATCTAGGACTGGTCGGAAAGAGATTGGCCGTACTTACCGTTTTATGGTTAGAGAACTTCGAATGAAGATCCCTCATACGACTCCAGAGATGTATATCCCACGATTCTGTTCAGGTCTTGATCTCGATGCAGAAGTGCAATCAAAAGCGTATGAATTGATTCAGAAGGCTCAGGAAAAGGAGTTGACTAGTGGGCGAGGTCCTACGGGAATCGCAGCCTCCATCATTTACATCGCTTCAGTCCTCTGTGGTAAGCGCCGTACTCAGCGCGAAGTCGCAGAGGTTGCCGGAGTTACCGAGGTCACAATTCGAAATCGGTACAAGGAATTGATTCAGAATTTGAATATTGAATTAGAAATATAATTCAAGAAACTCCTATAATGGTTTGATTGATATATCCTGATTGGGGAGATGTATGCGGGAAAAAGGGATGTCCACGGGGTCCGAGCAGGATTTTCAGACAGATTCCCCCAATGAAATCCTTGAAAATTTTCAGAAATTATCTTCAACATTGCGAAGTACGTCATACGAACCTAGTTCGATGTTAAGCGATAGAATTCGTTCATATCTCAAGGAGGAATTACCTCAAGAGATCGATCGTGGTGTTGAAGAGTTAAATGAAAATAATCTAGATTTCAATCAATCCCCTCTTTTGGAATCAGCTTGTAATTATCTAAGGGAAAATGAATGGAATTTCGAAGCACTGTCTGACCATAGCACCATTGCTCTCGGTTTTGAGGGAGTAAATGGTGAATGGCATTGCATGATCCAGACGCGTGAATTAGAAGAACAGATGATTTTCTATTCTTCTTTGAGTGAGAATATTTCTCCGAATCGAATTGATACAATGATGAGATTCATCACTATGGCGAATTATCGATTAGTTGTTGGAAATTTTGAATTAGATATTACTGATGGTGAATTGAATTACAAAACTGCACTAGATCTGGAGAGTGTGAATCTAAATAATGACATGATTCGAAATATTATCCATACGAATCTAGCAACCTTTGATCGCCACCTCCCAGGGATTCAAATTATTCTCGGAGGTGGTTCGACGGAAGAGGCAATGGATGCCATTGAGATGAATCACTCTTCAGGCGCCCATTCCATATCGTGATGTGGCCCAATCCCCTCGATTTCGAATATATCGGAGACGATTACGAATCCACATCTTTGGTACATTGGTACTGCACGAATTCTCGCGTTACACCAGATTCCCGTTTGATGTGAGGCAGCAAAATCCTGCATTAAA
>DAYJ01000050.1 GCA_002506875.1 Euryarchaeota archaeon UBA40 | reverse complement strand
GCATTATTGACTCGCTGAATTGCAATATCTCTGTGAACATTCAAGATAGGTATAACCGGAGCGATTTCTGGACTGCGATTGTATGTCACAGGGATGAATTCAGTATCCATACCTGAATCTATGTTCATTTGAGAATGACCCATATGAGCAACTAACTCGACTCCAATATTCTGCATCTTGTCATGCACTAAATCACATGCTCCATAACAGGGGTCAGCAGAAAGTACTACTCTTGCAGAAGTCTCTGACTCGATTGTATCCATCATCTCAAATGCCTGCATTTTGAGACCTTCAGGCACCTGAAGCGCAACCAAACGTGTATCATTCGCCTTGATTCTCTCGACCAAATCATCGAGTTTGAATTCGTGGGCATCAAGGTCCATGGTTAAACTGCCCTCACAGGGCCTGTATTTGAGCAGTTGCACTAGATTAAAGCCAATTATATGGATGGAAGGACATTCACAACGCCATCTACCATCTCGATTCGGACAAGACTACTCAAGGGCCACGCATGCTTATCGATCAGATTCTGCATTCCCTGATCTTTTTCGAATATCGTCCAAACTCCCGCTAATTCCACACCCATATCTATCAACGCACTAAGGACTGGCTCCATCGTCCCACCTGTCGAAATCACATCATCCACAACGAGGACCCTTTCACCGGGGGATACATCATTAATCCATATCTCACCCTTAGAGTAACCCGTTGACTGATCAATGATTCGCTCTCCCTCGAGACCGTAAGATCTCTTGCGCGCTACTACTGTGGGGATTCCTGTAGAAACTGAAAGAACTGAAGCAAGAGGGAGACCCATTGCCTCAACTGAAAGAATAAGATCAACATTTTCCCAATCCACCCGATGGAGAAGAAGATCACGAGTGGCACACAAGAGTTCGCTTGTTTGGCGTGGAACTCCGTCAGTGAGAGGGTGAATGAAGTATGGATAGTCCCCCTTCCATACAACTGGGGCTGAGACAACGCTGTCTTGGAGCAACTGTAGCGCCTGCGATTCAGAGAACATTAACCCTCACAGAGGCCTAAGGGTCTTGAAGAGACCGTTCAAACCAATCCCTTGAGATGTTCCGCTCCCTGCTTGAGACGGATTGTAGTAGGAGTCGGGAGTTTCATGCCAGCCTTTCTGAGAGCATCACGGGCTGCCAGGTAATTTTCAGGATCAGTCTGGATGGAGATGACACATTGATCACGCTTGACACGAGCAGCTGTACCTACGTTCTTACCGAAGGACTGACGCATTCCCTGAGATACACGGTCTGCACCCGCGCCTGTTGCCTGCTTATTCTCACGTAAAATGTGATGAGGATAAGTGTGGACGCGGAGAGCGTACCCATCCTCGCCCGCATTTGTGCGAATCGTAGAATTAGAAATCATGCGACCGGCTTCAAGGGCGGTATGCCTAATCTGACACGAATTGTCTGCAGTAAGATGTAGAATGACAGGGAAATCTCCAGCCTCTGCACGAGGCCTGTTACCCATATGGAAGCGGAGAATACGGTTGTTTGGCACACCACCGGTGTACTTGCGGCGAGTGAAAGCCTGTCCACTAAGACGGCGGTACATCTTTGCCGGTTTGCGTGCCATGCTATTCCTCCCGGGTTCGGGCGACCTGCACAGCGTATATAATCCCAACTCCGTGAAACATACTACTCTAGGTGGAGAAACCAAGCCTCTGCATTACTGTGAAGGCTATGCTTCAAGGACCGTTCGTCCCGGTTGTGGCCCGTGGCAGGCGGCATCGATCGAACTCCAACCTCTGCGGAGGCCGACACTATCCAGTGGATACCTATCGCCGCATTCATCGGCATCCTACTAATCGGAGCAGGAGTAATTCAATCTGCGAATGGTATGCCAACCGAAGCTGCGATTGACCTTTTTCCCGATGATGTCGAAGTCATTGACATCGCATATTCAGAATCTGTGGGTGCGGCGATTGTCAGTGATAATGGAGTAAAGACACTCCATACCTTCGAAGGCGATGCCCCCTCTCCAGTCCCGTTGGAAAGTTCACCGAACTCAATATCATCCAGCCCCACAGGGTGGTTCATCGGTGGTGACGAGGGTATGCTCGCCCACCTCATGGGTGAAACAGTAACCGAGCTTGACGTACTTGAATCGACAGACAATGTCATCGATGCTGTAGCAGTGGATAACCGAAGCGGATGGGTAATTATCGAGCGAGATTCAGAGATTCAACTCCGAACTTTCGACCTTGATCGCACCCCTAACTCACTCAGTCTCGCATCGACTCTCCCAAGTGATGATATCGACCTCGCGGGTATCGAAGTAGATTCGACCGGGACAATAGCTCTGGTTCGGGCGACTAGTAGTGCATTCAGCAACCCAATATCATCCACCTCAAGTGGAGAAGTCCTCCTTATGGCATCCGCATCCTTGGGATCTCAGCCAGATGTGACACTGATTCAACATGGAGGCGGCCACCCTTATCATACTCTGATAATCTCAGAACATGATGATGTTCTTGGCTACGCCGTATCGTCGGATTCGGCTGTAGTAATCTCCGACACAGGTGTTGTGCGTTCCATCTCAGGCCTAGAAGGGGGCATCGCGGCGGCGTTGGATTCCGACTGTCGCTTGTGGATTCTCCATGAAGAACAGTCGATTTCAACCTATGACATGACGAATGGGGTCGACTCAATGCGGATCAATTCACCAACGGGAGAAAACCCTAGAATGGTATCCTCCGACTCTGGGCTACTTCGAATCGTCTATGATGATTCATCCGCCTTGACTCTTGATACAGACGACTACACTGACCCTCTAGCACGACCGGGGCTTCTCTTTGATTCCGTCTTCCTGACGATTGTTCTGGGAACCATCATGATTCTTGGAAGGAACTTCTACGTGATGGGCTTTGATGCTTGGTGATTCCAAAACTCATCGCGTTGTTTATCATGCGTAGGCTCAGTTCTCCTTGAGCCGCTCTGCGGTAGGGGAGTGAATGAATGGCGTCCAAGGGCCCTGGAATGTTGGATCAATATCGGGAAATCAAGGAACAGCACCCCGATACGGTCCTCTTCTTCCGAATGGGAGACTTCTATGAGATGTTCTACGAGGACGCAGTCATCGGAGCCGAGACACTCGGCATCACACTCACTAGCAGAGACAAAAATTCAGAAAACCCTGTTCCGATGGCAGGCATCCCCTGGCATAGTGTCGAAGATTATCTCCGGAAAATGGTCAAAGCAGGACACAAGGTCACGCTCTGTGAACAGGCTCCTGAACCCCTCCCTGGTGAGAAAATTCTGCGTCGTGTAGTGACTCGAGTATACACACCAGGATCGCTTTACGAAGATTCGCTAATTGGCGAGGATGGGTCGGCATTACTTGCGGCAATCTCGTTGAAAACGGATGGAATCGGCCTTGCCATTCTTGACACCTCCATAGGACGAGCTTGGGTGCAGCAATTCAGTGCACCCGCTGGATTCGAACGTTTACGAGATGAATTACTCCGATGGGGACCATCTGAATTGGTCTGCACACAGCGGGATGCCAAAGTGGAAGAACTCCGAACCGTGATTTCTGAAGTAGAAGGAGTATCAATCTCGACATTCGAATCGACCAGTAAGAAGAGTATCGAGGCGGTTCGCCAGCATCTTGAGATGAACGATTTAGGTTCAATCGATCTTGATTCCATGCCCATTGGCCTAGAAGCATGTGGACTTGGTGCTTCCTACGTTCGGTCACTGCACCTCATAGATGCAGTTCCATTACGTGAAATCACAATTGAGGAAGAGGCATCACATATGGCTCTCGATCAGACCACGCTAAGGAATCTCGAACTCACACAGACGCTCATTGGTGAACGTAATGGATCACTCATTCACGCTATCGATAGGACTCGAACGTGGATGGGGCGGCGTATGCTCAAGGAATGGATACTACGACCATTGTTGGACCGAGAGGCCATTGGTTCACGTCACGCAGCGATTGCAGCACTAATCAAAGCACCAAGACGCCTGAGCAGTATTCGCGAGTGTCTCAAATCCATGCGTGACCTTGAGCGATTATCTCAGAGATTAGCATACGATCGGGCAAATGCTCGAGACCTAATAGCCATCACTGATGCTCTGGCACGTATGCCTAACTTGACCACATTGACATCGGCTTCAACGGATGACCTTCTGCCTCACCTCGGTGCACCTCTGGTCTCTCTCGATAGTATGCGTGAGATGTTGGAAGCAAAAATTGTGAACGAACCACCAGCGACAATACGTGATGGGGGCATGTTCCAGAACGGTGTGGACGATACATTAGACCAATTGCGTGCTCAATCAGGTGAGGGGAAAGCTTGGCTGGAACGTTTTGAGCAGGAGGAACGAGAACGATTAGAAATTCCTTCATTGAAAGTACGATATAACCGTCAATTCGGTTACTACATCGAAATCACCAAGACTCACATTGACAAAGTGCCGGAGCACTACAGGCGACGGCAGACTCTAACAAATGCAGAACGCTACACAACTGACAACCTCGCTGAATGGGAGGACCAGATTCTGAATGCTGGTTCAAGAGGTAACGAACTAGAGTATCGAATGTTCCTACAACTTCGTGACAAGATTAAGGCACGGAGTGCGGAACTTGCAGACATTGCACGGAGAATTGCTGCAATCGATGTGTTGAGCAGTTTAGCATCGCATGCTCGTGAGCGATCCTGGGTTCGCCCAGAAATGTTGGATGACGAACGGATCGATATTACTGCAGGACGACATCCTGTTCTCGAATCTATGGACGGTTTTGTCCCCAATGACATATCATTCAGTGACAATCGACGGTTCCTACTCCTCACAGGGCCGAATATGGGTGGCAAGTCGACCTATCTTCGACAAACTGCTCTAATCATGATCCTTGCACAAGCAGGGTCCTTCGTACCGGCTACCAAAGCGAAACTAGGGATTGTGGATCGTGTCTTTACACGTGTTGGTGCACATGACGATCTTCGTAGAGGACGTTCTACTTTCATGGTAGAGATGATTGAGGTAGCACACATACTACGTAGAGCGACTCCGAAGAGCCTAGTACTTCTAGATGAAATCGGGCGTGGCACGTCCACTTTCGATGGGCTAGCCATCGCTTGGTCGGTTACTGAAGATCTTGCTCGACGAACAGCCTGCCGTTCTCTCTTCGCAACACATTATCACCAACTCGTAGGACTAGAGGAGGAGGTTGATGGATTAGTGAACATCCATGTCCAAGTCGCTGAAATCGAGAATAGTATCCGATTCCTCCACACTATCGCCGAAGGTCCTTGCGACGATTCCTACGGAGTACAAGTTGCCGCTCTAGCCGGACTTCCGATACCAGTCATTGAACGTGCAAGAGACCTACTCATGTTCCTAGAACAGCAAGCTGAAGGAGCAAGGGCAGGTGAATCTGGTATCCCTCTCGCTCGACCAAAGGGGCAATCCTCCCTATTTGGATGGATGCTCCCCAAGGGGCAAATGGCTGAATCATCAGAAGAAAAGAAATCACTACCATCTGAATCGATGATGAATTCAAGACAACGCGAACTCCTTGATCGACTTGCCACACTAGAACCCGATACCATGACTCCTCGTGAAGCATTGGAAGCCCTATATGCACTAAAGGCGGAAGAAAACAGAGGCGAAGTACCTGATTGGGTCGAGGAGTGAACCAAATGGAACGAACTCCGATTATCCAACTTGATGAAGCCACAATCGGACGGATTGCTGCAGGTGAAGTCGTCGAAAGACCGGCTCAAGTCGTAAAGGAGCTAGTAGAGAACAGTATTGATGCTGGAGCAAGACGAATCCGGGTCGTAATAGAGAACGGAGGATTCCAACGTATTCTCATCGAAGACGATGGACATGGCATCCCGCCTGAAGAGTTACCCCTTGCAATAAATCGTCACGCAACTAGTAAACTACGCAATTCTGATGATCTCGCATCCATCAACACCCTCGGTTTCCGAGGTGAAGCTCTTGCGGCTGTCGGCTCAGTTAGCAAACTAACCATTAGGTCACGTCAAACAGGTGCAGATGGCGCAGTAATTGAGGTTGTAAACGGTAATGTCGGCAGTGTTCAACCAACTGGGATGGCAGACGGGACGAGTATAGAGGTACAGGAAATCTTCGCAGCTGTACCTGCCAGAATGGCCTTTCAACGGCGACCTACAACAGAAAGTGCAGCTGTGGTGGATGTTGTCACAGCCTATACTCTGGCTCATCCAGAGGTTAACTTCAGTATCGAAGTTGACGGGAGAACAACACTTACCTCACCATCTGTCGAACAACCTGAGGACCGACTCTTCGATGTACTCGGCGGAATATCAGAGCGATTAATCCCACTCAAACCCCCTTCAGGTGACAATCAAGCACCCGGAGATGAAAGATGGAGAGGTTGGATCTCTCCTCCATCCATAGATAGAGGGCGAACCGATGACATCCATATATTCGTCAACGATAGATCGGTCGCAGCCACTGATTTCCTCCAATCAATTCGAAGAGGATACCATTCTCGATTGATGGTGGGTCGTCATCCGATGTGTGTATTATTCCTCGATTTACCGGCAGAAGAGGTGGATGTCAATGTACATCCAACAAAACGTGAAGTTCGACTACGGAACTCGTGGCGAGTTCTAGAACGTCTGGAACGAGCCATTGCACACACACTCCTCGACATACCCACTGGCGCCCCATCCGCTCCAAATCAACCACTAGGAGCAGTAGAAAGGATGACTGAAACCAGTACTGAACTGAAAGAACGTATAGTTCCGCCTCGAGTTCCGTCTTCTCAACCATCTTGGATGACTGCTGCGACTTCCGTCCAAAGTAGATTCAGTCAACCAATATCTCCATCCGAATCCCAACACGAACGTCCTCGGCCTGTGTCGACTTCACCCACCCCTCAGGCAACCCTTCCAGGCATGGACTCAAATCCAATCGCACCAGCATTGTCAAGCGAAGAAAGACATCTTCACCGGCATTCAAATCATGGAGATCCTGTATCTCCGATGGATGAACCAGCACATAGTGATCAAAAGACGAATGTACCTGTGATGGAACCTCTGGCACAATTTGCAGATACCTACATTTTAGCACAAGGTGGAGATGAACTCTTCATCATTGATCAACATGCACTCCATGAGCGGATTCGTTACGAACGCCTCCGTAACGAAATGACTTCTTGGGAGGCACAAAATCTCATTTCACCTCTCGAACTAGAACTGAGCCCATCACAGATACAGATTGTAGAGGGATATCGGGAACTATTGACAAAACTCGGTCTTGAATTCGATAAAGAGGCCCGACGTCTCTTGAGTGTACCAAGACTCCTCATAGGAGATGAGCGTCTTCATGGATTTATTCGAGACCTTCTCACAGACCTTTCTACTACTGAAGGGATGATGCTTGACAGTGTTGAACGTCTGCAAGATGATATTGCTTTCATGCGATCTTGTCGTGGAGCAGTGAAGGCAAACCAGCGATTAGAAATCGCTGAAATGCGTCGCCTCCTAGCAGACATGAGTACAATCCACAATCCATGGGCCTGTGTTCACGGGCGACCTACTGTACTTAGAATGGGCATCAATGAGATGGACGACCATTTTGGGCGTCTAGGATAACCATTCATTCTGGTTTTCAGCCGAACAGGCTTTGTGTGTGCATCCTTAGTGAGGATTGATGGAGGACACCCCTGTTGGATATCGGGCTGTCCGCTGGCTAGCGAAGGAAGTTAGTGAAACATGGTTCAGAGAGCATGGAGCCATAGAGACCGATCGCATTCCAGAGGGTAGGGGAGTTCTGTTCGCTGCATGGCATCCAGGTTCGCTCATCGATCCATTGGTGATGATCTCCACTTTACCTGGACGAATTACGTTCATTGCCAAGCACACCCTATTCTCCGTACCAATACTCGGACGGATGATGAAGGCCGCTGGAGCAAGACCAATATATCGATCCATAGACAAAGATAAGATCGAAGGGGACCAGAAAAAGGGTAACCAGGCAGTAATCGAAACGGTCGCAGACATCCTTGTAGAAGAGGGGAATTGCGTAATTTTCCCCGAGGGAGTATCACATCTCTCTAGTCAACCAGAACGGGTCAAGACCGGCCCAGCCCGCATGATATTACTTGCACTAAGACGTGCACGGAAAGAAGGGAAACCGGACCCATGTATCGTCCCTATCGGCCTACATTACTCTAATCCTAACCGGTTCAGGGAGAGGGCCTTAGTAGAGGTACATCCTGTGATGGAACTACCTCCTCTTCCTGAAGAAGAAGGAGCGCCAAATCCAACCAAGGAATCCATTGAGGAATTCGGTATTGAGGAAGCTGCTGATCGCGCATGGGTCATCGCTGTTACCGATAACCTAGGAGGTGAACTACAACGAACTAGTCATGGATTAGAGTCATGGGAAGATCGGCGCCTACTCTGGAGAACCAGGGGATTACTCTCAGTTCATCGGAATCGGGCTATTGGACGAACGGAAGCCGCCACCTTCGAAGAAGCAGTTCTTGGTGCACGGCGAATGCGTGCAGCATGGCTTCATCTATCAGAAAAATCGCCTGAGAAAGCACAATATCTACGATCGAAGGTAGAGGATCACGCTGGATTAATGCAATCCTATGGACTTGAAGAACACGAACTCTATGATCGGAATAGGAGACCTGGATTCCTTGGCATGTTATCTGCAATGATACAATTCATCTGGTGTTGGATCTGGATGCTTGGTCTAATCACTTGGAGTGCGCTAATCGGTTCATACCCCCCATACAGGATTGCTGGACCAATTGCAACCAAAGCGGCCATAGACGAGCCTTATGCCCTCGGTACGAAGAAAATTGCAATTGCCGTCATGCTTCTTCCAATCTGGTGGTTCCTCATCTCATTCCCTGTAGCTTGGCTCTTAGCATCGAGTTCAAGTCCAATCTGGAATATTCTAGGTCATGGATTCCTTGGAACCCTTGAGAATTCGATAACATCGATACCATGGCCGTTACTCACATTCATTATCATGCCACTATGGGCGGTCGGAGCACGACTCCACCTCCGCTTATGGAGGCGCAGTGTTAGGTCAGCTCATACCCTGAAACGTTGGTTCAGGCTACGCAGCGGAACAGTCCCCTGGAAGGAACTCTCAGATGTGCAGTTGAAACTCGCTGAAACCCTTGATGGCATCGGTAATAACCTGGTACTTCCAGGAGACCCAGATTGGAAAGACCCCCCCACAGGAGAGGATGATCATACGATGGTCCGAATCAGAACCGCGTGAATGGAATCAAGAGATTACACGCTTGAGGAAATCTGGATCAGTTATTTCCCATACACCTGTATCCCCGATAGTCCCTCCCACTTTCGACGCAAGGCAAATCGCTGTCATCGAAAGTCGATGGTCCCCGTGTACATTAACAATTGAAGATGGCTCAATAGGAGATTGACCGCCCACACATTGGATACCATCCTCCATCTCTTCGATCTTCAGACCAAACTGAGAAAGAAGTTCGACAGAACGTCGAATCCGGTTTGACTCTTTGTACCGTGCATGGGATGCGTTTCGAAGACGACCCCCTGAACCAATCGCCAGAAAGGCCGCCAAGGGTGGAAGAAGATCATTGGCATCCCTCAGATCAATATCTAAGGGATTATGTTGGGGTGAATTCATCAAATCAAGTAGAATTTCAGACCCAAGGCCCTCATTCTCCGCAGGAAGACGAGGAATGGTAAGTTCCGCATCATGTAGGCGTGAGAAAAGTAGTCCGAACGAAATTAGGCTCATATCACCTGGGATATGCACATTATTTGGGATTGCAGGGGACCATGGTTCAAGATGGATAGAATCCATAGTTGCATCCCAACTGTTTGATGAACCCGTTTCTGCCGCAATCCTGAAGCTCAACTCTGCATGTCGCCGAGACACTGCAGAACCATGGATGTCAACATCAACCGAGGCCGATACACGAGGCATGGCAAACAGGATGGAAGAAAGTGGTTGACTAGACATAGACACATCGATTTCGATAGATGATGATTCTAGAGGGCCTTTAACGAGACATGGAAGTGAATCGGGCTCATTGAGTGGGCTGATTTCAGCTCCAAGATTGTTGAGGGCTGTAGTCAATGTTGGAAGATTTCTACTACGCAGAGTGCGATCACCATCGACCATAACTGGTACATCGAAAGAGGCAGCATAGGGAAGTAGAAGGCGAAGAGCTGTTCCTGAATTACCGCAGTTTACCACAGTATGAGGGGCAATCAATTCCTGTGCGTGTCGCCCTTCAACTACCCAAGATTCAGGATTACGAGTGATTACGATGCCTAATTGTTCCAAGCATCGAGCCATGGATTGGATGTCTGCACCAGGGGAGCCATTGAATCTAATCACCGTAGATCCATCCGATATTGCTGCCAACAATAACCAACGAATCATATGGGATTTCGACGGAGCAAGATCCCACTCAATCGAACCCACCGTTTTCGGATTAATTCGGATTGTGGAGTCGTCTGAATGACCCAGCATGTCCGCAGCCATTAGACCAACTCACTTAGGCGATAGGCTTCATCCTTCGCTCGGAATCAGGAGTTCACAACTGGAGGTAGGATGACCTGTCCAAGGTCAGCAGCACCACGGGACCCACTACCTAGGAAGAAGAGACGGAAGGTCCAATCTCCATCCTCTGAGCCGAGTGCTGTTGCATTCAGTATGAAGTAATCACCACGATTTACGGTTAACCCTGCATCGCGATCTTGGAATGTCACGTTCGAACCAATGGCGCCATAGACATCGGCATCATTGACCATACCCTCAATCATCGAAGCATTGCTAGTCGAGGGGGGGATGATTTGGTACTTCACAGTCGCAGTAAGGAGTTCAGTAGACAAATCGGTAACACGTACAACTTGGAACCCATTATCAAGAGACTGAGACGAAAGTTGGCTGTAGGGTATGCCCTTGTCAGGTACGCGAACTGCGTCTTGTACCATCAGATAGATGCCACTGGTTAGGAGGACTGTGATAGCGAGAAGAAGCACGGTAGCAATTACCGGGCTGACTGCGCCATCCGCTTCCTCGACTCGGTCCACATCTCCTATGTACACCACACCGGACTTGAAGGTTCGGCGCATCAAGCGACACGCTCGACTGTCTCGGGAGTAATTGCTTCCTCTGGAGTCACTCGGAAAGTGATGAACGCAAGGTTCTCAGGAGCATTTCTGAACCGACGAATGACCATTCTAGTATCAAAATCGCTTCCACGCATACCTACTTCGAATTCCATGACAATATCACAGATAGCCATCAATTCACGCTCTGTTGACTTCTCAACGGCCTGGTCGCTAACAGTCAGAAGAAGTAAACCACGATTCCGTTGTGCATGAGCCTGCATAATCCGAAGCATCGAGGTTACACGTGCCGGATCAAAGCGTGAATAGAAGAAATCTAAGCTATCGATAACCGCTCTGAAGTATGGTCCTAAAGAAGTGACTTGCGTAGCAAGATCGGTCAAGAAATCGTGATTCTTCTGCTCTACGAAACGAGTCTGTGCTAGCTTCTGTATGTCTGACAAAGTGAAACCCTCAATACGATATCTAGAGGCTGCAAGTTCCCGAGTTAGGACCTCCGTATTGTACTCCTCTCCCATTGTACGAACTCGGATATCCGTTGGCCAGTCATACTTTCTATAGACAGAAAGGATCTCGTTCGAGGTCTCTGAAGTTGATATCAAAATAGTATTCTCTGGGTCCTCTGCGACTGAAGCAAACTGCTTCGCGAAAAGGTCCATTCCAGCGCCCGCATTTCCTGATGCGAGGATAGAGAATCCACGAGGGATGCTACCGGTGTTATGAGGAGTCCCCGTTAGGATACGATCGAACTTTACTGAACCAATGGATCCCATATCGCCGTAGTATTCCTCGTCCTCGGAATCGAAATTTATACTCATTCGAATCACCTTAGTTAATAACCACTTGACCGCGATCAATCAAGTCACTGCAATACAAATCCATATTCGCGAGAACGCCAGCCGGTGTCTGGTCGGGAACATTGACAATTAAACTCAGAATTTGCCGATTTTGACAGGTATTGATGAAAGTGTGGAGATATTCAGCTAGAATTCGTTCTTCATTGTAAATCGAAAGGGCATTTACAGAATCTAAGATGACGAAATTCTGCTGACTACCTGAATTCTCAAGGTAATGTAGAGACCGAAGTAGCATAGATTCCAACATAATGGGGCTATCCACATATCCAATGTTAGCGTATGGATTCTGAGTCCCACCAAGTATCCCTGGAGATACACAATCAATGAAATGGATAGGTGAGACATCGAGGCCTATCGTGTTCATCATCTCGATTACGTTAGGAGCCGTCTTAGACGCCGTAATGTACACGCCCCCCATGCCGAATCCTTGAATCAGTGGCTGAAGCACTGAGGCGAGTACCATCTCAGAGTTACTGGTCCCAACTCGAACTTGGACACTGGAGGTGGTAGTCACCTGACTAAGTTGCTCGGCAATGCCAGCATCGTACTCAATCAATCCGACACCCCCCACTTCAACATTGGAGTCAACATCACTCCGCTTCGAGTGAGTTCAAGAGCATATTTGGCACGGCTATGATCGGTACCCCTCATCTTCACGACCTGGAGATATCGCAGTAAGTGTCCCATTCGCTCTACATCTCCTAGCACAATAATCCCGTCGGCAATTGCCTCCTCTACACCGAATGCAGACCGATGTGCAGTACCACCGACAGAAGTAATCTCAGCGATTAGGAGAGTAGTGCAACCAAGGGTGGATAGAGACTTTCCAAGTTTGAAGAGGAAATCACGAATTAGTTGCTCATTGGGTACTTTGTAACAAAGAGAGGTAACTGAATCAATAACCAAACGTGTTACACCGATTGTGTTCACGATATCAGTGATGGCCTTCACCATTGCATCGATATCATCTAAATTGAAAGTGGACTTGTCAAGACCAAGCCACGAAAACAAAACATCCATGTCGAAGACGTTGATCAAACCCTGATCCACTGCGGACATGTCGAAAAAGGAGAACTGACGGACGTTCTCAAGGAGTTTTACTGATGGCTCAGTCGCTGAAAAATGGGCGCACGCCTCACCGGATCTTGCCCCATTCATGAGAAACTCCATGCCGAGAGTTGTTTTTCCTGAACCACAAGTACCAGATACAAGAATTGCAGAACCGTAAGGGATGCCTCCGCGAAGAATCTCGTCTAGTCCACGGATGCCAGTGACGCAACGGTCACGCTCGTAGGAGGGAGCACCAAGCATGGGTATCAAGACGCTTCACAACTAAGCCCGTTGATAAGTCCACGCACAACATACCACTCATAGATCGCCGGGAGATGTGATATCTGACACATTCCAACCACCATCTACACTGAGTTTTGCTGAATACCCTGCTTCAAAATCCCAAGTATTGTCGTAAGGAATCGTATTAATGCCCTGGCTGAAGGAGGAGCCTGGTTCGTTGTAAGTCAGACGT
Source organism: Euryarchaeota archaeon UBA40 (assembly GCA_002506875.1). Taxonomy (GTDB): domain Archaea; phylum Thermoplasmatota; class Poseidoniia; order Poseidoniales; family Thalassarchaeaceae; genus MGIIb-N2. Next base: position 18,471 of record DAYJ01000050.1, on the reverse strand, counting down.
AGTGTGTCCGCAGAGTCATCAAGGCCATCGATTAGCCCCCTGCCTAGAACATAAGATGAACTCACATCGATAACTAGGCTAGCATTACCATGTTCCATCACGCTAGGATCACCACTGAGGAGGAGGACTTGATCTCCCCCTAATGCATCAGTACCAATCAATGTGAAGAAACCATTTCGAGCAACTCCCCACCCGTTGAGGTCCACCGCGAAGCCTCCCTCATTGTGTATCTCGATCCACTCGGGTTCGCCGATTACAGCATGTGGAGAAAACTCGGTAATCATGAGCAAAGGGGGAATGGAACCAGCATTGTGTACTTCAAGGCTGATTTCAATGATTTCGGCACCCATCGGCATAGTCCTGAAGGACGCCGCACTCGTTGTCGCAGAACTCCTCGGCGTGCCATCAAGGAACAGGACTGTTCCAACACGGTTTGATTCTGGACTTTCGATAATCTGCACTGATAAATTTACAGATGCATAGGATGGGAAGCCGAGGCCAGCCTTCAGTTGACCTTCAGTAAGATTCTGCAATGCTTGTATTCTAAGTGGGTCGATATGCCCATTTGAATCAGCCAAGCCGGGCAACACATCCGAATCAAGAAGTGTGCTAGCGTTGAGTAAATGCCAATCAGAAGTGCTGTTTCCAGTATCACGAACACCGTCTTCAAGAGGCACTGCCCACCCCTCTGAAGAGGTGAGCCGCATGAGTCCATCGGCCGCGTGTTCGTCTAGACGATCCACCATCGGTTCGTTAGGACCAAGAGTGAGGCGTGTTAGGCTGAGGAAAGCCGAGACGATGACTAGGAATAGAACGAAGGCAGAAAGGAACTCTATGACTGCAGTGAGGGCTTGATCATCTCGACGCATATCCCTCCGCATACCATGGTGTTCCTCTAAGAGGAAATGAACCCTTTCTCCTTACTTGCTTGGAGATGGGCATGAATCCCTCATTCGACCGCTTCCACCACGCCCAAAGGGCGTTGATTATTTACCATACGAACGGCCATGAATGAATCATGTCGGGCACATCTGCAGCCCCAATGTCGCTGCGGACGAGGATGGTACCCCTAGTCCTGCTCCTATTCATCACATCCACCATCCCCCTATCTCCTGTCGTCGATGCAACATCCTCAAGGAATCTCCAAGACTTCCAAATTGTCGCTCCAATCGAGCCATTCATCAACGGGTCATATGACCTATGGGAGACCCAGTCCCTGATTGTTGACGTACGAAACAACGCCTCTACACCAATCGGTGGAAGGCAGCTCCAGGTTAGTGTCTGTGCAGGCGACCATACCGCTGGCAATGCCTGCCCGAGTCAGGCATCTGGATTCCCCAAAACGCTCTTCCTCCCAACACTACAGCCCGATGAAATCTATACTGCTGAGTTCAGTGGAGGCATCTACACAGGAAATTTGCAAAATCAGACTTACACTGTAGTATACGAATTCAGTTCAGCTGATATCCGGCCCGAAAACGATCGTATCTCCTACCTATTCCACCGAGTAACTCCACTCAAAGACATCGTCTACCTCTCCAACAACGCAGATACAACATACAACTCAGGTACAGAATACACACTTTCGGCCACTGCGAGCACAGGTCAATTTACCCCTGGAGACCAAGCAGAACTAGGCTGGACCCTGAACCAAATCGACGCCTTAGTTGGAGAACAGAGCGATTGTACCAGGATAGGGGCTGGAGATCAACTCCCTGATACTGGAGCCAGTCCCGATGATGCACCTCCATACATTAGTACAGAATTAACTTCAAGCAATGACTGGATAAACCTCAGCGTCAATGCCACAGGTCTACAAATTGGCGAAACATACGCCATTACTTGGGAAAGTAGGCACGACAATGTGATCAATTCAACCAATAGTGGAAGTTTAGAGTGGATGGCTTCGTCCTCCGAAGAAAACTTCAGCCTTGAGTTTGAGGACCTTGACGACGGAGTTCATTGTATTGCTACGAATATACTCATCCCGATACTATTCATCGAAGATCAGAGTAACTCAATCCAAATCAATGGATACAGTACCTCTACATCCTTCGATTCCGCACCGATTACATTCCCCAACACCGGGCGATTCTCCATTGAATTATGGTTTAATTCACCCCATGACCCGAACGCATGGAATGATCGTAGCGCCCCGTTTGAGGTAATCGTGAGCGATGATGTTGACATTACTATACTCTCAGTCCTACCCGCCAGAGGTGATGAGACAGTAGTTCAAATCGGATTTGAGAACTATGCGCTTTACCCATACGGTGACGATTCACTGGAAGTGAAATTCCGGAACGATGGAGATATGGTATGGAACTCAACCTTGAGCCTTGAGGTTCTCGACTCATTAGATAGTTCAGGAATCCAAGGATATCCTGTGACATGTACGCGTATGCTAATGCCACAAGCCGAAGGAACGTGCGTATTCAATCTCCCAATCATTGGCCAGTATATTGTGAATGCAAGTGCGACCGGAGGACCCACCGAAGTTGACCCGGCAAACAATTACCTTGAGACACAAATCACGGTGAATCAGACAGTTTCCGGCGCCTATGTCGCCGTTCCAGCGATAGATGGTATGCTGTTTGAAACTGGAGAAGCCATCCAACTTGTCGCCGGTTTAGCTCCCAATGCACCTTTGCCGGCAAACTACACATGGAAGATCGATTACACTGAGGTTATTGCTCAAGGGCGTGTTGCAAATGTCACACTCCCAATGGGCAACCACATTGTCACCCTCCATGTCCGTCACGGGTTGATGGACGAATCAGATTTTGATGAAGTAGGAATCCGACACATCCGCGTTCTCAATCGAATCAACTTCGATGCTCTTCCAATCATTACGGAAGGTGAAGCCATCTCGGTTGAAGAAATGGAGTTTGAGTTACTTGGCACCGCATTCCCGCCGACGGTTGTCCACGCAGCGGCATCCAATATTGGAAAGACACCCCTCCGATCCCTTGACTACCGACTGGTGCCTACAGATGGAGATGTGCTGAATGTCGACTACATCGACATATGGGGGAATATCAGCCAACTCATCCCATCTAGTGTCAACCCAAGCAGTGTTCAAGCAATGCACATCATCGATGGACCAGCGGGTATTCTTACGCCTCTAATCGAAGGCGAATCCTTTGAGTCCTACGGTACGAACAATTCATTCCACCTACGGACCCTCTCGGGCGCCAATATCTCCATGATGCTAATTGGTGATATGGCACCTGTCAACGTGACTCCGATCAACTTCAGGACGCAACAACTAGAGGGAGGGCAAATTGAACTCATGTGGGAATCAGAGGGGCCAATCAATGATCCTTACTTTGGCGGATGGAAGGTATACAAACGATCTGAATTCCCATTCCGTTGGCCCTATGATAGCGAGAGTGACTTTGAGAATACAGTATCACAGAACTGGGTAACCGATTTACCAGGTGGAGCCACCTCTTGGCTTGACCCAAATCCCCTACCCGATGGCATCTGCGCTAGTTACATTCTCGCTGCAGTTGACCACCAAGGAGAAGTGGATTATACACACGGCAATGTGACCGGATGGCAAGAAGTAGGCAATCCTGACCTCCAATGTGGAGACTCGATGGCACCAGGTGCCGAGATGTTGGATGTGCGTGCTGTTCTTACGTACAATATTACCTCGGACGTACACACGGTAACAGTCACTTGGACATATCCAGAACTTCCCGATCAAGACGAGGATGGAGTTCCAGATGGAGGAAACATCACTTGGACTCTATATCGGACTCAGAACATCCCTGAGGCAGTAACCCACCTAAGTCCAATAATGACCGGAATATCGGGTGAAGCATACTCCACAGGGACATTCGTCGAGGAGCAGGCAAGCGGAGTTGAGGGGCTATCTATCGGCCAGAATTACCACTATATCCTAGTGCCTTCAGATATTGTTGGAAACACTGACGGCTTAGTCAGGGACGACAATGTTGCTTCAATCCACATTACAGATATGTTCTGGGAGGCAAATCCCCACCTTATTCCTGATGAGATAGTTCCGGACAAGAATCACGAGAATGACTGGGTCAACAGCCTCCTTTCCGAGGTCAACGATCCTAACTTCCAAACCGCTGCGATTGTCGCAATTGCAGTCATCGCAATCAATATGGTAGCTGTACCAGTTGTAATCAATCGGAATCGTAAGATTCGGCGCCGCTTGAAATTCCTACTTGAGAAAGGTAGAGGCCCATCCGCTAATGATGAAGAGGATGAACTCTCCGAGTTCTTCGGATAATGGCGCGACAGGAGGGATTCGAACCCTCGAGGTGAAACACCACTGGATTAGCAATCCAGCGCAATGGCCAGGCTATGCGACTGCCGCAACATCACGTCCACCCATAGGAGCGGCTTAAGAGAAGCGGTAGTTACTCTTCTTCAGTTGATTCGCCAGTATCCTGTTCAGTGATGATTTGCTCTGCTAATTCAGCCGGCATTCTTGCACTGTAAATTAATTCGTCAATAAATCCGTTTTTCTCTTTATTGCGTAGTTCCATAACTCGAGTTCCTTTCGATGATCGCCCAGATGTTTCCTTAGTTTGTGAGGCAGATAGGCGGATTACTGTGCCCTTTCTTGATAGTAGGAACAATTGATCTTCCAAGTCAGGGATTTGGTGAACTCTTGAAATCGCATCTCCGTCATTGAGATTCATTGTTTTAACTCCTGATCCACCTCTGTTCTTCGCCAAACGATACCCATCTGTCCCCATTTTTGGTTTTCCTTCCGGATCCAAAACTGGTTCTCCATCCTTCATTATTGGTATCGAGTCTCCAGTTCCAATTCTAGTGCGTTTTCCCATTCCTTGTTCTGATAATGTAAGCACACTTGTGTTCTCATCATTTGTGATAATCATTCCAACCAATTTTGCGTTGTCTTTCAACTTCAATCCGCGAACTCCACTAGATACTCTACCTTGAGAATTTACTGCATTCAACATAAAACGAGTGGCCAGTCCGTTACTTGATACCATAACAACATTATCTTCATCAGTACCCGGCCTTACCGAAATTAATTCATCGCCATCTGCTAAATTAATCGCTTTCTTACCATTTCGATTGATTTTGATGTAGTGAGAAAGCAGACTCTTCTTGATTATTCCTCGTTGGGTGGCAAATGCTAGGAAATTATCCCCTGGATCATCAATCAGTTCCTTTGTTAATGGAACAATCGATACTACGGTTTCGTCATCTTTCAAGCCAATAACATTGCGAATATGCCCTCCTTTACTGGTTCGAGATCCCCGTGGTGTTTCCCAAGCTCTTAGGCCATATACTCGCCCTTCAATGTAAGGGACTTCCGTTTCATTACCCTCTTTGTCTTTCACTTTCTTAATCGCAGGCCTATTTGTGAAAATTAGTAATCTATCCTTACTAAAACAAGTTAGCAAAGTGGTTGGAAAATCTTCATTCTTGGTTTGGACACCTTTCATACCCTTACCACCCCGATTCTGCATTCTGAAAGATTCAGCAGGTAAATGTCGAATGTAATTATCATTGGTTAGTGTGATTACGATTGCTCGTTCTTCAATCAGGTCTTCACGATCCATCGATAATGGCATTGGATCTATGTCTGATCTGCGCTCATCACCATGCTTTTCCACCATTTCATTGAGTTCCTGAATGAGGATATCGAGGCGACGTACCCTTGAAGCAATAATATCTTGCAAATCAGCAATCTTGATTTTTAATTCATTGTGTTCATTTTCGACCTTTTCGACATCAAGTCGGCTAAGTTGATACAACCGGCGTTCAGCGATTGCTTTTGCCTGGGGTTCTGTAAAATCAAATGATGCAATACCTGACATCGTTTCATTGCCTTGCAATACTGCTTCAAATTGCTCTCTACTAGAGCTGGCTTTACCTACTGTAATTACATCATCAATCCGTGCCTGTGCTTTGACTAGACCTTCAAGAATATGGGCTCTAGCTTCGGCCTTTTCTAGTTCAAATTGTGCTCTCTTCTCGACGACTAATTCTCTGTGCTCAACATAGGTGTGAATCATCACTGGGAGAGTAAGTAGGACCGGCCTTCCATCCAAGATGCCCATCATATTTGCTGAATATGATTCTTGTAATCTACTGGATTTGAACAACTGATTGAGGACAGCATGAGGGTCAGCATTGTTTTTCACTTCAATTACTACGCGAATTCCTTCCTTGGAAGATTCGTCACGAATATCTCGGATCCCAATTATTGTTCCTTTGGTGACTAATTCTGCGATGTGAACAAGCATATCCGCTTTTTTCACTTGATATGGAATTTCATTAATTACGATCTTCTTCCCATTAGAATCGTCGTAAACATCACACTTGGAACGCACATGAAACCGCCCCTTGCCATCTGTGTACATGTCTTCGATACCATCAACCCCATGAATCGTTGCCCCAGTAGGGAAATCAGGGCCCGTGACATGGCTCATATATTCCTTTATTGAGACGCTCGGCATACCTTTATTCTCGTCTCCTTCCTCAAGAATTCGACTTACATGCAATCGAATTGCACCTGCAACTTCTGTAAGGTTGTGAGGGGGAATTCTTGTTGCCATTCCAACTGCGATACCATCGCTTCCATTCAAAAGGAGGTTGGGTAATCTTGCAGGAAGAACCGATGGTTCCATCTCTGAATCATCGAAATTAGGTTGAAAGTCAACCGTTTTCTTTTCTATATCTTCAAGCATATGTTTTGAGATTTTATCTAAACGGCTCTCTGTATACCGCATTGCTGCAGGAGGGTCTCCATCGATTGAACCGAAATTTCCTTGCCCGTCGATAAGAGGGTATCTCAATGAAAATTCTTGAGCCATTCTAACCATTGTATCATAGATCGATTGATCACCATGTGGGTGGTATTTACCCATGACTTCTCCTACAGAACGCGCTGATTTACTGAATTTCTTTTCAGAGGTATGGCCGCCTTCATGCATTCCGTAAAGGACACGGCGATGGACCGGTTTCAATCCATCACGAGCATCTGGCAGAGCTCTTCCAATAATTACAGACATTGCGTAATTGATGTATGATGTTTTCATTTCCTCATTCAAGGGCTGATTCAAAATGTTCCCTGCTTCTACGGCTTCGCCGCTCTCTTCATTCATTGTCTCATCTTCAGATGTCAAGGTTAGTCACCTCCTTAGCGTGCTTTTCGATAAACGCCCTTCTGTCGGGGACATCGTCTCCCATCAGAATTTCAAACATTCGATCAGAATCCTCTGCGTCTTTGACGGTAACTTTGAGCATGGTCCGAGTTTCTGGATTCATCGTAGTCTCCCAGAGTTGTTCAGGATTCATTTCACCAAGACCCTTGTACCTCTGTACACCGATTTTTGCGTTGGGATTATCTCCTCTTAATTCGTCAAGAATAGCATCTCTTTCATCATCTGTAAATGCATACTTGCTGACTCTCCCCTTAGAGAGTTGGAATAAGGGTGGTTGAGCGATGAATACATGTCCCTTTTCTATTGCAGGGCGCATAAATCTCCAAAGAAACGTTAGCATGAGAGTCCGGATGTGCGCACCATCAACATCAGCGTCAGTCATGATGATGATTTTGTTGTAACGCAATTTTTCAGTATCGAATCCACCTTCCTCTTCAACATTATTTCCAACACCTGCGCCAAGTGCGCGAATCATTGTTTGAATTTCTTGATTCTGGAAAACCTTTGCAGCGTTGTGCTTTTGGCGTTCAACATTGAGGATTTTTCCTCGAAGTGGAAGAATTGCTTGGATGCGCCTATCTCTTCCGGTTTTAGCCGAGCCTCCTGCTGAATCACCTTCGACTAGGTATACTTCACATTCGCTAGGATCTCTTGATTGACAATCTGCAAGCTTCCCTGGAAGACCTCCGCCTTCCAGAACTCCCTTTCTCCGAGTCAAATCACGTGCCTTTCGGGCTGCTTCTCTCGCCTTGGATGCGAGCAATGCCTTCTCGACTATTTGTTTCGCGACTGCAGGATTTTCTTCAAAGAATTCACCTAGTTTATCGTAAACAATTGTTTGGACTATTCCTGTAACTTCACTGCTGACAAGCTTGTCTTTTGTTTGAGATGAGAATGAGGGATCGGGGTGTTTTACGCTAACTACTGCGGCCAAACCTTCTCGAACATCATCCCCTGAGAGTGAATCCCCTTTGAGTAAGTTCTTTTTCTTGGCGTAAGAGTTTACAGAACTTGTTAATGCCGTACGTAATCCTGACATGTGAGTCCCCCCGTCTTTGTTTCTAATGATATTTGTATAGCAGCGAATCGATTCACTGAAAGCATCCGACCATTGCAAGGCAAGTTCAACTTCCACAATCCCTTTCTCAATTTCTTTTTCGCCACTGATTTTGATGACTTCCGCATGGAGGGCCTCTCGACGCTCATTGAGTTGCCCCACATACTCTGCGAGCCCCCCTTCATACAGGTGTTCTACAACATGAGGATCTGAACTGCGTTCATCTGAGATTATAATTTTCAACCCCGCATTTAGGAAAGCAGTTTCGCTTACCCTAGTATTGACTTCCTCGATATCGAATTCCAAAACTTCTGTGAAAATACTCAAATCAGGTTTGAAAGAAATCATTGTGCCAGTGTCGTCACAAGTACCAATTTCTTTGAGTGATTCTACCGGCACTCCTGCTTCATATCTTTGGAAATAAATGACTCCGTCACGATGGATGGTCATCTCCATCCATTCAGAAACCGCATTCACTGCAGAAACACCTACTCCATGTAAGCCCCCTGAAACCTTGTATGAACTATTATCGAACTTTCCACCAGCGTGTAATTTCGTCATGATTACTTCAGCTGCTGAAATCCCATAATCCTCGTGAATACCTACGGGGATACCTCTCCCATAATCCCTAACGGAGAGTGAATTGTCAGGATGTAGTGTAATATCGATTGAATCAGTGTGGCCTGCAAGGTGTTCATCGACGGAATTGTCCACTACCTCCCAGATACAGTGGTGTAATGCTGATCCATCATGAGGGTCGCCAAGGTACATCCCGGGCCTTTTGCGAACAGCCTCCAATCCTTCGAGCACCTGGATACTGCCTGCACCATATTCATCAGTCATATCTCTCGCCTTATCTATTCGCAAAGGGCCCCTATGGGGGCCCTTTGACAAAGTTCAGATATCTAACTAGAGTATATAAACAAGTGCTCAATAAATAGGGAGCAATAAAGCGAATTCAATATCCGAAATTAAATCGAACATATGCTTGAATTGTGCATCAGGATTAAACACAAGTCGCCGGTCCACGGTTTCGATGGCTCGTCCCAAGGTGGTTGTCTCTCTTTGCGGCAACACTGTTGAGGAGATGCTCGAGGATGCGGCACTAGCCACTGCCGCAGGCGCAGACATGGTAGAAGTCCGCTTTGATCAACTCTGGATAAAGAGGGAAGCTGTGATCGAAGAGGATGAAAACGAAGAAGGCGACCGGAGACGGCGAAACCGCGAACCAAAGTGGAATTACATCCCACTACCAATTGAGTCAGTAGATGTTGAGACAAGTATCAACGCATTCAAGTCAGGGATTAGGATTCCTGTAATATTCACTTGCCGACCAGTTCGCCAGGATGGAGGATTTCCAGGAGAAGAACCCGAGAGAATTTCGGTCCTAAAATTCGCCATCGACTCGGGAGTATCCTACATCGATATCGAAGATGATGTTCCCGAGGAAGATTTGAACGTACTGAAAGGCGCAATTACAGGACCTACCAAGGTGATTATCTCCGACCACTCTAGCAGCCCTCCTCCAGTCGAGGAAATTATCCAACGCGTAGATGATATGGCTGCCAAGGGAGATCTGGTGAAAATATGCTACCGCCTCGGCAGTCGCGGAGGGGCGCTACGAGTCCTCGAAGCAGCCAAGGACATCGGAGAACGCGAAGGGGGCCCAGATGTGGCACTGATGGGCCTTGGAGAAGGAGGAGACTGGGCGCGAATTCATGCACCATTGATTGGTACTCGAATAGTATATTCCACGATGGACGAATCGATGTCAGTCATGAAACAAGGCAGAATCAATCTCGAAGATTTAACGATTGCTTGGGATCTGCTTGAATACGACTGAAACTCAAACATCTGTTTCATCCATATATGGGTTCGATGTACTCCCCTGAGTTGTCTCAACCATATGCATTAGGTCGACCTCTGGAATGTAATGCTTCGTAGGGACATCATGCCAGCCACCTCTATTGTAACGCTGATGCAAGATTAGAGGTCCGATAATCACCACAAAGGGAAGAGAACAGCAAAGGAGATAGGCACTGATTTTTGGTAACATCACCCGCTCTTCAACAGTCACATAGACCTCCCCTATGAGGTCAGCACCAACCGAAGGAGAATCAGTGTCACGCGAGTTATTCTTTGCATCAAGAACTAGGTACATCCCCTCACTATCCGATGAACTGAAAAGACCGAAGGACGAGGAGGTCCCTCCGCCCTCATAAGTCACAGCAAAATCCGTTGAGCTCTGACCCTCATAGGCATGGATATCCCGATAAGGAATCCATCCATAAAATGAATACCAGTCACTAGGAGCATCGCCATACCATTCATCCATTGAGTACCTCTCGTAATCTATACCCTCCATCAAGTAAATATCAGCCTCAGGCGTCGGCTGAATTGTCTGGTTAGGAGCAAGAGAAAGAGAGATACAGAACGTGTAGCGATAACCTTCCTGAGGCTGGAATCGGATCGCAGTGTGACCTCCATTTGAGATGTTGACTCTACTGCTAAATCCATCCAGTAATGGAGAAAGTCGAACATTACTGGTTTGAGATAAAGAGGGGAACCAATCATCATCATTCTTTGAAGATGAAACTTCGATTAGTTGAGCATGCGTACCCCATGTTGGCGCACTCTCGGGATTGCACGAAGATGCAGCATCAACTGGTTTTGGATCTACAAGGCCTCCTGGCGACATAGATATGAAAAAAAGCACAAGGACGCCAAAGATTGCTGACCTTCTGCCACCCATTCAATCACCTACGCCGCGAACCAACGGGCCTTACATATCCCGATTCCCGGCTTCTTCGGTCCTCTCGATCAAGGTTCTTCGGCTTTGGAGGCGCAGAGTGTTGGTCCATACCAATCATACCACCTTCTGTCTGAATCTCAGTGACATCATAGGTCGGCTGCTCATCGACTTCAGATTCTTCCTCGTTTGGTTGGCGCATAACAAGCCACCCAAGTACGAGGACAAGTGCAACTAAGAGAAGGACCCAAAGGCTACTTGAATCGGAAGGAATCAAGTCAGACAGTTCGAAATCAGAGAGGGAACGTGGTCCAACATCCGTATCATCTCTGACATCGATACTGAATGCCTTGATAGTACATGAATCAGTACCATCACAAACACGGGCAATCAAGATGTAAGTGCCTGATTCATTCCAACTCAACCCTGTAATCTCACTAGCTTCAATCCAATCGTTCTGGAAATTACCATCCTCGTTGGAATCGACTGTTGGATCAAGATCCCAATAGAGAGTTAGGCCATCATTCAATGGCTGATTGGGATCATTATCCAGGACGCCATCTGCATCACTATCAGAAAGAACATCTGTGTCGCGGAAAGCTGTAATTCCATTCATTAAATCCTCATCTTGATACGAGACATAGAGAATTACGTTAGTCATTGGATCAATCTCATCATTGAACAGAGGAGTGTCCTGAATGGTAGGGGGAGCACTGACGTGAACTACTCGCTGAGTCTGATTCGTATCACCGGTACCGAACCCATCCCGCACAGTCAGAATTACGACATAGGTACCAGGTAATGAGAAACTGTGCCAAACATTCTCCCCATCGACAATCGGGGAAGCATCTCCGAAATTCCAACTATAACTGACAATCCCATTCCAATTGGGAGAACTTGGATCTGGATCGGTCATCCCGGCGAACTTCGGATCAGCATCTCTGGAACCTTCGGCAGAGAAACGAATTGGAGTGCCTGAAGCAATGAATATGCCACCATCGGAAGCCAGTGGATGCCAGAAATCAAACTGGCTGATGTTCTCGGAAGGAGATGTGACAAGAACGCCATCGAGTGAAGCCTCATATGCTGTTAAAACAGGCAACGGAAGCGGATTTACAATTGATACCAGATAGGATTTCAGATGTGATTCAAGACCAAGTTCATCGATTACTAGAAGACTCACTGTGTAAACCCCTGGTTCATCGAAGGTGTGGAGAACTGCACTCTGGTTAGTGACCTCGTCCTCGCCCTCAATATTCCAAATCGTAGTCATCATTGAGTCATCACCATCTGGATCAAACGAAGTGCTCTGGAAAGTGTACTGTGTGGACACAGTTCCTTCATCAGGTCGAGCAAAAAGAGCAATCGGCCGCTGATTTAAGACATTGACAGAAAGAGACACCACTGTAGTGTTACCATCATTGTCAGTCGCGGACACATTGACGGTTTTTAGGCCAGGAGTTCGCCAAGCAGGTGCAGGCGAAAAAGAAGTAGATTCAGTCTCTGTAAACGGATCCAATTGACTCAACAAACCACCTTCAAGATTGACTGGTTCATCGAAGGACCAAGTCATGTTGACTATGGTTCCATCATCATCTATGAAGACAAGAGGCATCTGAAGGGAGGTAAGAGTATGAGTCTCGAGTGGAACATCAAATATCTGCCGAGGAGGGCGATTCAGAATAGTAATGTTGACATCTATGGATGATGAAAATGTTCCATCCGAAACTGTGAGATTTAGCACATGTACTAATCCATCGCTTGACCCTGTGGACCAGGCATGATCTACTTCCACGAGCCCAATACCAGATACGACTGTACCATCACCGAAATCCCACGTGAAAAGGAGTTGATCATCAGGAACGTTGTCTACTGTTGAACGTGCATCGAAAAGGACCCTTTCATTGGTCCTTAGAGAAAGGCCATCCTTGATGTCGACACTTTGAACTGTTAATCCAACGATTGGCGCAGAGGTGTCAGAGACGTTGATACTCCATGTAACTGGGAGTGAAACTCCGCCACCACGATCAACAACTGCCGATTCCACACTATAATTTCCAGACTGTACCCAAGCATGAAGCGGATTCTTCAAGCCTGAAACACTACCGTCTCCAAAGTCCCACGAATACCCCACAGGTGTCTCATTCTGAGTGAATGATTGGTTGTCAGGGCTGAAACCCCATTCGTCATAACCTGCACCAAAGAACTGGAGCGCAAGATGAGTCTGAGTTACGTTCGCAGCGGAAGTACTGGCTGCGACTGGAGCCATATTATGCAATGGGACTGGAGCCGTAAGTGCCTCGTCAACTAAGGTGCCAGCATAGTTGCGTAACTCAATATCAAACACATAGTCGCCATCTTCTGGAGCGGTGAAGTGGAGGTTCACAGGAACTTCAACACCGTTACCTGCTGCCACATCCATCTCATAACTGTCGAACAAGATATTGTCCTTGAAGGCATGAACTGTCACATCAAGTATCTCGAAAAATGCCGTAGAGTTGGCCACCATAGTCAGGTTGACCGTATCAGAATCCCCATCCATGTCACGATCTGATGAGATGGTCGACTCTACACGGACCGATGGGGGCTCAGATATCAACGCAGCAGTAACATCAACCGTGGCTGTAGGATACGCAGTGGAACCCCCACTGAATCCACAGTTAGGGAAAGTGTAGTCACAATCATCGATAGAGCTGGCATACCAAGTGATTAGGTATACCTCATCGGTAATATTGCCAAAACCCTCTACAACCCCTGTGCCGATACCACTCCCTGGGTCGAAACGGAGATCAGAGGTTGACCAAGTCTGGGCCACGGCGTCCTTCTGCAAGAGTATTCCATCGAATCCGAACTCAGAGGGAGACACCATGACATTGAGTGGAGCGCCAGTACCGCTAGCGAAGCGCCAAGCACGCACTCCCCAGCCTTCCAAGTCGTGATTCTGACTTGTATACGTTGAACCCCAATTGAAATTCTGATCAGTCAACTGCAAACGACAGAATGCTTGACTCGAACAGGTACCTCCCATCTCGATGTTATTGAATCCAAAACTCCCTTGCTGACTATCGAGAACAGCAGCGGCTGTGAAGTTAGCGAATATTTCGTCCATTGTGGTTCCGATATTCCCCGGCGAACCAGGTATCGGATTACGAGCAAGGTTTTCGATGGATGCACCTCCTGTCGCCGTATCTGCAACAAGGCTCTGAATCGCCTGCCCTCCTCCCAGTTTATCTGCGAGATAAAGCATGAACAAGAATCCGGCACCATAATCGCAATCTGTTCGCTGATTCCACCAACGGACACTGCAAGATGCGTTAGATGCCCATCCGTTAGAATGTCCAATTAGAGTACTCTCTGCACCGAGTATGAGGAAAGCCGCCATATCCGCATTGCCCTCATCAATCCAAGCGTACTCGAGGGGGTCGCGGGCATTGTGGAGAAGATGTTCGAACTCGTGAGCAAATATGACATTCCTCCATCCAAGGTCTGAACTATCAACGAAGATTGCTTCACGCGATGATGCAATGCCAGGGGAAAAGTACCCTCCAATGTTCGATGGTCCGTCGATATCTAAGATAACAATCTCAATTTGGCAATTGTTGTCGACATCTGGTGGATTGCCGAAGTATGATGTGTCTGTAGGGTAGATTGAGCTATCCCACGTGGATGCGATGTCATTAATCGTAGTTGATGGGATACTAACTCCATTCTCGACGATAATGGCCGCGTACGAGGTGACTCGTTCGACCTCTGCTGCGATATTTCCACTGGCTGTCGGCATAGTCACAGCATCGCCTTGGCTCCAAGCATTCTCACAAGCACGTGCACCAATACTTCGACTCTGGACCGCATCAGGAGCAAATGGGAGAATCATCCCCGGCATACCTGCAGCAATCCATTGATTCTTCAAATGACGCGTGCCGGAGAAGACCGGATCACCCGCAGGAGTGCTCAGATATGCTTTCCCAGAGTCATCTATGTCAAAATCATCGAGATCACCAGTGAATAATTCAGCTTCTTCCTCGGGAACATCTGCAGAGGCAAAGAACGGCGACATGGATGCAAACAGCATAATGAGGACAAGGGTGACCCCAGCATTCGGGCGAGATGCCCTTGGAATCGATGTGCTGCTCGTCCCTCTACTCATCATTGAATATTCCTCAGATGTCGTATTTAAGTCCCGGTGGAGCGTGGTTCATACATGCGCTTCAGGCCGAGACGAATCTCGACCCTGATGTGTGTAGTCCTGTTCATCTGTTCACAGTCCTTCAACCCCGCGCTCTCACACTCAGTGAATGCCGCTTCAAACAACGCTGAATCAAGCACTGATGAACCAATAAAAGTTGGATATGAAATTCTAGAAACTGTCCAAAGAAATGTGACCCCTTTCACACAAGGCCTCGAGATCTACGATGACCACCTCTACGAATCATCGGGCATCTATGGAGAATCCACACTCAGGATATACGACCCCTATACTGGCGAGGTCATTGTGTCTCAAGAACTCCCAGAGCATGTTTTTGGGGAGGGGTTGACTATCCACGATAGCCGAATATACATCCTAACTTGGAAGGCTGAACAAGTATACATCCATGATACTGACTTGAAACCTGTAGATACTGCAACCATCGAAGGCGAAGGTTGGGGGATTTGCTCAACCGGAAATGAGTTGGTCACTTCCAACGGAACATCTACCCTTTCATTCCGTAACCCAAGCAATCTACAAGTGAACGATACATTAGATGTCAAACTCTCGGGTGAACCTTTGGATCGATTAAACGAACTCGAATGCGTAGGAAGCCAAATCTATGCTAATCGTTGGCATGATGACCGCATATTCAGAATAGATTCAGAATCGGGTGCAGTTGAAGCGGTGCTTGATTTAGAAGAACTAGTAGAAGGATACGCTCCTGGTGAAGAAGAATCTGTTCTGAACGGTATCGCCCATATACCAGAAACAAATGACTTCTGGGTGACTGGGAAAAACTGGCCCACATTACACCTAATTCGCCTAAATGAGACCACTCAGGCGAATGATGTCGAGGCAGTGATCGAGACCTTCGAAGCACAATATGCAATCTTTGGCCTAGTATTATTCGCAATCTTAGGACCTCTTGCAGGGTCGGCATTACGAGCAAACTCGGAACCGAAGGGGATTCAAGCCCCCTCCCCTAACGACCTTCAAGAGGAGGCTTGAGATGCAGGACGATGATGGCCTTGTCAAGGTTCGCGTAATGGATGAATTCGATGACCTTGAGAGCGAACTAGCGGCTGATGATGAAGAGATTCGAGTTGATTCGTCTGATATCCGCACTGAAGCAAGTGAAATCGCAATTCGTGCAATCCGACAAGGTGCGGAGATTGGTGGAGAACTGCCAGTTGTGCGAAAGATCGCAATTATGCTAATCATGGCAGGAAGTCTCCTTGGGCTACTATTCGGAGTATTACTCATCTCAGCAGACCCATCCGACCTGCTCTCAAATCCAACCGGAATCGCTGAGGGGGAAGCTGTTGTCGCTGGCCTTCTTGTCAATGAGATTACTGAAGAGGGAGAAGGTGGCGAATATCTAGAAGGTGTAGAGGTCAAATTGTTAGATGAACAAGGAAATCTCATCACACGAACCTTCACCGATCAGAATGGCCGCTTTATGTTCGATGAACAAACACGGCAAACACGAATTGTGGAAGTAAGAACTGATGGTAACATCACTGAACAGCGAATCCTCATACCAGGAGAAGTAACCCAAATCACAATCACAATGAGGGCCGGTTCTGGAACCAATACAGTCGATTTGAGAATGGACAGTACACTGCAAGATAGTGTAGATGTAGGGACTGCTGTGGCAGTATTCACTGTCCTTACCGCTGCAATCGGATTCGGTGCAGCCATGGAGGCTTTACGCGGCAATTCCTACCGTCGAACTCAATGGCTCAGTGGTATCGCTCTATTCAGCCGAGGAGGCGTTTTCATCGGCCCCGGACTTATTCTTGCGGGAATGGCACTAAATCGAATCGCTCGTCGACAATTCGAGGATTGGACCGAACTCGAGGAGTGAGCTGATGTATCTCATCACTCTCGAAGGAGGCGACGGTTCCGGTAAGGGTACAGCTACGAAGATGGTCGCAGATATTCTTCGTCAAGAAGGAGCATTCACATCAGTCCAGATCACCGCCGAACCACGACGAAACCATCCACTCGGACAGTTGGCAGTTGAAGCCGTCCGTACAGGGGATGCTGGACCCTTGCAGGAAGCAGGTTACTTCGCCGCAGATCGGTTAGATCATTCCCACATGTGGATTCGCCCCCGACTCATGCTTGGAGCAGCAGTCGTGTCAGAGAGAAATGTTCATTCATCCCTTGTCTACCAAGGCATAGTGGGCGACTTGGGTCTCGAAGAAGTTGCACGGCTAAACGCAAATGCTCTCGTCCCAGACCTTACCATCTGGGTCGATTGTGAACCCGAGATTGCGTTGAAACGAATTAATGAAGGTACATTGAGAATGGCGACAGTAAACAAGACAGAATACTTCGAGACTGACGAGTTACAAACTAAAATCAGAATCGGATTTCAGCAGCTCCTTGGTGGAGAGGTTACAATGCCGGAACCCTTCAATCGCGGACAAGTCGAAGGCCCGATCATGAATCATAAAACGGAAAAAGATCTTGAAAAGACCCTGAGGGCAACGATTCGACGCTTTCTCAGATCCTCACCTTCGCCACTGAATGTTTCTACACAGGAGGTTGAAATGGCCTTACTCAAGCAATCTATGAATGCCCAGGATGGGCAACAAACTCTGAATGTAGGTGGAGAACCTCAGAAGGATCACGAAGAATGGCTTAACGGAACACCTCCGTGGAGAGTACTTGCCTCTGCCCATTCGATATATGCAACTGCCTGGGAGGCATCCGATGAACGCCTAGCCGCCCAAGTCCCTAGATCGGCCCTTTCCAGAACAGTATTCTCAATCGTTGGAACTCTGAGCCTCGTTCCATCTGCAGATGTGCGGCGACTACGTGCAACTCTCGGACCCGTGCGCTCGATTAGTCACCGCCACACGCAGAGAATGCTGCAATTCCTCGATGGACAACAAGGCTGGATTCGCCGTCATCGGAGCATTTTGGGCCGTGAAGCTCCAAGAGCTGAACTAAGACCTGACTGGCTTGCCTTCGGCCGTATGGCCCTGATTCTCGCCCCACTAAGACCTTGGATTGATGAATGGGCAAAGAAGGCTGGAGAACGTCCTCGCTGGAGAGATTCACTATCTCAGATTCTCAATGAAGATGAGGATGATGTGCGAGCGGCTGCTTGGATGGCAATCGAAAGATTCCAGGCAGTAGGTACAGGCTTGGACCCAGAACGACCGCTTCCAAACGATATCGACGATCTGAAACGATGGTATCGTGGAGAATAATCAGAGTTCACCGAGTTCCATCCACATCGCCATGTTAGCAGGCTCTTCAATGTCCATGGAGTCGAGTG